>WQSG01000057.1 GCA_009788055.1 Defluviitaleaceae bacterium | reverse complement strand
TTGCGGCGGGTCAAGGGCGAAATCCAGCGTAAAAGCCGAACCCGCCGTTACCATTGGGAATGTGGCAACGCGATTTTGTTGCATATCGTAAACGGAAAGCTCTACCGTGGACTCATCAAAAAGAGGCTGAAAATGTGATGACGGCAACGTAGAAATAAAACCCGCTTGCACCGCTATGGGCAAGTACGGGTCAAAGAAAAGCGCGCCTGATTCGGCGTTGGGTTGGGTTACGGAAAGAGAAACATTCACGTTGTAATTATATATCAAATTGATGGTGATTCTGTCCTCTGGCAAGCCGCGAACTTGAAGAAGCCAATCGCCAACCATGGGCGAAAGCACCTTTATCATGGAATAGCGGTTGGCGTATGTTAGGGCGTATGGCTCGTCCCCGAGCGGCACCTCACGCCCTGATGGGTCGAAAAGGCGTATGCTTGGAATTTGGCGAGAAGAAAGCATAATGATATTTGCTTCCGCCACAAAAAGGCTTGGGATGGGGATAAGTACTTCTGAATAGGTTTCCCCGTCTGCTATTATTGTGGCAATTTCTGTGATGGAAGAGCGTATGTGCGATGCAAAGATTTCGTTGAAAATCTGGGGCAGAACATCTGCCTCGTTTGCAATGTATGATTTGGCGTTTGTGCGCTCTGCGATTTCATGTAAAAATTCTTCGTTTAGGCCGTCGTCGTGGTTTAATCCGATTGTGTAGATGGCGGCGAAATCGCCCACTGCGTCTACCGCCCACCATGCGTCTGCATAGGATGCTTCGATTGTGCGGTTATTTGTCCAGTTGTCGGGAAGGTCTATTCTGCCGTCTGTGAAAAGCAAAATCATGGGGCTGTTTTCGGGGCGGGGGTCGTCCAAAAGCATTTCGGCGGCGGCTCGCATTGCAAGCCCAATATCCGTCCAGCCATGGTACACAAAACCCGAAATGGTTTGCCTAATTCTGTCCCGTGTTGACGGGTCGCTTATGGGCGTAAGCGGCATAACGGAATGTAAACTGCCCGAAAAGCCCACAATTCCGATACGAGAATTGCGCGTTTCCATCATATCCATAAACAGCGACGCGGCTTCCAGCGTAATGCGCTCAGGGTCTGCCGTGCGCATAGAGCCGCTTGTGTCGATTATCAAAATAGCGTCAATACCGTCCGTATGAGTTGTTGCAAAAACTTGCGCGGGCGCATATGCAAAAAGAATCGCAAGTAAGACAGAAAATGTAATATATATCAGTCGCATACCGTTTCGCGAACGACGGTTAGCCATCATTTAACATCTATCCTTCCAAAAAACTTCCTTAAACTACGGTATTGTAATATGCACGGCATTTTTTGTCTAGTCCCATATTTCCAATATTCTGTCATAAATTCTACGCCCTGTCCATATAATGTAACACGATGAAGGAGGGGTTTTTTATGACACAAGCACCAATGCGTATGCCGGGGGAAGAACGCAAGCGTTCTGTATCGCGGCACGGGCTTACCATCGACAAGCGCGAAAGCATTACCGTTACAGGCGTAACAGACGTGATTTCTTTTGACGAAGAAAGCGTGATTGGCGAAACGGAAATGGGCGTAATTATCATACGCGGGGTTAATTTGCACGTTAAAAAAATTAACTTGGAAAGCGGCGAGCTTTCCGTAACGGGCGAGATAGACGGCGTCTCTTACGAGAACCCGGGCGCGGCAGGCAAAAGCAAATCTTTTATGGGGCGGCTGTTTAAATGACGACAGGGGAAACCGCCGCCATCCTCAGCATGAGCGGGCAGGCGTTGCTGTTTTTTTTCACCGTGCTTATGGGCGCGGGTATTGGTCTTTTTTTCGATGTTTTCAGAATCCTTCGCAAAACCGTTCCTGTTCTTGCAAAAAGTTCAATTGCGGTTCAACTGGAGGATTTATTTTTTTGGCTTGTGGTCACGGGCGGTATGTTTTATTTCATGTTGCATTATAATTTTGGCGAAATTCGCCTGTTTGCCATACTGGGTGCCGCTTGCGGGCTAGCCCTTTATTTTGCAATTTTGTCGCGGCTTGTAATCACCGTTTGCGTTTCCGTAATCAATTACTTGAAAAAAGTTGTTGCCGCCGCTTTCCGCATAATTTTTGCACCACTTCGTTTGTTGATAAACGCTGTTTCTCCGCCAGCCAAAAAGTTACACGGGAAAGTACGTTCGGGATTGTGCCGCCTTTTGCGTTATGGCAAAATAAGGCTGAAAAAAACTTCGAGAAACTGGTTTATTCTGCGCAAGAAGGTGTGATACTAAGATGAATCCCGAAAAACGGAAAAAGGAAAACCCAATCGTTATAACCCTCTATATAATTTTTTGGTCTGCCATTCTTGTAATGTTTGGCGGTCTTTTTGTAAGCCACATGGACGAATACAACGCTCTACAGGCAGAACGCACCCGCGTTTATTCCGCCATTGCCGAAGCACAGGCAACCGCAGAACAACTTGAAATTCAACTAACCTTTTTCGACAGCGACGCCTACATGGAATACCTTGCCCGTCGCCGCGGCATGGTGCGCCCAAACGAAATAATTTTCAGAAATATTGTGGATTAGTAATAAGACCTTGGGGGCGTTGCCCCCAATACCCCCACAAGGGACAAGTCCCTTGACCCTATCTTTGAAAACCGCATACGCGGTTTTCAGGTTAAAGTTTTTTGTCGAACTTTTTTTCAAAAAAGTTCGTAGGGGTTCGGGGACAAAGTCCCCGAGAACTCGAGAACTTAAACTAGGAGGCACTCATGCTAAAAGATTTTTTGACGGAGAGCAAAAAAAAATTCAGCGACCATACGGAATTGAGGGCGCAGGTTAATACAAATAAGCGGGTAGTGATGCTGGCGGGCAATATGGTTGGCAACACGCAGACGGAAAAGGGCGGCGTGTGCGCAAGGGTGTACAGGGGCGGCACTTACGGTTTTGCTTCGGGGGCGGAGTACACGCGAGAAAGTGTCGGCGACGTGCTGAAAGCGGCAACGGAAAACGCGGCTTTCATGGATAAAAATATCGGCAGGGGCGAGCCGCCGCTGCCCGACATTGAAAACCCGCCTGCGAAGGTTGAATTGAAGAAACCCATTTTCGAGGATATTCCGCAAAATATTTTGATTGACTATGCGCGTGTTTTGGACGAGCTTGTGGTAAAGAAGTTCAAAAATATTTCCAGCCGCACAATTGTTGCAGACGCGCTTTGTATGGAGAAGCTACTGGCGGTTTCCAACGGCGCGGATTCGCATTTTTTTCAGCCGCGTTCCATGGTGTATGTTTGGCTTACGGCGGATACTTCGGACGGAGTTCCTGTGGAACTTTTCAAGGGATTCAGCCATGTTGGGCGGTTTGACGAATATTTTAAAGAGCCGCATATGTTGGAGCAAGAACTTGAAGAATTATATAAGAGTCTGATGGAAAAACGTGAGGGTGTTTACGCAAATGCGGGCATTCGCAAATGTGTGCTTCACCCAGATTTGGCGGGTATGCTTTCCCACGAAGCGGTGGGGCATACTGTTGAAGCAGATATGGTTTTGGGCGGTTCGGTTGCGGCGCACAACTTGAATAAGCAAGTTGCAAGCGAACTAATTTCCATGACAGACTTTGCGCACACTGCCTTTGGCAAACCCGTGCCGCTTCCCATTTATGTGGACGATGAAGGCACTCCCGCCGAGGACGCAATTCTTATCGAAAACGGAATTTTAAAAGGATATATGCACAGCCGCGAAAGTGCGCGGCATTTTGGCGTTAAGCCGCAGGGGAACGCCCGCGCATTTGAATACTCGGACGAGCCGTTAATTCGTATGCGCAACACGGTAATTCATCCGGGCAAAGACAAGCTTTCAGACCTTATCGCAAGCGTAGACGACGGCTACTACCTTGTTAAAACAGGCAACGGGCAAGCCGATTCTACAGGCGAATTTATGTTCTCCGTTGACCTTGGTTACGAAATCAAAAACGGAAAACTGGGACGCGCTATCCGCGAAACAACCATAAGCGGCGTGGCTTTCGAGATGCTTAAAACCGTAGACATGGTTTCCGACGATATGTCTTGGGAAATCTCGGGCTTCTGCGGAAAAAAACAGCCCATGACAACAGGCATGGGCGGCCCCGCACTCCGCTGCGAGATGAACGTCGGCGGGCGGTAATGCAGAGCATTGCGGTTTGTGATTTTTGTAAAGCGGAGACCCACGGAAGCGTCTTGCGCGCTTGGTATGGAGGGGTTCTTTTAGCCGGCAAAGAAAACGCCTTTAAAAGAACCCCTCCACACCAAGCTACGGTTCGCGTGTGTAGCCCGCGTTTGTTCCCGCAATACTCTGCATTCCCGCCCGTCCTGCGCGGATTTTAGAGATAGGGGTCAAGGGGACTTGTCCCCTTGTGGGGGTTCGGGGGCAAAGCCCCCGAGAACTTGTTTTTAGAAGGAGACATGAGAATGAAAGACATAGCAAATTACGCACTGGAAGCGTTAAAAAAAGCGGGTGCGGACAAAGCATCTTGTCGGGTGGAAAAAGCGCGGAAAGATGAGTTTAATATTGAAGCGAATGAATTTACGTTGTTGGGAACTACATTTGATAATGGGTTGGCAATGAAGGCTTTGGTTGGCGGGCGCAAAGGCGTTGTGTCTATTAACAAGCTGGACAAGGGCAGTGTGGACGAAGCGGCACGTAATTGCGTAGAGCTTGCGAAAGCGGCAGAGCCCGACGAAGCGGAAGATATCGCGCCGCTGGTGGAAAACAAGGACTTTGTAATGGAAGAAATGACGAATGATATTGACGGTCTGTTTAAGCGTAGCAAGGAGTATCTGGAGCAGGTACGGGACGAGCTTCCGAAAATTATAATTGAAGGATTTTCGTCCGCCCTGAAATCTTCGGAGGAAGCGTATGTAAATACCAATGGCGTGTGTTTTGGCGCGAAGTGGGAAAGTTACAGTTTTAACAGTATGTTTGTGGGCAAGGAGGGCGAAAGCAGTTCGTCATTTAACTATGACGGGGCGAATTTTTTGAAGCCTACTACGCCGTTTATGCAGTCGGGAATGCACCGCACATTGCTGGAAGAAGCGGAGCGTTCTACCAATCCGCGCCCTGTAGATGAAAAATTTACGGGCAAAATTATCGTGACGCCCGCCTGTGCGGATTTGCTTTGGGATACGATTTTAAGCAATTTTATTTCCGACCGCCCGCTTATCGAGGGCACAAGCCGCTGGAAAGACGCGCTGGACACAAAGGTTGCGTCTGAAAAATTGACCTTCCGCGCCGCGCCGCTTATCAAAGAAATTTTGACGGGTCCGCGATATACTAACGACGGTTTTGTAACGCGAGATGTAGATTTTATTAAGGACGGCGTTTTAAAGTCGTTCGCGCTTTCGTTGTACGGAGCTAATAAAACGGGCAAGCCGCTTAACCCGACATCTTCCTATAATATGGAAGTGCTTGCGGGCGATGTTCCGCTGGATGAGATTATAAAATCCGTTGACAACGGTATTTTGCTTAACAGATTTTCAGGCGGTTCGCCCGGTGCGTCCGGCGATATTTCGGGCGTGGCAAAAAACAGTTTTCTGATTAAAAATGGAAAAATCTCCGACGCATTGCAAGAAACCATGATTTCATTTAATATATTAGATGCCTTGAAAAACATTACCGCAATTTCGCAGGAACGTGTGGCAAACGGCAGTACGCTTTTGCCGTGGTGTTGCGTGGACGGAATTACGGTTTCGGGTAAATAACAAACTTCTTGGACAGTCGAGTTATGCAAGAAGTCTGATTTAGGGGATGAAGTTTTATGAGTCATTTTAGAAGAGCAGTTGCGCTTGCGGTCGCGCTTGTTTTTGCTGTCGGTGTGATGACGTTTGCCGCGCCGGTCTATCAAGGAATCCACGTTTCCGTAGATGGCGAGTGGGTTCATTTTCAAGACCAGTTCCCCGTTATTGTTGACGACCGCACTTTGGTACCTGTCCGCGGTGTGTTTGAAGCCTTGGGCTTTGAAGTTTTCTGGGACAGTGTGTCGCGGGCGGTTATTATGTCGCGGGCAGACTATACGCTGATACTTCGGCTAAACCAATATGTATTTACCACAAACGGGGTGGAATATGAACTTGATGTTCCGCCGCAAATTATCAACGACAGGACCCTTGTGCCAATTCGTTTTCCGCTGGAAAGCATCGGCGTTTTTGTGGATTGGTGCGACTATGAACGCGCAGTTATTGTAGAGTCATATGTGTACCAACAGGCAACGCCGGGCGGCGCAACGCCTTCCCCCGGCACTACACCAACGCCGGGCGCAACCCCTACGCCTTCACCGGGCGCGACGCCTACACCTTCGCCATCACCAAGTCCTTCGCCAACCCCCACGCCGCGTCCGTCACCTTCTCCGTCGCCCAGCCCGTCTCCGTCACCTTCTCCGCGCCCAAGCGATAGATATCCTTCTTCCATCACCCTGCAAAACAGGCGTCTTAACGAGACACAACGCCAGCAATGGATTAAC
This sequence comes from Defluviitaleaceae bacterium, assembly GCA_009788055.1. GTDB lineage: Bacteria > Bacillota > Clostridia > Lachnospirales > WQUN01 > WQVC01. The sequence continues at coordinate 13,150 of WQSG01000057.1, read as the reverse complement.
GATTACTACAATCAGGGCGGGGCTTCCACATTTGAAAACGATGTTATCCGCCGCATAAATCAAGAACGCACCAATGCGGGGCTTAATATCGTAACCGAATGTTCCGCGCTAATGCACGCGGCAAGATTTTACACGCAAATTTTAAACGACCTTCGCACGGGTCTTGGGCATAACCGCGGCCCTTACGCAACAGGCACAGGCAATCACGGCGCGTCCCGCAATGTTGCAGAAGCTTTCGGCGGAACAATCCGCTTTAACGCAGGCGCAGGCGCGGCAGGTCACACTACCTCCCAAGCCGTTGTAAACGGCTGGATGGGTTCGGCAGGGCATAGGGATTTCATTCTGCGCTCCGAACATTTATTCATCGGCGTCGGCAGGTTTGGCAGGTACACCTATATGTTCCTCAGCAACCAAAGCGACGTAACAACCTCACCCGTTCCGTCACCCCCACCCAACGGCGGCGGCGGTAATCAACCCGCACCGCAACCCTCTCCCGACCCGGGCGACAATGGCAATGGTGACAACGGCAACGGAGATAACGGCGACAATGGCAATGGTGACAACGGCAACGGAAATAACGGCGACAATGGCAATGGTGACAACGGCAACGGAGATAATGGCAACGGCGGTAACGGAAATGGTGATAATGGCGACGACAACGGCGGAAACGGCGGTGACAATGGCAACGGCAACGGTGGCGATAACGGAAACGGAAACGGCGGCGATTACGGCCAAGGCGACGACGACAGCGACGACGATGTTGAAGGTGCTTTTGCCGAGGAGGATAATGATGCCTAGCCTTACCGCAACACAAACTTGACGGCTTTTAATAACAACCGAAACGGTAGCGACTCAAAACGGGTCGCTACTTTTTTTAGTTCTTTGCGGATGGGGATGTGTTGGGGGCAATTTTTTTCGCACTTGCCGCAGTTGTTGCAAAGGTGTACGGATATTGGGTTGCGGGACATTATTCCCATACCTGTGTAGTACATGAGAAGGCCTGTGAAATAGCTTTGGGCGAAGCTTGCGTTGTAGGCGGAAAGCCGTGCGGGTATGTCGATTTGCTTTGGGCAGGGCAGGCAGTAATTACAGCCCGTGCATTTTACTTTGAAGGACTTTTGGAAGATGCTTATTACTTGGGCGTAAACGGAGAGGTCGGCGGGTTGCAATGGGGTGAAGTTTGAAAAAGCGTGTATGTTTTCCCGCGCCTGTTTTTCGCTTGTCATGCCGCTTAGGGTAACGGTTACTTCTTCGTGATTCCAAACCCATCGAAATGCGTGTTCTGCGGGCGACTTTTTCGGGTCGGCGGCGCGGAAGGCTTCTTCGGCTTTTTTCGGCAAGCCTGTTGCAAGGCGTCCGCCCAACAGCGGTTCCATTACCAAAACAGAAAGGCCTTTTTCTGAAGCAAGTTGCAGTCCCTTTTTCCCTGCCTGATAATTTTCGTCGTAGTAATTGTATTGCAGCATACAAAATTCCCACGCATACGAATCCAGCACACGCGGGAAGTCTTCGCCGCTTCCGTGGTACGAAAACCCGACGTGCCGAATTTGCCCGCTCGCTTTTTTGCCCGCAAGCCATTCAAAAATGCCCAGTTCCCGCGTCATTTCCCATTGCGTAAAATTGCTTATGTTGTGAATCAGATAATAGTCGATATAATCTGTTTTAAGGCGGCGCAGTTGCTCGTTGAAATATTTATCAAAATCCGCATAACTTTTTGTCATAGAAATCGGCATTTTTGTTGCAATAAAAACCTTTTGGCGCAAGCCGTGCTTGTTCAAAATCGCGCCCAGCGTTTTCTCGCTGTTCGGGTAAATATACGCCGTGTCGAAAAAATTTACGCCGCTCTCAATTGCCGCCAAAACCATTCGTTCCGCTTCGCCGCCCATTTGCGGAAACCGCATACAGCCAAACCCCAGCGCAGACAATTTGTTGCCCGATGCTTTGCACGTGCGATAAATCATTTTAACAACTCCTTTTTTAAGTTCTCGGGGCTCTGCCCCGAACCCCGGAAACTTTTAAAAAAGTTTCATCAAAACTTTAATTTAAAACCGCGCATTCGCGCGGTTTTGGGAATACGATATAGTTTATCGCTAGTCCATGTTAAAGTTTTTTGTCGAACTTTTTTTCAAAAAAGTTCGTGGGGTGCGGGGTGAAACCCCGCCTAATGTCGAAAAGTTAGAATATATGCAGGCGGAACATTACGAAACTCCCGCTTTACGGCAAGGTTGGAAAAGTAGCGGGCGAAGATTTTTTTCTTGAACAGGGTGTATTGGAATGTGGTGAAACTGCCTTGGGGCGAAAGGAATTTTCTTGTTTCCGTCAAGATATTTTCGGAGATTTGGGGCGGCAGACTTGCGAATGGCAAACCCGACAAAATGCGGCAAGCGTGGGTGAAGCCGTGGGCTTGCAGGTGCGCACCGATATTTTCCGCAGAGTCCTCAATTATGTGAAGGTTGGGAATGCCGCTGTATTTTTCGCGCAGGATATTGCAGAAGTCCTCATTGCGTTCGATAAGAAGCAAAACGGTGTTTTCATTGCGGTTGCGCAGGAGTTCTTCCGTAAAGACGCCTGTACCCGGCCCGTATTCCACCACACATTTTGCCGTTGCAAAATTGATATCGGCTACCATTTTCCGCGCCAAAAACCGCGAACTGGGCAGAATCGCGCCCGTGGTTCGCGGTTTGATAATGTATTGCAATATGAACTTTAAGTTTGCCACTGCCTTCATGTTTTTGCTCCCAACATCAAATTGTAATGGGAATATTAGACCTCTTCCGAAGCCTAGCAATGCCGAATTTGCGAGGCAATTTTTCGCAAGACAAGGAGGTAGCGACAACGCGAACGTGGAGCGTTCGCTAGGAGCAACCGACGCAGGATTGCGGAAAATTGACCGCAAAGACGGCGTTGATAGGTTTCGGAAGAGGTCTATTATACAGTGGCGGCAATTTGCGCGCAAGCGCGTAAGCCAAAAACACGATACTAGACCGTTGCGTCAAAACCGCCGCTCGGTCGCACAGCGTAACGGATATTTGTTGGCGCGTTAGACTGCGGAGATTGCGCTTGTTCCAGCATCCCGCCAAGAATGTCCATTGCAAGCGAGCCTTCTTCTTGTTCCGCCATAAGCTGTCGGATGGCATCAATCCGCCGACCGTTAAGGGTTTCCATTGCCGCGGTTGGTGTACCGATACTAATACCGGAACGCGCCGCATTGCCGATACTTTGCGCATTTAAACGCATGGCATTTATTTGATTTATGTGTGAGTTCATTAGCCTGCCGCTTGGGTCGCTTCGGGCGTTTACTTCAAGGCTTAATTTTCGCCTAAGCAACACCTCTTGCGTAAGCCCGTTTGTATTGCGCACGGTTTCGCCGCGCCACGTTGCATACTGCGGCACATAGCTGGGATTGTTCGCATTGTTGATATCCATGTCCGTTCCTCCGTTTAAGAGCTGTCCGCACTACACAGACGTGCTGAATATACTGCCATTCATCATGTTTCGCGTATCGGATAATAGGTTTTGTAACGCATTAATCCAATGAGTGCGGTGTAACTCGTCGGGTTCATTTTGCGCATTGGCAAGGAGTTCTTGCAAAATGTTTTCTGTGTTTGCAAGATGAGACGCGGGAGGCGGCCCCATGCGGAATGTACCTTCGGCGCGACTGCCCGTACCATTTGCGCGTTGGTACATAAAATTTTGCATTACCGTGTTGCTGTCTACCCGCGAACCCATTTCGCGGTGCAATCTGCGAGCCGCAATTTCTTCCTCGGAAAATCCTGCCTCTCGCATAGAGCGTAAAATATCCTCTGCGTATCCTTCAAACCCCGCCCAACGCTCGCCACGAGACGGTTCGGCCATTCTTGGCGGCGGTGTGCTTACCGTAAATCCTGTGTTTACCTTCACAAAAATCCCTCCTTTACTAATATAACGATTGAGCCATCCATAAAATAACAAACTTATCGGACAGGTTCGACGGACAGTGCCATATCTACAAGAAGGTCGGGTTCTGCATTGCCCAGTATCTGAAACTCAAAGCCCCTGTGTTCCCAAAAAACAGAGACGGGAAGCCCGCCCAACCGTGCTGTCGCTTCTTGGGTCTGCGCCACGACTACATGATAGGTTACGCCGTTGTGTTCCATTATGGTGTGGTCGATGTCGTCTGTGGGTATTCCGCGTCCGCCGCCTGTAGTGCCGTCCTCAAACCACCACATCCAATGCGCGGAAAACATGATAAACAGATTTTCGCCTGCAAAATTTATCTGCGTAAACGCGCCCGTGTGCGCGTCATAATACTGTTCGGAAAACTGCACATGAAAATCACTTGGTACATATTCGGGCGTCCAAAAATAATGCCTTAAACTGCTGTCGCTGTCTTGTCCGTGAAAGGTCAAAACAGACAGATTCTGCCACCAATTTATTAATCGCCCCAAGGTTGCCGCCCGCACATCGCCGTTGAACATAAGCGCGCTAACGGCAATGCATATCATGATAATGATAGCCTTTGCACCGATTTTTTTCTGCATCTTTTCTCTTGCCCGTTTTAACTGCACCGCAACCGCCGATTTCTTAATACCAAGAATTTCCGCGATTTCATCATTGCTGAACCCCTCAAGGTAACGCATTTCAAAAACCACTTGATACAGCGGCGGCAGTTCTTTTATCAGTTTTAATAAATTGCCGTAGCCCTCTTTGTCTTCGTAGGCTTTTTCCACATCCGAGACGGCAATGGATTCCCATTCTTTTTCGCTTAAATCGTCCGTTGAAATCGCGCTGCTTGCCTTGCTGCGCATTGTGTCAATCGCCCTGTTCTTAACCATTACAACAATATATGCATCGCGCTTTGGGACAGGTAGCGCGAAATACCTATCCCTATGCTCCATGATTTTTACAAACGCATTGTGAACAACATCCTCCGCAAGCCCAATGTCTCGCGTGATGTTTGTCGCAATAAATGTACACATGGCTTTTAATCGCCCGTAAGACTCCTCAAAAGTAAACGACTCATCGGCAGTGAGTTTTCCCGCTTGGTTAAGTACCACAGTTTGTCCCCCCTGTTATCGGTAGACTTCTCGCCTGTGTCCCACTTTCATGACCCAGATAGTAAAAACATTATCTTGAATATCCGCGATTAAACGATAATCACCGATTTGATACCGCCAAAAGCCCACTAAACGACCTTTTAATGGCTTCCCATATTCTCTTGGGTTGGCTGTTCCCTCTAAATATTCGGCGATATAGTTATCTATCTGCCGCTTAGCAAAAGCGTCTAATTTGCGGTATTGTCTTGCCGCCGCACCTGCAAACTGAACAGAATACGTCATTAATTCAGCTCCTTACGCAGTTCAGCCCAACTAATACTTGGTTCGTTGCTGTTTAATGCCGCTCTAACGTCTTTTTCATCTTCGATACTTTCAATTTCTTCACGTATTAAATCCATGATAAATCCGGTTATGGTCTTGCCCTGCCCCTTCGCATATTCCTGTATCTGCTCATGCTCATGCTCATACAGTTTAAAAACAAGTTGTTTGTCTTTGACCATGATAAAACCCCTTTCGGAAAGATGTATGCATTATATGTTCGCATATATATTTTGTAAAGTTGCATTGGCGATATTATCACCCCTCGCAAAAAAAAGAGAGCCGTTTGTAGGCTCTCCATCAGCTTTACGCATGAAGTTCGTTCAAAATCTCCTGCGCCTCGCCAAGTTTTACAAACAGCTCTGCCACTTTTTGCTCGTGCGGGGGAAGGTGGTCGCGCATTGCGATGATTATGTCCCATGGTTGCATTTGCGCTAAATCCCCCGACAAATTCAATTCACTTTCAAAATCCGTAAGCATTTGCGCTACAAGTTCCTGTTTCATTTTCCCGTCCTCTTTCACGTTTGCATTATTGTATATGGTATTCCGCAACGATTGTGAAGGTGAAAAAGACCTTGGGGCTCTGCCCCAAACCCCGCAAACTTTTTGAAAAAAGTTTGAACAAAAACTTTAAATTTGGACTAGCGGTAAACGGCTACACAAAACAAAAATCGCGCGAATGCGCGATTTTTAGTCAAAGTTTGGGTCAAGCCTTTTCAAAGGCTTGTGGGGTTTGGGGCAACGCCCCAAGGTCTTGCCTTATCTCCGTTTGTTCCTCTTATTTCTGCGGTTTATGCCCGCTATGCGTTCGTTGGAAAGTTTCTGCCAAGATTTGAATTTTTCTTCAAAGTTGGCGGCCTGTGCGGCAGATATTACGGGTGGTGGGTCGTTGCGGTAGAAGAAGCCTTCTTCGTCTTCGCCTTCTTCGTCGTCGCCGTAATGCTCGAAGCGTTGGGGTACGTCTTTCATGGAGAGCGAAATTTTGCCCGTGGCGGCGTCATTGCTTACTACGCGAACGTCAACCTCATCGCCTATGTTAAGTACGTCTGCAACGCTTTGGATAAAGCCGTTTGCAATTTGTGATATGTGAACAAGACCGGGCGCACTGTTGGGCAAAGAAACAATTGCACCAAAGGGCTTTATCTTTAGAACTTTGCCTGTGTAAATATGACCGGGTAACGCGCCGCTACCTTGTTCGCTTTTTTCAGTATTATCAAGCATTCGCTCACCTCTGGATTCCATCATAACATATCTATGCCGCAGTTGTCCAGAATTTGCGCCCATAATGTATCGCGGCTTTGTTTCGTTTCGCTTGAAAACGGAATTGGCGGCTCGGGCAGGGCGAGTTTGCGGCGAATTACCGCAAGGTGTTTTTGCAATTGCGAACGATTGATTTTATCGCTTTTTGTTGCAATTGCCGTAAACGGCAGGTTGTAATGCTTGAACCATTCGTATAGCATAATGTCGTTTTGCCCCGGCTCGTGACGGATATCCATAAGCAAAAAAATCCGCTTTAACTGCGGACGATTTTTTAGATAGCCCTCTACCATCGCGCCCCATTTTTCGGACTCGCTTTTGCTTATGCGGGCGTATCCGTAGCCGGGGAGGTCTACGAAATACAATTTTTGTTCTACATGAAAAAAATTGATTGTGCGAGTTTTTCCCGGCTGGCGCGAAGTACGCGCAAGCCGCTTGCGCCCAAGCATCGCATTAATCAGCGACGACTTGCCCACATTAGACTTGCCTACAAAAGCAATTTCGGGCAGGTCGTCCGTGGGGAAGCCTGACGGGTTTACGGCGGTTATTGCGATATCTGTGTTGTTGATAATCATTGGAACACCTCATTGTCCAGCGTTTGTTGTGCGGAATTTATTGCGTTTTGAAAAACGGTGTGGGCGGGTTTGGGTGCCCAGTAGAATTCCGTGCGGATATCTGTGCCGCTTTCGGATAGCCATGTGTCGTCCAGAAGGGCGCGGGCGGCACGGATTAGAAATTCCAGTTCGCTTGCCTGTGGCGGGGCGTTATCTGCGAACAGGATTTGATAGTCTGCGGCTGTGTCGGTGGGGTTTACCGTGAAATTTTCGTTCGGCTCTATTGTGATGTTTGTTGCGATTGTTTCGGATAAAACGTCTCCCGTTTCGCAAATGCGGAACTGATGATATGTCATTGTTCCGCTGTCGGTTGGGGATATTTGTATGCGGTAATTATTTTCGTGTGGGAAGATGAGAATTGTTGCGGTGTCCTGTGTCATTATTGTTAGTGGGGTGCTGTATTGCGCGGCGGTAAGATATGTTTTTTCGTGATTTTCTGTGCGGCCTATTAACGCGCCGTCTGCGTTATACACGGAGACATTCACGGGGCAACTTATGATAATGGTTTGATTCATTAACGCGCCAAGGGGTGTGCGAATGAAATCGGTATTTCCCCAGTAGCCTTGCCAGCGCGGATTGAAAACCGTTGCGTTAAACTCTGCCAAGTGGCGGCGGATATTATTTTCCGCCATGCGAAGGTCGGAGTCGTACAGCGCGGACGGCAGAATTTCTACGATTTTCTGCCCCGCGCTTAGGGTTGTGCTTATTGCCATTTGTCGGGACACATTTGGCGAGCGGGTGACTATTCCCAGCACGTCCAAAATAACGCCCATTGCCAAATTCGGCGCGGCGCGAGAGATTCTGTCGGCAAGATATTTTGCGTCTACGCGGTAGTATTCGGAATACACGCGGAAAAGATATGTCGCCCGCTCTATGTCTTTCGCCGTGTTGTAATTTGCGATAAATCCGTTTTGCAACACGCTTGTCGGATGTTCGGGCGCAAGGGAATTTCGCACACCTGTTGCGTTACTGCGAAAAGTCTCGTGCGCCTCTTTGCGAAGGGCGCGAAGAAACTGCCACGTATCCAGATACAACACGCCGTCGAAAACGCCCGTGTCGTTTATCACACGCTTGCCCGCGAACCCCGCCATACTCGGCACGTCGCCTTTTAGCCCGTAAACCGTGATAATTGCAAGGTCGGCGGCGGCGCGGGAAATTGCTAGGTTGCCTTGGTTAAGATAGTAAATTTGCAGTTGATTTTGATACTCCATTTCCCAACCCGCCACAAGCCCCAGCATTCGTTGCATATCGCCAAAATGTTGCTCTGCGGGGCGAGCGTTAATGTCGAAGTGCAGGAAACCCGCACGTTGCAGTGTGTCGCGGTTGGTTACGAGATTTCCGTCGGAGCAAATCAAATAGTACACAGGCGCGGAAGGCGTTACCACAAAGCCATCTCCACTGCGCGAAACCCGCCCCGCCACACGGTAAACGCCGTAAGTACGCCAACGAATTTCAGGCGAATAAAGCCGCGTTCCCTGCGCACGAATAAACGGCGCAACACCCGTTGTGTCAATCGGGGGTGGTTCGGGGGGAGGGGGTGTGCGGGTGAATAAATTGAAATGGTGAGTTTCCCACGGAAACGCTGCCGGCGGCGGCCCGATATGAAACCACACATAACCGTCCCCGCAAAACATCATCACAAGACCTTGCATGGAAGAAATCCCTATCATGTTACGGGTCTCATACATTTGTATTGGGGTATAAAATGGAACGTCAATGTTATTCCATTGCCTGTTCCAGTGATTATTTTGATGGTCGCCCCAAGTCCAAACAGTGCCGTCTGTCAATAACGCCACAGAAGATTGATGACCTGCTTCAACTGCCCGCACATTGCTTATGGTTACTTCTTGGGGCGGCGCGGGTACGTCTAACGTAATATGACAGTGTAATGTGCCGTTGCCAAGCTGCCCGTGGGCATTGCGCCCCCATGCAAGCACCGTTCCGTCTTGCCGCAGGGCAAGGGAGTGATTATCCACCGCTGATATTGCCGTCACATTGTAAACACCCTGCACCTGTATGGGTGGGGATGGGCCGCCCTGCCGTGATTCGCCAAGTAATATCCGAAGACCCCATCCCCAAACAGTGCCGTCATATCTTAACGCAAGCGTATGTTGCCCACCTGCCGCAATTGCCGTTACGCCGTCAATTCCTTGTACTTGCATTGGCGTGAACGAATGAATCGCAAAACCATACTCAGGGCAAAACAACCCCAGATTTCCGGTTCCGATGTCCCCGCCCCACGCCCAAACCGTGCCGTCGCGCCCCACCGCAAATGAATTGCCGCTTGAGCCTGCCGCAATGGACGCAATATTATTTAGCCCGGGAACTTGCACGGGTTGCCTTGGTCGCGGCCAAGTCAACCCTTCCCCAATCCCCAGTTGCCCACTATTGTTCTCCCCCCACGCCCAAACCGTGCCGTCACTTCTAAGCGCGAGTGAGTAGAACTGCCCCATTGAAATCTGCACAATATTACGAAGCCCCGGTACTTGCACCGGAAGGCCTCTGCGTTCAAGGTCTAAGCCTTGCGTATAGCCCTCTATCCACACCGTGCCGTCTGTCCGCAAAAAAAGTTGGGTACTCGCGCCCGCCTGTATCATCGGCGTGGTGGTAAAGCCGCTTGCGGGTTCAATTTCCGACGCTGTTGTTATCGTTGCCGACACGCTCCCCAAAATCAAAACCGCGCATACTGCCATAAGTACAAGTCTTTTAAGCATAAAAAAAACCTCCTGCAAAGTTTATGTGTTTTAACAGCCTGCGTTCAAGACCCCGCGATTTCATTTATTTCCTGTTGGGGCAAAAAGGTGTATCGGGGCTTGAATGCTTTTGTTCTTGAAATTGTAAAAATATCCTCGTCATTGTCGAATTGATAGTTAAAACCTGTAAGTAAGTCGCGCCCAAGTAAATTACGAAAATCCACTTTTTCATCCATTACAATCTGAAAAACCCAGTTTCTGCCCTCATACCCAAGGACATTTATAAGCGGAAGCTGTACATATCCCGCATTAATTTTTTCCCCTGCGGCAGTGGTGGGCTTGTCTTTGTCCTCGTATACAACGGCGTTTTGTTTTATCCAGTCCATGTCGTAGCCAAAACGAAATAAAACGTGTTTTGATATGGTTGTTGTGTCTGCGCCTGTGTCTATTTTAAATTCAATGGGAAACAATGTTACATTGTGCAATGGTTTAATGTGTACAGGAACATATACCCTGCCGTATTCCCTAAAGCTAAACTTATGCATGGTACACCACATTTCCGATTATCGGGTACGGCTCGGCGGCTACGCCAAAGGTAATTGCAACAACCTTGCCGTCATACTCGCTTATCGGCACTTGGTACAGCTCCTTTTCCGTGTCGGCGGTATAGACTACATATCCCAAATCGTTATCGCCTTGGTCAATTACTTCTGTTATTACCATATCAAAATACTTTGAGCGGTACTTTTCTTGCGCGGCACGTTTTGTCATTATTTCCTTGGTTTCGAGTTTTTCAAGCATACAAATGCCCTCCTTTATTGAATTTACACCAATTTCCCACGGTGATAAATTTTCTTGCCTTTTTGTACGAGAATGAAGCCGTCTTTGAAGTCGGCTTGGGTTATGGGGTGGTCGTGGGCGGTGATTTTTGCGTCGTTGATTTTTACGCCGCCTTGGGTGATTAGGCGGCGGCCTTCGCCACGGGAGGGGATTAGTTTTAGCTTGTCAAGAAGGTCTATTGCGGTGGGGGGGATTTCGGCGCGGGGGATTTCGGTTGTGGGCATATTTTCAAGGTCGCCGCCGCCTGCGAAAAGTGCCTTGGCAGAGGATTGGGATTTTTGTGCTTCTTCTTCGCCATGCACTATTTTTGTGATTTCAAAGGCAAGAATTTCTTTTGCGCGGTTGAGTTCTGCGCCTTGCCATTTTGCCATTTCGTTAATTTCGTCCATGGGCAGGAAGGTTAGGAGTTTTAGGGTTTTTATAACAATGCTGTCTTCCACGTTGCGCCAGTATTGGTAGAAGTCGTAGGGTGAAGTTTTTTCCGCATCCAGCCAGATTGCGTTGCCTGCGGATTTTCCCATTTTGGAGCCGTCACCCGCGGTTAGCAAATTGAACGTGAGGCCGTATGCTTGCGCGCCTTCGGTTTTGCGAATTAGCTCCACGCCCGCAATGATATTGCTCCATTGGTCGCTGCCGCCAAGTTGCAAACGACAACCGTAGCGGCGGTACAGTTCTAAAAAGTCGTATGCTTGCATTAGCATATATGTGAACTCAAATGCCGTTAGCCCGCCCTCTAAACGGGATTTGTAGCACTCCGCCGCAAGCATTTTATTAACGGAAAAATGAACGCCGTAGTCGCGCATAAATTCGACAAGTTTTAGGTCTAACAGCCAGCCGTTTTCTTCCATTATTGCCTTGCCATCGCCGTATTCCACAAAGCGGGCGAACTGCTTTTTGAAACAAGCGATATGGTGCGCAACAATTTCCCGCGTCATTACGCGGCGCATATCGTTGCGGTCGGAGGGGTCGCCTATCATGCCCGTTCCCGTGCCCATTAGCGTGATTAGGCGGTGTCCCGCTTTTTGCAAATGCGCGTGTGCCATCAGCGTAAGCAAATGCCCTGCGGTTAGACTGTCGGCGGTTGGGTCGTACCCCATGTAGAATGTTAGTTTTTCCTTGCCCATAAGCTGGCGAAGTTCGTCCTCGTGTGTGCATTGGGATATGAACCCGCGTTCGTTTAAGATATCGTATGCATTAGTTTGCATTTTGCTCTACCTCCCGCATTGCAAGAATTGTCTCGTTGATAAGTTCGTCCAGTTCCCAGCCCAGTTTTTCTGCGCCAAGTTTTATCACATCGCGGGAACATCCCGCCGCAAATTTTTTGTCCTTGAATTTCTTTTTCACACTGGAAAGCTCCATGTCCAACGTGCTTTTGCTTGGGCGCATCAGTGCCGCCGCGCCTATCAGCCCCGTTAATTCGTCTGTGGCGAAAAGGATTTTTTCCATCATGTGTTTTGGCTCGTATGGCGTTTTTGTCATGCCGTGACCGTGGCTTAATGCCGCCGCAATTATATCCTCGGGTACGCCTTCGTTACGCAAAATTTCTATGCCTTTTACGCAGTGTTCTTCAGGGAACTGCTCGAAATCCGTATCGTGCAGCATTCCCACCACGCGCCAGTATTCTTCCCGCTCGGGGTCGTATTTTTTCGCATAATAGCCCATCACCCCCGATACCGTTTGCCCGTGCTGTATTAAAAACGGCTCTGTGTTGTACTTTTTCAAAATCGTTTCCGCCTGTGTTATTGTCATGGTTTTTTCTCCTTTGATAAGAAAAAAACCGCGGTGTTTGCCCACGGTCTTTCCTTAGTAATAATTTTTGGGAGGAGAAGGATTTGAACCTTCGAAAGCATAGCTAACAGATTTACAGTCTGCCCCCTTTGGCCACTCGGGAATCCTCCCCAACGGCAAAGATAGTAACATAAGAATTTTTCTTGCGCAAGGGGCAAAATTAAAAAAATCGGACACGCAACAATTTTTTTTTGCTTCATACCATTATATTAGAAGAAATTTGCGAAGGAGGAGGTGCCGTATGAGCTGAGTTAGCGCGGGCTGTACAGGAAATCTTGCAGTATAGTGAATGTGGGAAGCATTCAAAACGCATAACCGCCCGCAAAGCGTAAAATTGATTTTCGCTTGTGAAACATCTCCCCTGCACAAATGAATCGGGCAAATTAAATGTACATACGCGCTGTTAGCCCGCGCAAAGGGGCTGTTGCAAAATAATAAAACCGCGGGGTTTCACCCCGCACCCCACAAACTTTTGAAAAAGTTTGACCAAAACTTTATCTTAGAATCGTGCGTTGCACGATTTTGGGGTTTAAATTAAAGTTTTTGATTGAACTTTTTTCAAAAAGTTCATGGGGTTTGGGGCAACGCCCCAAGGTTTTAATGT
>WQSG01000056.1 GCA_009788055.1 Defluviitaleaceae bacterium | reverse complement strand
ATAGGTCTACCATCTACAGCATACTCGGCGTAAAAAGTAAAAGCCCTGAAATATCAACCATAAAAAAGATAAGTGACGGGCTGGACATAACCCTTGGCGAATTTTTTTCTACCCCTGAATTTGATTCTCTGGAGCAAGAGATAAAATAACCCCTTCCGAAATATATAGAAAAGGACGGCACAGGATAAACTGCACCGCCCTAGTTTGAATGTCCGCGTTCCAACATTTCCGATTGCTTTGTGATATCTACATAGCGTTTAAGTTCGTGTGTCGCGTATCCCGCTACAAGTTCGACCATTTGCGATGGGTCATAGTTATTTGCACGATAGTGGTTGAAGCATTCGTAGTATTTTCTAACGTCCGAAAATTTAATATTGATTGGCGGCAGGTCGGCTTTCATCAGTTCCAAATTGAGAATAAGTCTGCCGACGCGCCCATTGCCGTCCACGAATGGGTGGATGGTTTCAAAGATTAAATGGAAAAGTGCCGCACGTTCGATAATGTGAAGGTGTTGCATATTGGCATTATAATCTGCCATAAGTTGCTCCATTTTGGACGGCACTTCGTATGGCCGGCACGGCTGGAACGAGCCGATTCTTACGGGAACGCTTCTGTAAATGCCCTTGTCGCGTTGCCTGTCAATCAGCACAAGGGAATGGATTTCCTTGATTGTTTTTTCGCACAGAGGTGTCTTGTTTTTTACCAAGTCTTCCACGAAATAATAGGCATCCCTGTGCCCGATTGCTTCCAAGTGGCACTTTAGCGGCTTTTCGGCAATGGTAATGCCTTCTTTCAGCACAAGCGCGGTTTCGTCCGGAGTTAGCGTACTGCCCTCAATGGCGTTGGAATTGTAGGTGTAGTCAATCATAAAATCTTCGGAAAGCCGCCGCACGCTTTCGGGCGAAAGCGGCCGTATGGATTTTAGCTTTCCATGCAATTTGTCAATTTCCGCAAACATATTGGTGCTACCCCTTCACCACAAAATTCACAATTTTGCCGGGTACATAGATTTCTTTTACGATTGCCGCGCCTGCGAGTTTGTCTGCAAGGGCGGTTTTGGCTTGGGCGAGTACGTCATCTTTGTTTGCGTTGGCGGCGATTTGAATATTGCCGCGCAGTTTGCCGTTTATTTGCATTGCGATTTCTATTGTGTCGGACTGCAATTTGGACTCGTCATAGGTTGGCCAAGTTTGGGCGAAAACGCTTGTGGTGTTGCCGAGTTGTTCCCAGATTTCCTCCGCGATATGGGGCGCGAATGGCGAAAGCAGAACCGCCAGCGTTTCTAAAACGGTTTTCGGAATGCCGCCGCTGTTTTTCGCAAGAGATTGTAATGTGTTTGTGTGTTCCATAAATCCGCTTATTACCGTGTTTAGCGAGAGGTTTTCAAGACGCGTGGTTATGTCATGAATTAGGCGGTGGCGTAAGCGTTCAAAGTCGGGGGTTTCGGCGGTTTGCGGCTCGTTTGCTATGCGCCATATTTTGTTGAGAAAGCGGTATACGCCCTCTATTCCGCTGTCGTCCCACTCGGCGTCAAGCTCCGGCGGGCCAATGAAAAGCTCGTACATACGCAGTGCATCACAACCGTACTTGGGCAGAAGTTCATCAGGCGAAACGCCATTTCCAAAGGACTTCGCCATTTTCTTGCCGTTTCGGTTTATCATGCCTTGGTTGAAAAGTTTTGTGAATGGCTCTTGGAAATCCACAACGCCTATGTCGTACAGGAATTTTGTGTAAAAACGGGCATATAATAAATGCAGAACAGCGTGTTCTACGCCGCCCACGTAGTAGTCTACGGGAAGCCATTTTTTTAACGCTTCCGCGCTTGCCAATGCGGAGTCGTTGTTTACGTCCGAGTAGCGCAAAAAGTACCACGAAGAACCCGCCCATTGGGGCATGGTATTTGTTTCGCGCTTGGCGGGTGCGCCGCATTTCGGACAAGTTGTGTTGACCCATTCTTTCACCAGCGCAAGTGGGGATTCCCCTGTGTCTGTGGGCTGGTAGCTTTCCACGTTTGGCAGCATTACGGGCAGTTCAGAATCGGGAACAAGCACGGGGCCGCAGGTTTCGCAGTGAATTATGGGGATGGGTTCGCCCCAGTAACGCTGGCGCGAAAATACCCAGTCGCGCAACTTATAGTTGGTGGTTTCCTTGCCCTTGCCTGTTTTTTCAAGCTCTTTTGTGATTGCGGCAATGGCATCTTTTACGTTAAGCCCGTCAAATTTTTCGGAATTAACAAGCACTCCGTCACCCACATATGCTTGCGAAAGCGGTTCTGCGGATGCGTTGCCCGTTGGCGAAATTACTTCAACTATTGGCAAGTCGAACTTTTGCGCAAATTCAAAATCGCGCTCGTCATGGGCGGGGACGCACATTATTGCGCCCGTGCCGTAATCCGCAAGGACGTAATCCGCAACCCACACGGGCATATCTGTGCGACCCGTTAGCGGATTTGTTGCGTAAACCCCTGTAAACACGCCCGTTTTTTCCTTGCCGCTCATTCTGTCCACGTTGGAACGTGACGCGGCTTGCATTACATATGCGTCAACGGCGGCTTTTTGGGCTTGCGTGGTTATTTTGGAAACCAATTCATGCTCCGGCGCAAGCACCATGAATGTCGCGCCGTAGAGCGTATCGGGACGGGTGGTGTATGCTATGATGGGTTGGGCGGCTTGCGCTCCGTCCCCCGCAGATGATGCGTTTACGGTGAATTCAACTTCTGCGCCGTGGCTTTTGCCTACCCAGTCCGCTTGCATTTTGCGTACTTTTTCGGGCCAGTCTAAGCCTTCAAGGTCGGCAAGCAGGCGTTCGGCGTAGGCGGTTATTTTCAGCATCCACTGCCGTAAGTTCTTCTTCGTGGATTCGCCCTTGCACCGTTCGCAAACACCGCCAACGGCTTCTTCGTTCGCAAGCACTACCTTACACGTTGGACACCAGTTAAGCGGCATTTCTTTTTCATATGCCAATCCTTTTTCAAACATTCTGGCAAAAATCCATTGCGTCCATTTGTAATATTTGGGGTCTGTTGTGTCAATTTCGTAGTTCCAGTCGTAAATGGTACTCATCTCGTTTAACTGACGCTTCATGCTTGCTACGTTTTCCGCCGTGGAAATGGAGGGGTGTATGCCTTTTTTGATAGCGTTGTTTTCCGCAGGCAAGCCAAATGCGTCCCAACCCATCGGGTGCAGGACGTGAAACCCTTGCAATATCTTGTGGCGGCTTAGTACATCGCTTAGCACATACCCGCGCCAATGCCCCACATGAAGCCCCGTCCCCGACGGATACGGGAACATATCAAGGCAGTAAAATTTAGGCTTTTTCTCACTGTTTTTTTGAATAGGGTTTTCTTCCCATTTCTTGCGCCATTTCTTTTCAATGGTGTTGAAATCGTACTTAGACATTCTAATCACGCCTCTTATAGCCCGGAAGCTTTCATTATTTTTTTGCTTGGAATTATTCTAAGATTATGTAAGGTGCTTGTCAAATAATTGTATTCAGAAAGCATAATGTTGTGATATTATTTGACAATAAAGGCGACCTCCAAAAACCCACTTTGAGCTGTGCCGCATCGCAGAAAACGCGCGGCTTTAGGCGCGTTTTCGAGAAGCGGCATATGCGAAAAGATGGGTTTTTAGAGGTCGCCGATAGGTAATTGAGCAGTTGTGGCTTGCCCTTCCGTTTCAACACGACGGGAGGTGATTGCATGAGAGATTGGTATTACATCCTGAAACTTCTTTTTACGTTTGGGATATTTCTCCTTGCATTGCTGACCTTTATATTTAGGTTCAGTTAAGAAAAAACCACTCTGCTATGTCCAGTAACAGAGTGGCGTAACAATACCACATTGTTGGGCAGTCACACCTGTGACAATTACCTACTTTTATTATATCAAAAACGGCGCGATTGTAAACGATAATTTTTTCCTTTTAACCTGTGAATAAAAAAAGGAGTCAAGCCATATGTATATAAAAGAGAACGTGTCTCGCAGTTGGTGGGAAGGGTTTTTGAAGCGTATATTTGATATTTTTTGTTTGGTAATTTCCGCGCCGTTGTGGTTGCCGCTGATGGTGGTGCTTGCGGTTTTGGTAAAATGCACGTCACGCGGGGCTGTGTTTTTCACGCAGAAACGCTTTGGACGCGACCGCAAATTTTTTCAGATATACAAATTTCGCAGTATGTACAGCAACGCTCCAAAAGACGTTCCGACGCACCTACTGCAAGACCCGCAAGCATTTATAACGCCTGTCGGGAAATTCCTGCGGAAATCCAGCTTGGACGAGCTTCCGCAAGTGTTTAACATTCTTCGCGGCGAGTTATCACTTGTAGGGCCGCGCCCCGCCCTGTGGAATCAGATTGACCTTATCGAGGAGCGAGAGAAATACGGCGCGAACTCCGTTCCCGTTGGGCTAACGGGTCTTGCGCAAGTACGCGGGCGCGACGAGTTGCCCATAAACGTAAAAGCCGCATACGACGGCGAATACGCGCAAAAAATCGGTTTCCTTTTCGACATGAAAATCCTGTTCCAAACGGTATTTTGCGCACTTTCAGGGCGCGGCGTACAAGAAGGCGGCCCAAAATGAAAATTTTAATTGTAGGCTCAAGCGGGTATATCGGCAAAAAATTTGCGGAATACGCGGCACAACACTTCGCGGTACACGCCGTAGACTCCCGCGAGGGCTGGAAAACCCACGATTTTGAAAATTATTCTGCCGTAATTTTTGCGGCGGGCATTGCACACCGCAGACAAACAAAGGAAAACGCGCATCTGTATTTTGCCGTAAACCGCGACCTTGCCGTTGCTGTCGCCCAAAAAGCAAAAACTGCCAAAGTGCCGCAGTTCGTGTATTTAAGCTCTATGGCGGTTTTTGGAAAAAAAGAGGGTGAAATATCCGCGCATACCAAACCAAAACCGCCGCATAATAATCACTATGGGACATCTAAGCTACACGCTGAAAACGCGCTTATTAACTTGCAAAGCACTGATTTTAAAATTGCAATAATACGCCCGCCCATGGTGTATGGCGAAAACTGCCCCGGCAAGTATGGGCAGCTCGTTAAAATGGCAAGGTATATGCCGCTGGTTCCCTGCAACAAAAACAAGCGCAGCGTAATTTATATTGATAATTTGTCGCAATTTTTATGCGCGGTAATTTCAAACGGCGCGGCGGGCGTTTTTCACCCGCAGAACACCGAACACGTAAGCACCGCGCAGTTAATCACGCAAATTCGGCGGGAAAACGGCAAGCAAACGGTAACATTCGGCGCAGAATGGTTGCTTCATCTGTGCAAGGCCGTTTTCCCCCCGTTTAAAACAGCATTCGGAAATTTGTATTATGAAAAAGACATAGACGAACCGCATTAAAACCCAAGGGGGAGAAAAATGAGAGTATTTCTGGAACGCACGACGCTAACGCCGCAACTTTCCAACGTCCGATGCAATTCCTGCGGGCGCGACGTGGAAAAGGAAGACCCGGGCTATTTTGAAGACCATATTTCCCTAACAAAATCATGGGGCTATCACTCGCCCTACGACGGCGAAACCCACGACATAGACCTCTGCGTGGATTGCTACCAAGGATGGGTAAATCAATTTGAAATTCCGCCATATGTAACCTGTTGTTTCACGGGAACACGGGAGTGAAATAAGAACCGTGGGGCTCCGCCCCACACCCCGGAAACTTTTGAAAAAGTTTCATCAAAACTTTAAATTAAAACCGCGCAGTTTCGCGCGGTTTTTGTGTTTATACGGTTGTGAACAGCGTACCTTTTTCTTCGCCGTCGAAAATTTGCAGAAGAACAGACGGGTCACTGCCTGAGGCGATTACCGTGTCGATGTTATTTTGCAATGCGGTGCGGGCGGCGGTTAGTTTTGTTGCCATGCCGCCTGTGCCAAGAGTTGTGCCGCTTCCGCCCGCGGCAGATTCCATTTTTGGGGTGATTTCGTTTATCTCGGTAAAAAGCGTTGCCTTGGGGTGGGTTCGCGGGTCTTTGTTGTACAGGCCTTCGATATCGGAAAGCATTATGAGAAGCTTTGCGGAAGAAAAAACCGCCACGTCTGCCGATAAATTGTCGTTGTCGCTGAATTCGCCAAGCTCGTCTGTGGCAATCGTGTCGTTGGCGTTTACGATTGGCACTACGCCCATGGCAAGCAATTGCTCTACGGTATTGTGGGCGTTTTCCCGCATAACGGGATTTTCCACGCAATCCTTTGTAAGCAGAATTTGCGCCGCGTGCCTGTTATACGTCATCAAAAACCGATTGTAAATTTGCATTAGCATCGCTTGCCCAACCGCCGACGCCGCTTGCCGCCCGATAATGTCACGCGGGCGCGTTTCCATCCCAAGCGAATTCGCACCAACGCCAATCGCCCCCGACGTTACAACTATAATCTCCTTGCCCCTGTTGCACAAATCCGCCAAAACCCAACAAAGCTTCTCTATCCGCTGCAAATTTAACATACCATTCGGATACGTAAGCGAACTTGTGCCAATCTTCACCACGGCTCTTTTGTGCCGCGTAAGCTGTTCCCGTGCGGGGGATATGTTCATGAAACGCGCTCCTTTTTGTTCAAAATAAGTCTGAATGTGTGCCTGTTCTTTCAAGGTATAGCAACAGATTAATGCCGTCAACTTTGTAAATCAGCAACCAATCGGGTAATACATGGCACTCACGAAAACCCTTCCAGTTTCCGTGAAGCGCATGGTCGCGGTTAGCTTCCGGCAATGGCTTTCCCGCCAAAAGGGTTTCAATAACAGAGTCGATAATTGCCATGTTGTAACCGCGTTTTTCCATCAAGTTATAATTTTTCTTGAATCGGTTTGATAGCTTTGGTCTAAGCACTCAACCACTCCTTAGCTTCTTTCCACGATTCAAAGGTTTGGTATTCGTCTTCGCGTGAAGGTTCAATGTTTGAGTATTTGCTGTCTGCAATTATAGCTTTTTCTTTTGTTTCCGTATTGACAAGAATGCGCACATCTTCCGATTTTACCATACTCATCGTGTTCACCTCCTATCCGAGACTTCTATATTTTTCCGTACAAACATCCACTGCGGAAATAACGGCATTGCGGAAGCCCGTGCGTTCCAGTTCGCAGACGGCGGCGATAGTTGTTCCGCCGGGCGAGCAAACCGCGTCGCGAAGGGTTGCGGGATGGTCGTCGGAGTTTTGCAAAAGTTTTGCCGCACCGATAACGGCCTGTGTGCTTATTTCAAGTGACTGTTTTCGGGAAAGGCCGTGTTTTACGCCTGCGTCTGCCATTGCTTCAACGAAAGTGAAAACATATGCGGGCGAAGAACCCGCAAGCGCGGTGAAAACATCAAACAATTTTTCCGGCAGAATTTCCGTTTTTCCAACGCTGTTGAAAATTTGTAACACGGTTTCCAGTTCGGCGGGTGTTACGTTTTCTGCCGCGCATATGGCACTCATGCCGCAGTTTACCATGGCGGGCGTGTTTGGCATTACCTTAATCAGTTTAACACATTCGCCCGCGCAAGAATCCGAACTTGCGCAAAATTTCGCCCGCACCGCTTCAATAGACAGTCCCGCCGCGATAATAACAACCAACGCGCCATCCTTCACCCCGCTGCAAATTTCATTGATAACCACGTCGTACACATTGGGCTTCACGCTTAAAAACAGAATATCCGCCGCTTTCGCAACGTCCATATTAGAGCGCGTTATCTGCACCATAAACCGCTCCCGCATATAGTCCAATTGCATTTCGTTCGCGTCCGACACGATTATATCAGAATTTTCCGCCGCCCCCGAATTAATCACGCCGCGAATAATCGCTTCCGCCATATTTCCCGCGCCTATGAATCCCAGTTTTTTCATTTGGAACACCTCCGTTTTAGTTCTCGGGGCTCTGCCCCGAACCCCGCAAACTTTTTGAAAAAAGTTTGAACAAAAACTTTAACATGGACTAGCGATAATCCATTTCGTAATTTCCGAATCGCGCGTATGCGCGATTCAAGTTAAAGTTTTGATGCAACTTTTTCAAAAGTTGCCGGGGTGCGGGGCAGAGCCCCGCGGTTTTATCTTAATCGACTAAATTAACCGCTATAAATCCCCACTTATCGTTGCGTTGTACCGCGGCGATGCCCTCTGAAACGGGGCGAACGCGTTGGAAATCCAAGGTGGGCGGGATTATTATGTTGGCGTATTCATCTATGAAGCCCCAGTAACCGCCGACTATTTCGTCCATCCATTCGCCGTAGTGAATCCACTCGCCGCCTGTGTTTATTATGGCAAAGCCGTTTTGCGGGTGAGAGATGAAATCGTGCCACGGGAGAACTTCGTCCCATGTGCGCTTGCACAAAAGGCGACCTTGGCGGCGAAATCGCCCGCCCAAGTAGTCTATGCGCAAGAGGTAGTCGGAAAAATGGTTCATGCTGTCGTAAATCGGCGGGATTATTTCGTTGCCTTGCGTGTCGATTAGTCCAAGCCGCCAGCAATCGCCCCAGCCGTCGCCCGTGGCGATTATGGAAAATCCGCCGCGAAAGGCTGATATATGCCCTGTGTGGAAATTGTATGTCACGGTCGAAATCTCGCGGCGTTCCCGTATGCAAAAAAGTGTGAAGGTGACGGGGTAATCGCCGCGCCGTTGGATTTCTTGTTCTTGCCAAGGCAGTAGGGCGGCTATGTTTTCGCCCAAAAGACGCACGGTTGCGAATTCGGGCGGGATGATGTACTCGCCCGTGACTATGTTAAGAAGCCCCCTGCGGTCGTCCCGCCGCACGATTGCAAGGTCGTGGGGGGTGTCGCGGAAAATGTCTATGTCCTGATATTTCGGCGGAACAATATATGTGCCGTTTGTGTCCATAAGCCCACGCAGTCCGTTGCGGATTGTAAGGATTAATCCGCTCGGCGAAACCCCTGTGTTTTGCTCATATATGAACGGGATAACCTCTTCGCCGCGTGCGTTTATAAAGCCCCATCCTTGGTCGCGTTGCGCCGACCGTTGCACCGCCGCAAGTCCGTTTGAGAACCGATGCGCCCAGCCGTAAATTAGCGGAACAGCAATTTCGCCCGTGTTTATGCAGATAAACCCGTGATTGCCGCGTCTGTCCGATACAATCGCAAGACCTTCGCCAAAGCCCCAAATGCGGCGGTACGTGCCAACAGGCACAACCGTTCTGCCCGTGGAAAGCTCTACCAGCCCCGAAACATAATTCGGCCGCTGCCCTTCGCGTACAATTGCCATTCCGTAATGGTGGTTGATAAGAATTTCGTCGTGAACAAACGGGATTACTTTCTGGGGATTAGGACGTTCGCGACATAGGAAATCGGGGCGAAAATCCAGAACGCCCCATTTTTCGCCAAGCCGCGCTTCAATAAAGCCGGAGGAAACATTTATATTCCCGAACCAGCCAAGGTCGTTGTATATTATGGGAACAACAATGGTTCCGTTGCTGTTTATTATTCCGAAATAACCGTCTCGGCGCACCACTGCATGGCCGTTGTAAAACTGTCCCACTTCGCAAAAAGTGGGTTGCGCAACCCAAATATAGCCGCCGTGTTCTGCCGCCGCCGCGATTTCGTACCGCGAAAACAACGCGATTACGAAAAGCGTTGCTATTGAATAGATTGCGTTTTTCAATCGGTTTCACCCCGCAAGATATATTTTTTGATGAAATCCAAAGATGTATGTGGCTTTTTTTCTTGAATTTCCTCGTTAAGGTTGTCCAGCAAGTGCGACAGCGCGTGGAATTTTTGCCTGTCTGAAAAATATTTATCGTTGGTTGAGCCGTAGCCTTCCAGTACATATTTCGCGTTAAAATAATAGTGCCAATCGCGGGCGGGTTCTGCGTAACCTGCGCACCCGAAGTCTAACAGCCCTGTTATTTGCTTGCTTTTCGCGTCGAACATGAAATTGCCAAAATGTAAATCGTGATGGCAAAGCACGAATGGTACGGGGGCTTCTGCGGAAATCTTTTTGTAATGCGTTGCAATTTCTTCTACTTGTTCGCGTTCTTCGGGGGAGAATAGAGCCGCTGTTTCGGCGCGGAATTTTTCGTTGAATTCGGCTATGCATTCCGTTGGCGTTTCGGGGTTTTCGCCAGTCCACGAATAATCGTTCCCGCCGATGTCGTGCAGTTGGCGCACAATTTTGCCAATTTGCCGCTGGATATCGTGCTTGGTTTCTTTGTCGTATGTGTCGCACAGTTCGTAAGAAAGCGGTATGCCCGAAAGTAGCGACTCGCCAATGATATACAGCCCGCATTCGGACGCGGCATACAGTATTTTCGGGGTTTCTATTTCAAGCTTGCCTTCCAAAAAGCGCGAAACAACCGCTTCGTTTTTTTGCCACCGCGCAATTTCGCCCTCATTTTGCAGGGGGATTTTGAACACTATTTCGCCGTTTACCAAATAAATTGTTCCCGCTTTTCCTTTTCCCAACAGCGCGATTTTTTTGATGCTAAGCCCCGTAAATGTTTCGCTTATTAGTTTTTTGATGTTGTTAAGGTTTGGCATTTTATCACGCGACATCATCAAGGTAATCAACAATTGCGACTTCCTTTATCATGCTCTCCAACTTATCAACAATAGTTTCCAATTTTTGCATTACATCATCCGTGAAGTATGCTTCTCCACACTGGTTACACACAAGAGCCGGCACATTTTTTACGATAATAACGCATTGTTCAAGCGTGACGGCGTGGGTTTTCAGTTTTGAATCCAACTCACCCTTACA
Source organism: Defluviitaleaceae bacterium (assembly GCA_009788055.1). Lineage (GTDB taxonomy): Bacteria > Bacillota > Clostridia > Lachnospirales > WQUN01 > WQVC01. The sequence continues at coordinate 9,336 of WQSG01000056.1, read as the reverse complement.
ACGAAAGCAATTTGTCATGTTGTCACTTGTCCTTTCTTGTTTGAAAATCCGACTGCCATGTGTCCAAGTTTGGAACATACGCCGTTATCATGCAACACAGTTTACCGAAATCTAATCCGCAAACTATGTGAAGCGGCTGATTATTTATGGTGTATCCGAATATAAGACAGCTTGGATATGGGGTGTCGTTTGGATATTGCTCAATTATTTTGCCGTTTTTTACGCAATTGAGAATGTCTGCGCGTTTTAATTTCCGCTCTCGTAATCGGAGAGAAATATGCTCCGTCCACAGAATATTTCCCGCTGAAACACAGGACTGAATGCCTGATAAGTCAATCATTTCTTCGTCACCTCCGCGAAAACTTACCAATAAAACCACAAAATTTCATAATCGGAGTTAGCAAGAAGGTCGGAAGCGTAATGCAAAAGGGAGTTACCAAGTGCCGCAACATTGCCATAGGAGGGGTTGCTTCTGCGTATATAGTGGTAGCGGTTACTGCCTGCGCCTTCGAGTACCCAACTCCAGCCCCGCCCTATATATCTTGCGGTGGATGGTGTATTCCAAAACCTGTATCGGGAAAACATTTGTGTAATTTCTCTGTACTGCTGTGCGTCAAGAGGGAAGGATTTTTCCAACAAGGGCGAGCGGGGGAATTCGTTTTGCGGGCAGGGCATTGGGCGTTTTTCCGGCGGCATATCCGCTGTCATTCCAAAAAATGTGAAATGCAGTGTGCCGATTCTTTCCGCATGGTTAAGGTGAACCCTAACCGCCCTCGGGTGGCCTCTGCCGCGCGTGTGGATAATCCTGTATATTGTTTCGTTATCGCCTACATTGTAGTGGAATAAACATGGTTCGTTCAGTTCTTCCAGCGAAACAATATTCCAATGTGTGCGGTGAAAATAACACCTGTGATGTCGCCCATGGTCTATAATCGGGACATGAAACTGTGCCGAAAAAAACAGCGCGGTAATTACAAGCAATGCGGCAGACGTTAGCCGCCCGCTTTTTTTTCGGTAACGCCAAAGGGCGCATACCGTCATAAAAGTGAATATTCCGTACACCACAAACCGATACGCCGCCGCACGAAACTTGTTAAACAAGTACGCGGCATTCCACACATCATTTGAATAATATATTGGGTCTCCCACAAGCCAACGCATAATATTCGACTCTATCAGTTCGTATTCGTTTCGCATTAGATAGTCGATATACCAATCCTCAAACCACACCATGGTAAGCGCGGCGAGTCCCATAATCACAAACGCAATTACAATTTTCATGCACTACCCCTTTTTCGCGGTAACTTTCAGTTCGCCCTTGGCGAAGGTGAGTTTGCACGAGCCGCCGTTTTTCAGTTCGCCGAAGAGAACTTCCTGCACAAGCAATTTTTTAACATCGTTTTCGACCAGGCGGATGATTTCCCGTGCGCCGTAGGTTTCGGATAAGCCTTTTGAGGCGATAAATTCCAGCGCGGGTTTTGCGGCGGTGAGGGTGACATTTTTTGCGGCGAGTTTTGCCGTCAATTTGTTTAGTGCTTTTTTGGCGATAAGCAACGCCATTTCCTTGTCCACGGGTTTGAAGCGCACAACGGCGTCCAGGCGGTTGCGGAACTCGGGGCTGAAAATCTTTTCCACTGCCTTGTCGGCGGCGGCGGCATCAAGTTCGCCGCCAAAGCCTATTGTTTGGCGAGTCATTTCCCGTGCGCCTGCGTTGGATGTCATGATTATAATTACGTTTCGGAAGTCGGCTTTTTTTCCTGTGTTGTCGGTGAGAGAGCCGTAGTCGGTTACTTGCAGTAACACGTTTAAAATGTCAGGGTGTGCTTTTTCAATTTCGTCCAGAAGCAAAACGCAGTGCGGATTTTTGCGAATGGCATCGGTAAGAAGACCGCCCTCTTCGTAGCCTACGTAGCCCGGCGGCGAGCCTATTAAGCGCGCAACGGCGTGTTTTTCCTGATACTCACTCATGTCAAAGCGGGAGAGATGAATGCCCAAAAGCGCGGAAAGTTGTTTCGCAACCTCGGTTTTACCCACTCCTGTAGGACCCACGAAAAGCAAGCTGGCAACAGGGCGGTCGGGTTCGTTTAATCCCGCCCGCGCAGAATGAATCGCGTGGGCGATTGCGCCAACCGCTTCTTCCTGTCCGTATACGTGATTGTTTAAATCCTCCGCCAAACTTTTCAGCGCGGCGGCTTCGTTTGTGTTTACGCTCTTTTCGGGAACTTTCGCCGCCCGTGCGATAACGCGCTCTACAGCGGCTTCGGAAACCCACACTTTTTTAGCATCAATGCGCACGAAAACGCCCGCTTCGTCCATTACGTCAATCGCCTTGTCGGGCAGAAACCTATCATTTAAATGCTTGGTGCTTAACGAAACTATTTTCTCTAAAATATTATCGGAATACTTTACGCCGTGGAACAATTCGTAATTGGGGCGCAAGCCTTGCAGAATTTTCACGCATTCGTCCTCAGACGGCTCGGCGATATCAATACGCGCAAAACGCCGCGCCAGTGCGCGGTCTTTTTCAAAATGCTTCTTGTATTCCTCAAAGGTGGTAGACCCGATAAACCTAATTTCCCCCTTGGAAAGATACGGCTTGATGATACTGGTCGCGTCCATGCTTCCGCCCGAAACCGCGCCCGTGCCAACCACGGTATGAATTTCGTCGATGTAAAGAATCGGCTTTTCCAATTTTGAAACGGCTTCCAAGAGTTTTACAATGCGCTCCTCGAAATCGCCGCGATAACGTGTGCCCGCCACAAGCGCACCCATGTCCACCCGCAGAATCTTCACATTTTTTAGCGGCGGCGGAACTTTTCCGTCGGCTACGCGCTGTGCCAGCCCTTCAACTATAGCTGTTTTTCCCACGCCCGGGTCGCCAACATGAACGGGATTATTTTTTAAGCGGCGGCACAAAACATGGGCGGTGCGTTCCAAAATATCTTCACGCCCCACAAGCGGGTCTAACTTATTGTCACGCGCCGCTTGCACCAAATCCACCGTGTAAGTTTCTATGTGTTTGTCTTTTTCTTCCGCTTTCGCGGGCGCGGTAGTATGCGGTTGCGCCGCAGGTAAAGAGCCTTTCGCCGCCCCAATGATGCAGTTTAAAATATCCTGCTTCTCAATGCCGTTTTTAGTCAAAATATACTGCGCAAAAGACTCGCGCAAAGTGTAAATTGCCAGCAAAAACTCCTGCATAGAAACTTGAGGCTTGCCCGCATTCCGCGCATGAACCGCCGCCAAGTCCAGCATCTGGTTAAACGCAAAGCTTTCCATTGGCGACGCGGTAACTTTTTTTGGCAGTTTCTCTTCAAAAAACAGAGTTAGTTCCTCCAAAATATTTTCCAAATTTCCGCCGCCATTTATAATCACCGATTTAACATCATCAAACATTAACGCGCTGTACAAAAAATGCTCGGGCATAATGTACTCGTGCCCATGAAGCCGCGCCTCGTTTACCGCCACCACATACACTTGCGTTACAAGGTTGTCAAGTTTCACGCCCCTTCCTCCCTTACCGTGAGTTTTAGCGGATAACCCCGCTCTGCCGCAAGAAGGTCTGCCTGCGTTTTTTTCGTTATCGCGATATCAAAAACATAAACGCCCGCAACTCCATGCCCCAACTCATGCACTTCCATCATAAGCGCGGCGGCTGTTTGCGGCGTCTTGCCGAATATTTGTATTAAAACTTCCGTGACAAATTCCATAGTTGTAATATCGTCATTGTGGATAATTACCGCGTGCATTCCCGGTTCGCGTAAATCCACATCGTTCTCCAATAAATCTTGCGTGTGTACAGCCATAGGTTTCTCCTTTATAACAATTAAGTTCGTGAGGACTCCGTCCCCACACCCCTGCGAACTTTTTTGAAAAAACTTTAACATTGAAAATTGCTTCACTTCAATTTTACAACAACTTATCTGTTACAAGCAAGAAAGCAAGGAAAATTTCTAAGGGAATTATGGTGCGTTATAACTTGTTGTGGTAAAATAATGCAGACTTTTGCGGAAAGGTGGGATTATTTGATGAATATATTATTTATGATTGGGAATGGTTTTGACGTAAACGTGGGGCTTAAAACAAAATTTGAAGATTTTATGCCGCATTATGTGGAGAAAACTGTAAATGACAAGATTATCCGAGAGTTTAAAGATGTGATTGTGAAAGAAGGTTATGAAACATGGTCAGACTTTGAAAAACAGCTGGGTTTGTATGCAAAGGATTTTGATGCAAGTACAAAAGCCAATTTTATCCATTGCCGCGATGATTTTGTTGATGGTTTGATTGAATATCTCCGAGAGCAAGAGGCGAGAGTTGACTTGAAAAACAAGAATGCGGATGTTGTAACTGCATTTGTGGATTCCCTCACGAACTTTTACAGGAACAACAGATTGCGTTCGGGTTCTGCGCGCGATATTGCGACCACTTTTGATGTATCTAGGAATGAACGGCATTTCTATAGGTTTATGACATTTAATTATACGCAAGTTTTTGATACGTGCATTAATGTTTTGCGTAGGCAACACCCACTGCCATTACATCATGATGGTAGCAATACTCCTGATTCTATCGCTATACCTCTGCACATCCATGGGACGCTCGATGAAGATATGCTTATTGGTGTAGATAATACGTCACAAATCGCTAACGATAAGCTATCCAACGATAATTCATTTTCGGATAACCTTATTAAATCTCAAATGAATGGCTGGTTAAGAAATGGGAATCATGCCAGAGGGATGGAGCTCATAGAGTCAAGCCATATAATTTGCGTATTCGGTATGTCCTTGGGTGAGACGGATTTAATGTGGTGGGAAAAACTGGGGAAGTGGTTGTTTGACAATAATGACAGGCATCTTGTACTTTGGGAATACGACCCCAATTACACAAGAAGCAATCCCCGTGATTTCAGACGATTTGATGGGCGGGTCATACGGCGTTTTTTCGATAGGTCTAATCTGTCAACAACCGAGCAAGACGACGTTGAAAACCGAATCCATGTAGGCTTTAACTGTGGCGGTGAGAATGATTTGTTCAACATTAAACTTGCAGAACCCGAAAAAATAGAGTTTGGCGCAGTTTAATCTGCGCATACAATTACGTCAAACGGTACATATTGCAAAAGCACATTCTTCAAAATTCATTACTGTTACCTTGATTTCACAACAACTTATCTGTTACAATCAAGAAAGCAAGGAAAATTTCTGAGAGAAAAGCAAAAAAAGAAAGAAGGCATCTTAGTGGGCGACACGTACAACAAATACATGACGATTCTGCATAATTTGTTTGAAGAAAATTTTATGGAAGCGTATCGTGATGCCAACAGTAAAAAGCGGCGAAAGGTTTTGCCGTATCTTCAAGCGATACATCGGCGGTGGTACTATGCCACGCTGGTAGAGCATACGCCATTTTCGCCCGCCAACCTTATGGAATGCATGGCGGCTTATTTTGAAGAGCCTGCGGATAAGTATCCCATTGCGGTATTAAAAACGCCGTCTAAAGTTACGGGTGTGGACTGCAAGGTTCTTTCGTATACGGTGGAGAATCACCCTATTATTGGCGATATGAAAACGCTTATGGAATACTGCACGCCCCACGTAGACCTGCACGAAAGCGGTTCATTCAAAGACGAACAGGCACTGGAACTTTCCGAAAATTTAAGCATCAACGACCCGCACTACGCATCATTTTTGATGGAGCTTGCCATTTGCATGAAGTTATTTTCAAAAATGCCGTCGCTTTATGTGCAAAGAATGCAACCGTCCAAGAAAAGCGCGGAGATTCTTTCGCGCAGCAGCGAAGACCTTTTCCGCGATATGCTGGATGTGGTTATCACCATGACGGCGTCTGGTCTGCGAAATTCCATTCCCATGCCCGAGCATATTTTTACGGAGTCTTTTGTGCGCTCGTTGCTAACTTCTCCCATGGAAACGGACGATATTTTCGCCCGTGTTTTTGACGTTATGGGCTACGATATCGAGGAGCTTCTTAATATAAGCAATATGCAAATTCCCGAAGGAATGTCGCCGGAACATCTTGGTTTCGACATGGAGCTTCTTTCCGGCACTTTTGTTATGGGCATTGTGCTTGATAGATTTTTTTTCACACCGTTTGGGCATTTCCTGCGTATTATTCGCCCAATGTACGCGTTGCCATTCGCTTTTTCGGAAGAAGTTGTAGACTACGTAAATGTCTGCGAAGACCCGGACGAGGCCTTTGTGGCATTTTTCGCGCCGTGCAGCAGTTACACCCTAACCGACCTTGGGCTGAAGCTTCTTAATCTTTCGCCCACGGAGGAAAACTACTTCGACGCAAGCGAGCTTCAATTTGAAAACATGAAAGATACCATTTTTGTAGACAATTACACCCTAAACACTTTTGTAGAAATGGCGCAACATCTTTCGCCCCTTGCCCTTGCGGGCGGATTACCCGGCGCGGTTCACACTTTCCGAATCCGTCTGGAGTCCGACAACTCCGTTTGGATGCACCTGCAAGTTCCCGACAACTTCACCCTCGCAGACCTCTATGAAGAAATTACAAACTATTTTGACATAAAAAACAACGGAGATTTCAGCTTCTTCCACGACAAAACCGAAAACCGTTTTGCAGAATACCCTTCCGCAAAACGCGCCGCCAAGTCCAAAAACCCCAAGACCCATGCCGAAGAATGCCCCCTATCCGACCTCGATTTTGCACACATGAACCAGCTAATCCTCGCCGCCTACAGCCAAGCGTCCCTTTTCGCCCAAGAGCCGCCAACAATTCGCCTGCAACTCGAACGCCTAAGCGAAAAGCCCCCCGACTTTGGCGAGATGTACCCCCAAGTAGGCCGCATGAGCAAAAACATGAAACTTCAGGCCGATTGGGATTGGTAGGAGATAAAAGATAAGTTCTCGGGGCTCTGCCCCGAACCCCGCAAGCCTTTAAAAAGGCTTGACCCAAATTTTGACATGGACTAGCGATAAACTTTTTATCGCAACTCAAAAATCGCGCTAATGCGCGATTTTTAGGATGGGGTCAAGGGGATTTATCCCCTTGTGGGGGAATTGGGGGCAACGCCCCCAAGGTCTTTTTCTTTACCGTTGCTCATATCCGGTATAGGTTCGCCGGTTTCGTTTTCGGTTGGGGTGTAGTTTTTGTTTTCCATAAAATCAGCTCCTTGGTGGTAGGGTTTACATAATTGGGGTATAGTATGCACAGAAAGGGGCTTTTATGGTTATTTCTGCGGTTGGGGTTGTATCGCTGGTTGTTGTTGTGGTAAGTGTGGGCGCGATGGTTTTGCATTATCGGGTGCTTAAACGGCGCGGCGCGGTGGACGAGAGTTTTGCCGTGCTGGATGATTTGTTGCGTTTGCAATTGGAAATTATTTACGAAGCGGCGGAGGGCTTGCCAACGCCCGAAGATATCAGCGAGATAAAGGAAATGTGCGAAGTCTTTTCCGAATACGAAACGTATAAGCTTTCCAAGGCGTTGCCGAAATTGAGAAAAGCGGCTTCCCTCGGCGAACACGAAGAGCTTTCCGCTACCGTTTCCGAAACAGAAACCGCCGCCGCTGAATTAAGCCGCGCAATTGAAAAATACAATGATTACGCCGCAACCTTTCCCGCCTGTTTGATGATTAGCATTTTGGGGCTTGAAGTAAGCCCCCGCGGCGAAAGGTGAGGGGAAACAACGTCCCCGTTACATATTTGTTCTGCCAATGCCGGATATGATTTCTTGCAATAATTCCACCGCCGCTGTTTTTGCTTCGCAGGGGCGGTGGTGTTCCACTCCTGCCTTGCTCAATATACTGACTTTAATGGGCGTGTGGCATTTGCAAAGTAGATATTTTATCACATTGTTTGAAATATACATCACGTTCACGAGCAAATAAGCCATAGTCAACAAAAAACCGTCGAACCATACAAAAATCATCATAGAAATCAATTATCTTGTGATTAACTTCTTTTTCAGTGTAAGGTACACCCTTGTCAAATGAACGACATATTTCTTCAATGAGTATTAGCTTCTTTTTTAGTTGTGCTGGCATTTTCGTTATCTTACCTTTAGGCATAAAAGTAGAAAGAATTTTTTTGCGGTATTCTGATTCTCGTTCATCTCCAACAGAGTCATGTTCTTCACACTGTATTAAATCCAAGATGTTATGTGAAAAGGTATCAGGACAAAGCGAATACATAGAGTAATACTGCTCTTTGCGGGATTGTACCGCGCCAATTTCTTCTAATTTTTTCATGTGACTAGAAATGGTTGCCGACGAAAGGTTTAGCCTTTCTGCAAGTTGCTCTACATACATATCCTCCCGGTTTAATGATTTTAAGATACTTAGGCGTGAAGCATCTGCCAAACACTTGAACAAGTGCAAAACATTATTAGATTTCATATTGACCTCCTTGAGTTCGTGTTTTCTTGTTTTAATTATATGTACATCTAATCAGTTTGTCAATACTATGTTTTTAATTATCTAAATAGACGAGTTGGATTTTTAACCTACCCCTTGACATTACACCACAGACACATTGTGGCAAAGGAAATAATTTTTGCTGAGCTTGTCTACGAATAACAGCGAAATTGTATGCTCAAATCCTACTCAATCCATTTTTGGATTTAGTAAATTAAACGTCGCAAAACGCGACATTTGCCACTGCCCCCAATTTTGGGGGCAGTAACTTTTTCACAGAACAGGGTATGGACTGCCTAAAGCTTCTCAAATAATGCTATAATACCCCCACATCAAGGGGGTATTTTAATGCGTAACCGCATGATTCTTTTCTATTTTGTAACGGCATTTTTTTGGTTTTCATTGTATACATATGTGCCGTATGTCGCGCCGTTTGCAGACGATATGGGTGCTAATTTGCGGCTTGTGGGGCTTATTACGGGGGCGTATGGGTTTACGCAAATGGCTATCCGTTTTCCCCTTGGCATTTTTTCGGACAAACTGGGTAAGCGTAAAGTTTTTGTTTTGCTTGGTATGTTCTTTGCCGCTGTCGCGGGGTTTATTGTGTTTTTCTTTCCAAGCCCTTACACTCTTTTGATTTCGCGGGCTTTGGGCGGGGTTGCCGCTTCCGCATGGGTTACATTCACCATTTTGGGCGCGTCATACTATCCGCAAAATGAATCTGCAAAGGCAATGGGACACCTCAGCGCGTGCAACGCCCTCGGAAGAATGGCGGCACTTCTTCTCGGCGGTCTAATTGCGCAACGCCTTGGACTCACATTCGCATTCCTCCTCGGCGGAATTGGCGGAGTTGTTGGGCTTTTATGCGGATTTTTTATTAAAGAAAAACCTTGGGGGGGAGAACCTTTTTTTTCAAAAAAAGGTTCTCCCCCCCAAAC
>WQSG01000055.1 GCA_009788055.1 Defluviitaleaceae bacterium | reverse complement strand
CCTTCGGAATAGGCAAACGGTTACTCTCCTGATAGTTTAACGTTGTAACTACTGGGGTTCAGCCGGAAAACCGTCCCAGCTTGCGTACATACAAGAGAATCCGCTAAAGCGTTTCCTCTTGCATTCATTATATCCATATTTTAAACGGATAACCACATCACGTCAACACCAAAACAAAAACCGCCTACCCAAAGGCAAGCGGCAATTGATAACGTTTCTGCGCGTACATGAAGTATATTATTCGATAAGCGGGACAATGTCAAATGTACGATTGCGTAGGAGGGCTGGTTTCATGACGCAAAAAGAATTGAAACAAATTATCCACATAAAAAGTGAGATGCGAATGCTAACCATCCGAATGAAGAACGCAGGTTCAACAGCGGGCGATTACGGTTTAGATTTCAGCACGGGCAAAAAGCGGGCGTTTATCATACAGGGTAAACACGCGCCGGAATACTACGACACGGCCGCCAAACTCTCCGCCCGTGCGGATGAGCTTGCCGCATTGGTATCCGCCGCCGAGAAATTTATTGCAGATATCCCAGACCCGCAAGTGCGTGTAATTTTAACCCTGCGATATCTTGAAGGGAAATCGTGGCATGATGTTGCCAAAGCAATTTACAAAGATATGACCGCCGATGCCGTGCGCATGACAGTTTCAAACTGGTTCAAAAAAAATAAACGCTGAAAACTTTTTCGTTTTTTTCGCTTATTTCGTTTTTCATGTGCTATAATGGTTGCGTGAAGTTCTGCACACCAACAATAAAAACCCACGAAAGCCCCGTTTCCGCCATGTAGGCACGGGGCGACATAAAACGAACCCCGCGATTATTTTCGCGGGGTTTTAATTTTGGGAGCGGCTTAAATGCTTAGAAGCTGTAAACACTGCGGCAGAATACACGACCGCAACCACGACTGCGGCAAAAAGCCAAAACGTGCAAGGCGGTTTGGGGAGCATGATAAATTCCGAAACACAAAAGCGTGGCAACGCAAGCGTGAACACATACGGCAGCGTGACTTATACTTGTGCCAAATGTGCCGCGCAAACGGAAGATACAAAAGCGATGGGCTGGAGGTTCACCATATCACGCCGCTTGTGGAAGACTTCGAGCAACGGCTGGATGACGAAAACTTGATAACGCTTTGCGGCAACTGCCACGAAAAAGCGGAGCGCGGAGAAATCACCCGCGAACATCTCCGTGGGATGATTGCAGGATAGCCCCCCCACCCAACGACCGCCGAAAAATCAAGTTGCCGGACAGCACGTGTCCATGAAGATGCATAAAATATTCCTTTTATGGGATTAAAAAATTTTGGGGCGGTGATTCTATGGGGAAGCCGGGGAAACCGATTGCAGTTTTAGTGAGTGAGAAGAAATCGCATCTTACTCGGGCGCAGAAGGCAACGAGGGAAAAAGCCGAAAAATCACTACTAACGGGCGCACCAATGAAAGAGCGCGCGGAAGTAAAATCAAACCCCACCGCGCACAAGGAGTATATGCGAGTTATAAAGCTACTAAAAAGCATAGGCAAGAACGATGATATTTACGGCGGCGTGGTGAACCGTTACTGCATAATTTACGCGGAATGTTTGGATTTTGAAGAACGCCGCAATTCCGTTTCGCATGACTTGGATAATTTGGTTGCAGACAGGGTACGACTTGTTGACGAAGGAGAAATGCCGCTGGAAAAATGGTATTCACTTAAAGCAAAATTGGTGTCGCAATTTTCAAGTTTGGACAGGCAGCTTCAAGCCAAGCGGAAAATGCTTCTTGACTTGGAGAAAGAATGTGCAATGACTATAGCATCGGCACTTCGTACAATTCCGAAGCAACCGGAGAAGAAAACCGACCCGCTGTTAGAGGTGCTTCATGGAGCAAAGCAAAGCGTATAAATATGCACGGTGGTGTATTGAAAATTCTAACCGCAAGGTAGGAAAATATATAAAAAAACAAGCCGCGCAGTGGCTTAAAATTGCGGACGAAGAAAGCGCGGAAGCCTTTGTATGCGCAAACGCATATCACAGAATTTGCGGCGTGTTAAAGCTAATGATTCATCCGGATTTGCAAATTCCGTTGCACGACGGGCTGGAAGATTATGCATGGTTTTTAATAACAGCGGTGCTATGCACAAAATTAAAAACATCCGACGGAAGCGATGTGCGTTACTACGAAACTGCACTACTTGAAATCTCACGCAAAAATTTCAAGACATTTAACAGCGCGGTAATTTTTATTTTGCTAATGCTTACAGAGCCGGAGTTTTCCCGGTTCTTTTCTGTTGCGCCGGACTTGAAACTGTCAAGCGAAATGAAACTTGCAATAAGAAAAATAATAAAAACAAGTCCTGTTTTGGCAGACGAAGCAGAAAATCGCTTCAAAGTGATGCGTAGCGAAATCCGTTGCAATATCACAAACAGCGAATATATGCCGCTTGCCTACAGCAACGACCGTATGGACGGAAAACTGGCAAATGCATTTCTCGCAGACGAAGCGGGCGCAATGGATAGTTACCCTATCGAAGCCATGCGCTCCTCACAAATTACTTTGCGCAACAAGTTGGGGATTATAATTTCTACCCAATACCCAAACGACAACAACGCAATGATTGACGAAATTATAAAATCGAAGCGTGTTCTTGACGGCACAATTGAAAACAAGCGCAGATTTTCTTTGCTGTACGAACCGGATGATGAGTTTACAAAAGCCGACATTTGGCAAACAGAAGACTTAATAATTTACCAAAGCAATCCGGTTGCCGTTTCAAACGACAATATTTTTGAAGCAATAAAAGAACGCCGCGCCGACGCAATTTTATTCGAGAATAAGCGGGAAAATTATCTTTGCAAGCATAACAATATCAAGTACAAGGGTCTGGGAGTTGAGGGATATGTTGAAATTACAAAGGTTCGTGATTGCTGCACAGTTGAAGATTTAGACTTTTGGACGGGCAGGCGGGTTTTTCTTGGGCTTGACTTATCACTTACGGAAGACAACACGGCTTTAGCAATGGTAACAGATGACAACGGCAATATCTGTGCGAAGGTGTGGGGCTTTATTCCGATGGATAAAGTTGAGATTAAAAGCAAGAAAGAATCCGTAAATTATGCGCGGTTGATAAACCAAGGCGCGTGTTTTGCTTGCGGCGATGAGGTTATCGGCTATGATTTCGTTGAAAAATTCATCTTGGAGCTGGAAGAAAAATACGGCGTTGAAATTGTACAAGCGGGCTATGACCGCATGAACGCTATAAGCACGGTGCAAAAGTTGGAAGCGGAAGGGCTGGAATGTGTTGAAATAAAGCAACATTCTTCTGTGCTTCATATGCCCACAAAATTGTTGAAAGAGCAGATTCTAAGAATGTCCTTTAGATATGATGAAAATGGTTTGCTTGAAAATAATTTTCAAAACGCACGTTGCACGGAAGATACCAACTTAAACAAATATGTAAATAAGAAAAAATCTTCCGGCAAGGTTGACATGGTGGTCGCGCTTATAAACGCGACTTATTTATTGCAACAAGAAGTGCTTTATGGTAATGAATATTTTGTACAGGTGGTGTAGAAAGCATGGTGTTTTTTAAACGCAAAGAAACGCGGACTGAAAAGCAGGAAGAAAAACCAGCTTCAAAGCCAAATACAAATGATGCCCTTTTAAATGCTATACTTGGGAGCAACAATACGCTTACGCGAACATCCGCAATGAATATTCCCAGTGTGCAAGCGTGTGTAAATTTTATTGCGGGTATGGTCTCAATGCTGCCAATCAAGCTTTATAACGCAAACGGCGACACTACAGCCGAGGTGGAAAAAGATAACCGCATAAAAATTCTGAACAATGAAACAGGGGACACACTGGATGCGGCGCAATTTTGGCGGGCGATAATCGCGGATTATTTTCTCGGAAAAGGCGGCTACTCATATATTGGGAAGCAACGCAATAAATTCGCAAGTTTGCATTATGTTGACGAATCACAAGTTGTTATCATAGACAACAACGAGCCGATTTTTAAGGATTTTAATTTGCAGATAAACGGCATGGAATACAAGCCATATGAGTTCTTAAAAATTTTACGCAATACAAAAAACGGGGCTTTTGGAAAAAGCATCATAGACGAAAGTCCGTTAATTTTAAGCGCGATGCACGGGGCGTTATTACTTGAAAAAAGTTTAATGCAGAAGGGCGGCGGACGGAAAGGTTTTCTTAAAGCGCAGAAAAAAGTAACGGAGGAAGTTTTGGCAGGCATAAAAGCGGCGTGGCGACGGCTATATTCCGAGGGTGAGGAAAATGTAGTAGTATTAAACGACGGGCTGGAATTTCAAGAAGCAAGCCAAAGCGCGGTAGAAATGCAATTAAATGAAAGCATTTCTACTTTTTCCATGGAAATTGCTAAACTTTTCGGGTTAAATGCCGCAGTAATCGAGGGAAGGGCAAACCGTGATGTTTTCCAATACACCATGCGTACGGGAGTGATGCCTGTGCTTCGCGCAATCGAATGCGCATTAAACCGTGATTTCCTTCTTGAAAGTGAAAAAGATACGATGTATTTTGCATTCGATACGCGGGAAATGCTAAAGGGTTCTATCAAAGAACGCTATGATGCATACAGAACCGCACTTAATTCCAAGTTTCTTAAAATAAACGAAGTTCGCAAAATGGAAAATCTGCCCGCGCTTCCAAAGGATTTCATGGAACTAAATCTTGGCACTGTTTTTTATGACTTCGATAAAGAAACAATTTACACACCAAATACAAATCAAACCGCCAACCTTCGCGCCAAGAATTTTATCCAATGCCCCAAAACCGGGCAGATGATGGGTAGCAAGCCTAATGGCGCAAACAACAATGTTGACACCCAAAGCGGCAGTGCATATAATCAGCCCATGGGAATGAAAAAAGGCGAACGCCACTACAACGAATATCTTAACATGACTAAAATGACGGATGGGCAATTAGAACGTGCCGCAGTTAGTTATGAAAAAAACATTCTGGAGCATAGAGATAAAATTTCATCTCCTGAAAAATATGTTACAAACTGGATGCTTAGAGATGGCCGATACCAGTTAGGTCTTTTGCGCAAATGGGAAAACGAAATACAGCAATTTGAGGAGAAATTAACACTTGCGCGTTATCTTATAAACGAAAGGATGTAAAATAATGGATAAAGGTATACTTGCAGATTGGATAAATAGTGTAGTTGATGATGCGGTAGACGCACATTCGGAGTTAAATTGCGGAAACAACCCCCATGATGAATTTGCACAAGGTAAGTCATTGGCACTGTACGGTGTGATAACGTCTTTGCAAAATATAGTAAAAATCCATTATCCGGATGACCTTGGGGAACTTGGTCTTGATTTTGATGCAGATGCCCGTTTTTTATCAGGAACAGGGGAAATTGTACCGATATCGAAGGCATATATACAAAAAAGCGCGTAAGCACAACCAAAACACACCGGACCGGCAAACACTGCCGGTCTTTTGTTATGCAAAAATAATTTGCAGGAGGTGAAAAAATGCGAATAGAAATAAGAAACGACTGCGTCATTTTGGACGGCTATGTTAATGCCGTGGGGCGCGATTCATCACCCGTAATAACAGCCCGCGGCAAATGCGTAGAGCAGATTGAACCGCGGGCTTTTTCACGGGCATTGGAACGCGCAACAGATATCGCACTTTTGCTTAACCACAGCAATGAGTGCAAGTTGGGTTCAATTGCCGACGGAAACCTTGAACTTTTTGAGGACAACATTGGTTTGCGAGCAATCGCAACTGTAACTGATGCCGATGTTATTCAAAAAGCGCGTGAGAAAAAACTCAGGGGCTGGTCTTTTGGGATGTATGTAAATAAAGATGAGATTGAACAGCGGGCGAAAACCATACCACGCCGTCACGTAAAAGAACTTGACCTGTTCGAGGTTTCAATCATTGATGACAGAATGTCACCATGCTATGCGGGGACTTCAATCGAGCAACGTGCCGAAAATGAAAAAGTAACAGAGCAACGGGCGTTGGAATTCCGCGCCGTAACCGTGGACAAAACAAAAAGCGAAACGCCGGATTATTCCGCGTTTGAAGACAAAATAAAAAAATATAAAGGAGCGAAAAAACCATGAAAGAAAAAAGAATTGCAGAGTACAGGGCGGAGTTAAAGTCCCTAAACGAGCAACGCAACGAAAAAATTACGGAAATGGAAGGTATCCTTTCCGCCGCCAAAGCAGAAAACAGACCAATGTCAGATGAAGAACAGGAAAAATTTAAGGAACTTGAATCGGGAATTGAAGCCCTTGACGCAACAATTGACGCCGAAGAACGCGCAAGAAAATTTGACCGGAAGCCGGAGCAACGCGCCGAAGAAAACAACAATAGAGGTCAACAGGACAATATATCCGTAGAAGTTCGTGCCGCTTTTACAAAGTACCTCCGAGGGCAAGGCGAACTTCCATCTGAAACGCGGGCAGATGCACAATCAACGGAAAACAACGCAAATATTATCCCGTCAGAATTTTCTCGCGATATCATCAAAAAAGTTGTAGAGCTTTCGGGGATATTCAGTGAGATTACCCGCGTAAATTCAAAAGGAACGTACAAACAGATTATTGCAAACAAATTAGTTTCCGCAGGATGGACAAAGGAACTTGCCGAAGTCATGAAATCCGCCGCAACTTTTGATATCGTAGATATCGGTCACAAAAAGCTTGGTGCGCTGGTTCTACTTTCAAAGGAAATTATCAATCAGGCAGAATTTGACATAATCGGAGAAGTAACCACGCAAATGATTGCAGACTTCGCGTTAAAAGCGGAGGAGGGTGTGATTAAAGGGGATGGAGACGGTATGCCGCTGGGGCTTATGTCCGGCGGCACGGCATTGGAACTTGCGGCAGAAAACGCTATAACCTCCGACGAGTTGGTCAAAATTTATCATGCACTTAAAGCCCCTTTCTTACCAAAGGCGAAATGGGTTGTTTCCCGCAAAACGCTTGAAAGAATACGTCTGTTAAAAGACGCAAACGGGCAGTATCTTTTCAATATGGGTGAAATAACAGACGGGTTTGTCGGCACAATTCTGGGCAAGCCTGTTTTGATTTCCGAATGCATGGACGACAATAAAATTCTTTTCGGAGATTTTCGCCGTGCATTCAAAGCAAATGTAAACCCCGGTATGGAAATCCAGCGGCTTAATGAAAAATATGCTGATGTCGGTGCGGTGGGTATTCTAGGCCACTTCTGGTTTGACGGCCGCCCCGTAAACGATGAAGCATACGTAAGAGCGGAATATGGAACAACCGACCCCGACGATTTAGACGACTAAGCCCATGAAAGTAAGCGAGATAACAAATGCGACGCTTTCCAAATATCTGCGACTTGATGATGTTACCGATGAGGAAAAAACACTTCTTGATACGCTAATTGGTGTAGCAAAGGCGTTTATCGGTTCGTACACCGGGCTTGATGAAGATGACATTGAGAAACATGATGAGTTTGTAATTGTTGTTTTCATACTTGTGCAAGATATGTTCGACAATCGCGTGTTGTACGTGGACAAGTCAAACATGAACCGCACCGTCGAGACGATTCTTGGAATGCACTCCGTAAATTTGCTGTGAGGTGAATATGAAGACAATAAACCCCGGCAAGTTAAGGCACAAAATAGAAATTCATTCCCCGCCATCTGCCGACGCGGATAACGCAT
Organism: Defluviitaleaceae bacterium; assembly: GCA_009788055.1. Taxonomy (GTDB): domain Bacteria; phylum Bacillota; class Clostridia; order Lachnospirales; family WQUN01; genus WQVC01. The sequence goes on along the minus strand of WQSG01000055.1, from coordinate 12,600 downwards.
ACGGTGAGCAATCCAAAATATGGGTGACATACAAAACCGTGCGGGCATCCAAAGAGCCGCTTATCGGTCGTGAGCTGTACGCTGCACTCACGGCCGATACCCTTGTGCGCGTGAAATTTAAAATGCGTTTTGTGAAGGGCGTTCACGCGGGTATGCGAATAAAGCACAACGATAGCTTGTATGAAATTGTTTCTGCGCAAAATGTTGAAGCGGCGGGCGTGGAACTGGTTTGCTACTGCAAGGAGGTTTAATCGTGAACATTGAAGTTGTGGGGATAAATGAGCTGTCACGCAGTTTTGCCCGTGTTGGCAAAGTGCCACAAAAATATGTATCAGCCGCGTCACGCAAAGCGTTGGGCATTCCGCTGAAAAAAGCGCGTCAAACCGCGCCGGTGGACGAGGGAAATTTAAAGCGCGGACTTAAAATGCAGGGCGAACGTTCGCGACACAGGGGAAAAAAAGTTTTTAGAATCGTTTTTAACAAAAGCATGAACGATATCTTCCAAACAAGAAATGCGGATGGAAAAATTGTAGGTTACTACCCGGTTTCGCAAGAATACGGATTTTTTGCCCGTGACGGCAGCTTTGTACCCGGTTACGCATTCACGCGCAAGGCGTTGGAAAATTCCAGCGGGCAAATTGAACGGGTGATAACCACGGAAATGAAAAGCCGCATAGATAAAGAACTTTCCATGATGTCGGGGCTTAGTATTTCGTATTTGAAACGGCATCACAAAGACCGCCATTTTTGGGCAGGGGGGTAATTTTTTATGGAACGCGCACTTCGTTACGAACTGCAACAGATTTTCCCCGGCATTCGCATTTTCCCAACCAACGCTCCAAAGGACGCAACTCCGCCATTTATCATATACCTGCGGGATTCTACCGTGTGGGACAAAACGTTGGATGGGTTTATAAACGGGGAAGAAATCACATACACAGTAAACATCATGGGCGAAACATACGAGCAAATGGTGCAAATGCGTGAAGCCGTAGAAAACCTGTTGCGGGAAATGATTAAGTCTAGCATCGGAGAAAATGAGGATATTCTTGTAAAAGATTTAGACCTTAACGGTGTGGCAGAAGTTTTTGAGCAACAACTTGGGCTTTATCGCGGCATTGTTGATTTTACAGTTTACATTTAAAAGGAGGGCAACATGAAAAAACATCGTTCGTTAGGAACAAGATTGCGGGTGGGTGATGCTTCATCCGCTATTTTTGTTGGAGGGCTAACAAATATTCCAAGCCCGGAAGTTTCCGCAGAGGAAATTGACGTTACCACGCTGGACAGCGACGGCGGTTTTAGGGAACACATACAGGGCTTTAAAGACGGCGGGGAAATCTCCTTAGAGGGCTTCCTAGCAACCGAGAACCCCGGCACATTGGATGCGGGGCAACAGCAAATGTACGACTTGCTGGACAGTGGCGATGAGTCAGCTTTTGCAATAGTGTTCCCGGATGCTATAGGGTTTTCGTGGAATTTCCGTGGTTTTGTAAACGGATTTTCAACCAATGCGGAAGTTGACGGAGCACTTGGATTTAGCACGAGTATAAGGGTAACAGGCAAGCCAACATTTGTAAGCACCCAAACAAGCGGCACAACAGGAGCCGTTTCACAATTAAACATCGGAGAGGATGATTAATATGCGTAGTGTACCAATAATATTAGACCGTGAGCGCACACTTCGTTTTGGTCTAAACGGCCTAAGTGCGCTTTGTCGCCGCTTCAAATGTCCGGTTGCAAAACTTGGAGAGCATTTGAGCGAAGATAATATGTACCCGGAAGACATCGCTTCCTTTATACACGCGGGACTTATCTTCGATGACAAGGAACTTACCATTGAGATGGTTATGGACTTGATTGACGAATATTCAGACCTTAACACCGCAATGATTGCCATCGGTGAAGCGTTTGAAGCGGCTTTCGGAGAAAATAACAAGGAAACTGATAACCCAAACGCGAACAGGGCGGCACGGCGCAAGAAAACACCGAAGAATTCACAATAGATGGTGCAATGCAACTTGCCGCCCAAATTGGAATACCATTTTCCGAATTCTGGGATATGACACCGCGAGAATTAAACATTTACGCCAAGGGTTACGGCGAAAGAGTGCGGAAAGAGTTTGAACACCGCCACAATTGCGCAATAGTTACTGCGTATCTTGCGTCACGCTGGGTTTGGGCAAAGCGGGCAAATGTAAAAAAATATCTCGCGGGAGAAGCAACGAAACAACAAAAAATAATGACAGATGCGGAATTGTTTTCCGCAGTGCAAGCATTCCACGCCCAATTTTCCGGGCGTAAAGAGTAAAGGAGGGCAACCATGGCGAAACGGCGTTCAAACTTCATAGTGCGTGGTGGTGCGGATTTTTCTGCAATATCAAAAGCCATGGGTGGCCTTCAAAAAAAGATGAAGCGATTTAGCACAAGACTTAACGGAGCTTTCCGCGGAGTAAGAAATATTACAACAGGGGTTGCGCGTATGACTAATAATGTTCGCCGCGCAATCCCGCGTTTACGCCTTTTTAATCGTGAAACTGCACGGTCTTCACGCAATATGGGTATGTTGGCGCGTGGAATGTTGCGCATTGCGGCGGGCATTTTCGTTTTTAAACAAATAAGTAACGTAATGCAAGGCATGATAAACACTACGCGAAATCTTTTGCGGCAAAACGAGGAATGGAGCGCAAGCATGAACGCCGTCCGGGTAAACCTTTGGACGGCGTTTGCTCCTATTTGGGACGCGGTTCTTCCGGCACTTATTACACTTGGTAACGTGCTTGCGGCTGTTACGCAAAAAATTGCCGCGTTTGCGGCTATTCTTGGCGGTACAACTTTTACGGCGGCGCGTGATGCGGGCGAAGCCTTGCACAATCAGGCAAAAGCGTATGACGCGGCAGGTTCTGCGGCGCAAGAAGCACAAAAACAGCTAATGGGTTTTGATGATATTAACCGCTTATCATCTTCGGATGGCGGCGGGGCAGATACAGGCGGCTTAGATTTTTCTGCCGTAAAACCACCTAGCGCGGCCGTTAATGATTGGCTGGAAGAATTTGCATACAGGTTGCGGTCCATCACGCCTGATTTAGATTATTTTCACAATCTGGGTTATCAGCTTGCACAATCTGTAGCAAATGCACTGGACAATATACAATGGGGGAATATTCAACAGCGTGTTGCAACATGGATAGCGGAGTTGGCATCTTTTCTTAACGGGATAGTAGCAAATTCCGCATTTTGGAATAGCCTTGGAAACACGCTGGTAGAGGGCATACGAACCGCACTTATCGCCGCCAACACATTCATGGAAACATTTAATTTCTTTGATTTTGGCGTACGCATCGCGGAAATATTTAACAGACTAATCAGCCTTTTGCCCGAACTGGGTACAACGGTTGGGAAATATATAAACAGCATATTCCAATTTTTGCACGGACTTTTTACAGGTGCAGACTGGGTTGCCGCCGGGCAGAATATCGCCGGTGGAATTAATAATTTATTCTATACCGTGGACTGGGCGCATATCGCGCAAACAATTTCAAAAGGTGTGCGCGGTTTTTTAACGACAATATTAGAAACATTGCGAACGTTGGATTGGCAATTAATCGGCGAAAGCATAAGCGAATTTCTTACCAATGTAGACTGGCGCGGCATCATCGAAGACGTGATTGCAATTATCCGCGAAGCATTAAGCGGGCTACACATTGTTTTATCCGAAATATTCGGCGCGGAAATGGCAACAGGGATAATGTTATTTACCGGGCTTATGGTTGGGCTAAAAGTTGCTGTACCAATTATTTCAAAAATCATAGGCGCGGTACGCACTGTTATTGCCGTGATAGGCAAGATGAAAACCATTTTCGCCGTTGTAAAAAAAGTTGTACTTGCGGTTATTGCTGTGATTAAATCTCCGTTTATTTTAATAGGCGCAGCAATTGCGGCGGTTATTGCCGGCATTGTTCTTCTAATAAAAAACTGGGAAGCGGTAAAGGCATTTGCTAAAGAAGTTTGGGCTTCCATTTGGAACACGATAAAGAATGCCGGAAATTTAATGCTTGGCAAATTTCGCGCTGTTGGCGATTTTTTTGCGGGTATGTGGGAGCGGATGCGCGACGGTGCAAGGGGAGCATGGCAAAGCATACGCGATACATTTTCTGTTATACCTAACTGGTTTCGTGATACATTTTCGAGGGCATGGGAAAAGGTGCGCAATGTTTTTTCCGTTGGCGGCAGAATTTTTGACGGGATAAAAGAAGGAATAGGCTCTGCCTTCAAAACTGTTGTGAACACTTTAATTCGCGGAATAAACACAGTGATAGCCGCACCGTTTAACAAAATAAACAATGCTTTCGGCAGGTTACGCGACGTTTCAATTGCAGGTTTAAGCCCGTTTGGATTCTTGCCGTCCATAGCCGTGCCGGAAATTCCAAAACTTGCAACAGGCGCGGTTGTCCCACCAAATAACGAATTTATGGCAATCCTTGGCGACAACAAACACGAAACAGAAATAGTTTCCCCACTGTCTACCATGAAGCAAGCAATGTCAGAGGTTTTGGCGGGCGCAAGTTTTGGCGGCAGTGGAGATATAAATGTTACTTTTACGGGGGAGCTGGCAGCACTGGGTAAAATTCTTGCGCCGCACATTACCAAAGGGATAAACAATAACGGAATACAAGCGGGTGTTTCTCAAGTTTGGGGGTAGGTTATGGTATTACTCGTAGACAATATACCACTAACAAACGGTGGGCTTGGCGTTGCGGAATACGTTGTTGAACTTAACGACCTTGACAGCAAAAACTCCGGACGCACGGAAGAAAGCGGGATAATGCTACGCGAAAAAGTGGCAGAAGCCTATGTGATAACCGTTACATTAACAAAAGTGCAAGTTTCGGCATTGACTACGCTTCTTACAGTCTGTCGCAGACCATTTGTCACAATTGCTTTTTCAAACCCCTACAACGAAATGCAAACTGATACCATGCAGTTTTACAATTCTACGCGCAGTGTAGGAGTAGTAAAAGCCCCGCCCGGCGGCAAGGTTATATATGACCGCGTAGTGTTGGGTTTCATAGGGCGCGGCACACCCGTTGGCGGTCGCGAAGATTGGACGGTTGGATAATGCGAACCTTTGACCATATATGGCAAGAGTATCACGCGCAGGGGAATATCGAAACGCAAGCATACGGGCGGTTTTATGAAACACATCTAATCATTGGCGGGCAGGTTATACCGAAAGACAGCATTATCAAAAAAAGCTGGGACGGCGGAATGATGATGCAACAGTTTGCCGTTGGGATGGCTGTATCGCAACGGTTTGATGTAACAATTGACGTATCGTCCATGGGCGGGGTTACTTTTCCGCGTAAGCGTCTTACGCCTGTTACTGTGCAAGTTCAAGCGGGCGGGGAGCTTGGGTTTACAGGGATATACAATTTCGGTACGTACTATATATATGATGCACCACGTAACGGAAACAGGGTTGAAATTACGGCATATGACGCGCTTGCCATGAAGGGCGAACGCGAAAACGTATGGTTTTCCAATATGTCAATGGCGGAGGCAACGGAACGCGCCGCACGGCTACTTGGTTGCGAAGTTGACACAACAGGGATTAGCGGGCATATTGGAAACATAGATTTAACACGGTACTCAATTCGCAATGTTCTTGGATTTATCGCCGCCGCAAATGGCGGCAATTTTATTATAGATTTTGAAAACACGTTGCGGCTTATAAAAATTGAAATAAAAAATTTCCCGCATATGCGCGGTGATGTAAATGGTGACGGCACTGTAACAATGATTGATGATGGGGTTCTTCTCGGGCAGTGGCTTAGCGGGTTTAATGTGGATGTTGCCCGTGGCAGACCCTCGCATATTTGGCGGCAGATACTTGACGCAAACGGTGACGGTGAAATCAATCAAGACGATGTATCGCATATTGCACGGTATTCTGCGGGCGCACCCGATGCCACACTTGCGCCTATAGGCGAAGCAACCATTTCCATAAACAATACCATGCGTACGGCAAGAAACACGGAGCGCATACAACTTGACAACATAATAGTTAGGCGTGGAAACAGGGGCGAAATTTCATACCCGCGCATAGAAACGCCGCCCGCATGGGATGGTGAAGATGACGGCATAGAGGTTGAAAACGCATTCGTTATTACAAACCCACTCATGGACGCGGAGCAAACACGGGAACTATACGAACGACTTTCTTCTTATGAATATATACCGTGCATAGCAGAAACGGCATTCATAGACCCTGCAATCGAAATTGGCGATACCGTTACAATTCGCGGCGTTCAAACTCAAATAATGACTTATTCCATGTCGGGCGATATGAAAATATCTTTCGGCGCACCTTCAAGCAGTGATGCATTCCAGCGGTATCAATTTCGCGGAACGCTTACGGAACGCATTGATAATATCGAAAATAGCGACAGGCGTGGCGGCGGCAATATCATCTGGCTTGACCGTCACCCAACCCCCGCCGAAATAGACGAAATGCACGAAGAATACGAACTGCAAGACGGTGATACCGTTGCAATTTACGACCCCGCCGATATTCCGATACAGGGGCAGTTAATCGGCTTACATCAAGCAATAGATTTATTTTACGCAAAAACCGTGCCGCCGTTTTCTGCACTTGTTATGGATTTCACACTTGCCACAAATGAACACGGCGACCCGAAAACCATTTACACAATCGGAGTTGACACAGGGCGTTGTATTGTAAACGTCGCGTCGATATTTAACGCTAACAACGATGAATGGACTCGAACAATTGTTGCACAGGGCATAAAAGAATCACCAAACGCCGCCGCAATTGAATTTGACGGAACGTGGAAAGATTCACCGCGCGGGCGTGTGCTTGTTACAGACCCTGCACCGCGCATTTATTTTATAGATGCATACGGCACATTGCTTACACAGATAATGGGCGATGATGAAGCGCATCCGCTTGCGCTTGCCTTTGGCGTTGTGAGTGTGGCGGCTGTACGCGGGTGGTTGTATTTCGGAAATCTATCACGTGCGGAAGCGGGAATTATTGCCGCATACATTAAGGATGATGGGCGGGCATATTATCGGCAATTTGTTTGGACACGTTCGCCCGGAACAAACAGCGAAGACGACCCCGGAAGCCGCGCATGGCTTGCGGAACGCGAATGCGATTTCGGTACACAAGTTACGTTGCCGCTTGTCAGCATTTCTGCAAACCGCACAAACGACTTCCGCGTTATGCTTGTTGCGGAAGATTCAAGCGGTAACGGATATGCCGCATACACACGAAGGTACTTACAGGGCGACAGCATGAGAGACACACACTTTACAGCAACCATAGGCTTTAACGCGATAAAACTTGTAACTCCGATTAATTTATACCTTGTAAGCGCACGGCAAATTTCAAGAACCGAAACAGTTGTTGTTCTTCCGGGCGCGGCGGTTACACTAATGAATGGATTGCAGGGCAGTTTTACATTACGCGATGCCCAAGGCGTGACTATTGTAGTAAATTCAATAGAGCGGTTTTCTGATACGGAGATTCTTTTGCGTCACGGAAGCCTTGGCGCACCAACAGCAGGTGTAAGAGGGTCTGTTGTTTACACAAACACACACGCTACAATGCCGCACCGTGTTGGAAATATTAGAATTGTGCATCAAGGTTCGCAATTTGCAGTTATGACAACAACGCTTGCTTTTGACCTGTTGCCGTTTCCGTTTAGGCAATGTACAGAGCATTTTACATCCAGTGTTGACATAGATGTTTCCTTGCGAAAAATCGAAACAACCGCGGGATATATCACGGAACGAATTACAGTGCGCCCTGATTTAATTGCCAACTTGCGCTGTGTAGACGGCTATCTTAGAGGATGTACTGAAAGCTTTTTGGCACACATTGATATAACCGTTGGACTGCGGCGTATTGTTGGTGATGACCTATAGGAGGAGTTAAAATGCAAGCAAAAATTTGTGCAACCATTCACAACAGGTTTGAATTTGAATTAATAGACGCAAAAACGGGAGAAATAAAGCAACGCGCAAAGGCAGAAAACGCAATACTTGAACCAATGTGGCATAGGGTTTGCGCGGGGTTGCAATTTCTAAACACAATTCACCTTGGCGGCGGTACAAATATCATTGAGGAAGTCCAAGCAAGTGGCATTCCGCGTGCAAGGATGGATAATTTCATCCTTGCGCGTGCAAGAGTCCAAGTGCTTCCAATGTTTAATGCGGGATTTCCAATTGCAAGCGGAACGCATAGAATAACGCTTCATCCTGATGAGTTTGAAGGTGAAACTTTTTCACAGGTTGGCATTTCGTTCAATGGTACTGCGACATGGAACGGGGCGGGCAATCCCCCAGTAAACGCATGGGGGCTTGTGACACACGCACTATTGGAAGACAGCGAAGGAAACCCAATGTCAATAACAAAAGGGCGCGATATATTGACGGTAGATGCCACAATTTTTGTACATTTTACAGTATCCGCCAATTCACGACTAACAAATTGGGATGTCCTTAGAGAAAGCTTCATGAATGAATCGGGCGAAATTGAAAACAACCTAGTTGGATATCTTACCGGACGCGCCGACACGCTTTCTGCACCTCGCAATATAATCGCGGGGACAATGAATTTAACGCAATCACAACATCCAATTAGCGGTGTGCAGGCAGGGGCTAATATAGGTAGCGTTCAATGTGGTAGGCTTGCGAATGTTTCAGCTAGGACTATGCAATTCGGACTTGTGCAGGATGAAGAAGTAACAAGCGCGATATTTCGTATAGACCAAGCCAACGGAAACAATACACGCCCCGGCGGTATTCGTGAGTTCTCACTTAATAACATTTTGAATATTGGGATTCCTCATCATAGTTTTGGGGGTCACGAAGAAGCCAGTTTTCTTTTATCTGAAATGCTACCAGACCCCGATGCCCTGCCCGGATATAGTAGGTTTTGGCGAATATCACAGCAAATAGAGCGCACAGGCAGTCCGGGTGTTTTCGATACTGTCCCCGTCATGAATATTGGCAATGTTTCGTCTGTTACAGGGGGCGGAACTTACACGGTTATAAACGAGCCTAGACTTGAAATCACAGGGTTTACTCGTGATGCTACTGTCAGTGTGTATGTAGCAAACACAAACGCGGATTTCTTCATTGGTTCTACTAATGCGCAAAACGGAGTAACGCGTGTTGAACCAAACGCCGCAGGGCAGTGGGGAGAGCGGCGCATAAATATTCAAGGCATAGCTGGTATTTTAGCGTGTGACGAAGCAGGAAAAGTCTTGTTCTCGGCAACGCAACGGCTATATGTTGACACTGGGCACATTGAAGCACATACGCAAATGAATAATGTCATGCTTCTCCCCCAATCCGGGCGCGTAGTAGGCGTTTCTGGTACAGATGCTAACAGTGAAATCGCTGTATTTTCTCCTGCGGATAACTTCAATACACGTGAAATATTACCGCTTAATGTACCCCTTATCACCGCAATTAATAACCGGCCGCAGTCTATACCGTCAACAAGTCAGACAATGGCGTTAAGCTTTACGGATGACGAATCGGAATTTGTATGTGCTGTTAATATTACTAATCCTCAAGCATCAACAATCATTCGCTATTTGCTTGTTGATGGAGTATATGTGCGCCAGACTCAAACATCAGCAATTGGGAGAATGCTTATCTCATTGGCAATCTCCCCAGATGGTTTATGGATTTCTGCGATAACATCAGATGGTGTTTTTGTATTCAAAAGAAATGCCAGCGGCGAATTTTCACCCGCAGAAAATGCGTTGAATGTTCCAATTTCGGAAGGTGTAGTTTTCGTAATGTTTTCCTCGGATAGTCGTGTGCTTATTTTCCGTATTTCCGGAACAATTATTAGATATTCACTATTTAATGAAACATGGGTAAGACATGGGCATAATGGCGAGGTTGCATCCCATGGCGACCTCGCAATTGACCGTGCAACTTTTACAAGAGCAATGACACGCACTGGGACTAACCCCCAAGTACCCAATCTAAGTATTACGCCAAACCACTCAACATTAATCGCCTTTGATGAGCCTGTCCATCAATCCACGGAACTCCGTGCAAACTTTTTCGTAAACGGCATGAATAAGACTGACCGTCACGAAATTGATGTAATGGCAACAATTACATTTGGGGAGGGTTAATGTGCTTGACTTTGAAGGTGTAATTTCACTTGGTAAAATTTCAAGCCCTCAAATATCGCACGAACCCGACAACTTCCTTTGGGTGTATGGTCTGTGTGAGGGCTTCCAAATAAACTTACGTGCATTTCCTAACTTGGGGCTGTATGACAATCTCAACTTTGAAGAATTACCTGCGGCGATTACAACCGAAAACATTTCCTCGTTTGGCGTAAAACACGTACCTATTGGATTTGGTGCAAGCGCGTTTTATGTGTCAAAGTCCGAACAGGGGCAACATAACCCTAATGCGCGGTTTGTTATCCCTATACATGATAACCCCACATCCTCCGCCCCCGCGGAGGTTTTTTAATACAGAAATCAGAAAGGGTGACAACATGGACATTAACAGCATGACCCCCGCAAGCGGGCGGACTGTCGAAGAAAACGGCGCGGTGACAAATATCGCGGATATGTTGGCGGAAGCGTTAGGCGTTCCGCCCATCGCGAACATCACCGCCAACATCGAAGCCTACGCACCACGCACCGGGCGGATAATTTCCGAAAGCGGGCAGGTGTACAACATGGTGGATTTCCTCCGCGCAATACTTGCCGGCGGCGGCGGCGGCGGAAGCGGCGGAATAACCCTGCACAACCTGTTGGACAATCTGGGCTTTGCCCAAAGCGGGCATACGGGTTTTGCGAGTGCGGAAGCATTAACGGAAGCGATACTTGCGGAAGCTACGGCGCGGCATGAAGAAATCACAACGGCGGTGAACACGGAAGCTTACAACCGACTGCAAGGCGACCAAGCGTTAAACGCCGCGCTTATCGAAACGAACCGCGTAGTGGGAACGATTCACACATCAAAATCAGACGTGCCGCTGTCTACAATGATTAACGGCTACACGAACGTTTACTTCACCGACCTTGCAAACCAAACCGCAGAAAATTTTTCACCGGGGCAATCATTTGTGCGGGACGAAGCGGGGACGCTTGCGGTAGTCGTGGAGGTTCGCGCCAACGTGGGCGTCACCGTGCGCACGATTACCACGGCGGGCAGTGGCAGTGCGCCGCCCATTCTTGATATGGCGGCAGAAACCGACCTAAACACGCTTACCACTGCGGCAACATACATCATACAATCGTCTGATTTCAACACGCTTATAAACAGACCGCCGCTAATATCGCAACCGTTTGGTGTGCTTGTTGTATCGGGTGGGGTGACGGATGGTGGGTCTGTTATCGTGCAAACATACATTGCGCATAGTGCGTCACGCGAAGAGTTTAATGTGCTGTGGCAACGTGTCGGTAGTGTAGACGGGCAGTTTGGCGAATGGCGGGCGCAAGGATTTGTAAATACGGAACTTCCCGGCGGAACAGACCTTAACGACATAACTCTACCGGGCAGTTACAATTATTCCACAACCGGGCCGGCGAGTGATTTCAATTTTCCTGAAGGATGGAACGGGCAGGGTACGCTGTTAGTTGTCGGCGGCTTTCGCGATGGCGGCGCATTTCGACTGGTATCACAAATGATTGTGTCAACCGCGAACAGCAACAAACACGGCGTATCATGGACTCGAACATTCAACGGAAGCGCATGGACACCGTGGGTGCAGGCGGGCTTCGCCGCCATTTCCACACTCGGTTTTAACTTGGACGCCTTTACATCTGAGGGCAACTATGTGTATTCGTCTGCAACGGGCGACGGCGGGCCCGCTATGCTGTCCGGACAAGGCTCTCTAACGGTTTCGGGCGGGCAATGGCTTGGCGGCTCGCGCTTGATTACGCAAACAATTACGGCGGGAAACAACAGCAACAACCCCGGCCTTACTTGGACGCGAACATGGAACAATTCTTCATGGACGCCGTGGAGGTTGCTTGCGTTTGGCGACGCTGTTGCCGTTCAAACAGGGCAAACTGTTGACGACACATGGGTGGAAATACCCGTTGACCTAAACGCGCCGCCGTTTTTGCAGGGCGGCACATATATCATCACAGGCTCGAATGCGTCCACGCTAAATATGCCAATCCCGCATGGGCAAGGCGTTGTGCGGATAGTCGTGGACGTTGCTCCCATTTCCGAATGGGGTTCGCAAAACCTATGGGGAACGCAGCGTTTTATGGTTGTGAGCGGAAACCCTGCGTTTGAAAATCGCGAATGGGTACGGCATTTACGCCCCGACGGCAACCACTATCCATGGCACGAGGTTGCTACAACGGATATGCTTAACGACTTGGTAAATGCGTCATCCATCGCCGCCGCATGGGAAGCGTGGCAACTGTCCGACCCCGCAAACAATACGCTTTCGCTTGAAGATTGGCTGACGCAAATAATGTTCCCGCAAACCTATGCGCGGCTAAACGGTGACAACACTTTTACGGGCAACAACACATGGAGCGGGAACGAAACCCACAACGGAAACGTAAATGTAAA
>WQSG01000054.1 GCA_009788055.1 Defluviitaleaceae bacterium | reverse complement strand
GCCCGCCATATCGGCGGGGATGGAATATGCGCGGGGTTGCGCGATTTTCATAATCGACGCAGACCTGCAAGACCCGCCCGAAATTTTCCCACAAATGGCAGAAAAATGGCGCGAAGGCTACCACGTAGTATATGGCAAGCGCGAGAAACGCAAAGGCGAATCGCTTTTTAAAAAAGCATCCGCAAAGATTTTTTATCGATTTATTCGCAAGATGACATCCATTGATATGCCCGTGGACACAGGCGAATTCCGCCTAATAGACCGCAAGGTGTGCGACGCCGTTAATCTCTTGCCCGAAAAAAACCGCTATATTCGCGGGCTGGTTAGCTGGGTCGGCTTCAAACAAACCGCCGTCCTTTATGTACGCGAAGAACGCTTCGCAGGCAAAACAAAATACCCCCTCCGCAAAATGATTGCGTTCGCAATGGATGCCGTTACCGCGTTTTCCTACAAGCCCCTCAAATTCGCCACTACGCTTGGGTTTTTGGTTTCTGCCGCAAGCTTCGTTTATCTTCTGGTAATCCTGTATCAACGAATTTTTACAGATGCAACCATTGCGGGTTGGGCGTCCACCGTGGGCGTTTTGCTTTTCACGCAGGGCATTGTCATGATGATTTTAGGCTTGATGGGCGAGTACATCGGCAGAATCTATGAAGAACTGAAAAACCGCCCCGCTTATATCGTGCAGGAGGTTGTTGGCGGGGAGTAGCGGAAATAGTATTGGATAGCTACTTGTAACACTTCCGTTCGCAGTTACATATACTGCTTGTACAACCCTAAAACAGGAAGGAGGTGTTACAAATGGGGCATGAACACAACCATGAGCATCATGGCAGACCGCACCCTCACGGAGACAAGCATAAAAAAATAGTTTGCCATACAGAAACTTGCGAAAAGATAACCATTGCCGTTCCGGCGGAGGTAAGCGCGCACGCGGATATCAAAGCAATCTCGCTGGAATGCGAGGACAAGCGTGTTATTAAGGAGCGCAAAAGAAATTCTATGAAGTTTGAAATTGTGCAGGAAATATTCGCAAAAATTCCGATTGATTTTGTTGCGGAGGTCGAGGTTAAAAATGAAACCGTTGATTTCGATACACACGAATGTAATCCGTAGGGCATACAGGTTTTAAAAAAAGCGTGAACTTTTACCGCGTAATTGGCGGCAGAAATTCGCGCTTTTTATTTGGGCAAAAATTGGATATCGTTTTATTGTGCGATTAAATGCCCTATATTGTGACCTACAATCCAGCGAGCAAGGAGGATTAGGTCTTCGAGTGTTACAATGCCGTCGCCGTTTAGGTCGGCGGAAAGCGGGCAAATTTCGCGTTGCCCCGCAAGATATCGAGCAATAGCGGTAGCGTCTGCGGAGGTTGTGCGCCCGTCGCCGTTGCTGTCGCCGACATGGAAGTTGTACGGGGCGCGTGTCCATCTTGCATACAGGGTGATGTTGCCGCTTATCGCGTTGTAGTCGTGCCAGCGGGTGCTGTCGTCCAAGGGGTTTTCAAACCAGCCGGTAAATCTGTAGCCCGTGCGGGAGAAAATTGACGGTATTGCGCGGGGCAGTAAACCCGAGTTATCGCCGTTTGCGACGATAATGGCTGCACTGCTTGTGCTTACAAACGTGCCGCCGTTGGGGTTGAACGTAATGATATGGGAATCCGCGGGGCAGGTGCAGGGGTTGCAGTAGTCGCAACAATATCCTGAATCACCACAATGCTCACAATCGGGGCAATAGCATGGATTGCAGTAGTCGCAACAATCCCCTGAATCACCGCAATGCTCACAATCGGGGCAATCGCATGGGTTGCAGTAGTCGCAACACTCGCCTGAATCACCGCAATGCGTACAATCGGGGCAATCGCATGGATTGCAGTAATCACAGCAATCTCCTGAATCACCGCAATGCACACAGTCTGGGCAACCGCATGGATTGCAGAAATCACAACACTCTCCTGAATCACCGCAGTGTTCGCAATCGGGACAATCGCATGGGTTGCAGAAATCACAACAATCTCCTGAATCACCGCAGTGTTCGCAGTCGGGGCAATCGCACGGGTTGCAGAAATCACAGCAATCGCCTGAATCCTCGCAATGCTCACAGTCGGGGCAATAGCATGGATTGCAGAAATCGCAACAATCTCCTGAATCACCGCAATGTATACAATCGGGGCAATCGCACGGATTGCAGAACTCACAACAATCTCCCGAATCTCCGCAATATATACAATCGGGGCAAACACACGGGTTGCAGTAGTCACAACAATCTCCTGAATCACCGCAATGCTCGCAATCTGGGCAATCGCATGGGTTGCAGTAGTCGCAACAATCCCCTGAATCACCGCAATGTTCACAATCGGGGCAATCGCATGGGTTGCAGTAGTCACAACAATCCCCTGAATCACCGCAATGCTCACAATCGGGACAAACACACGGGTTGCAAAACTCGCAACAATCCCCTGAATCACCGCAGTGTTCGCAATCTGGGCAATCGCATGGGTTGCAGTAGTCGCAACAATCCCCTGAATCACCGCAATGTATACAATCTGGGCAATTACACGGGTTGCAGTAGTCGCAACAATCCCCTGAATCCCCGCAATGCACACAATTGGGGCAATCGCACGGATTGCAGAAATCACAACAATCTCCTGAATCTCCGCAATGCACACAATCGGGGCAATCGCATGGGTTGCAGAAATCGCAACACTCCCCTGAATCCTCGCAATGCACACAATCGGGGCAATCGCACGGGTTGCAGTAGTCGCAACACTCCCCTGAATCCCCGCAATGTTCACAATCGGGGCAATTGCACGGATTACAGAAATCACAACAATCTCCTGAATCTCCACAATGCGTACAATCGGGGCAAGCACACGGGTTGCAGTAGTCGCAACAATCCCCTGAATCCCCGCAATGCATACAATTGGGGCAATCGCACGGATTGCAGAAATCACAACACTCCCCTGAATCACCACAATGCGTACAATCGGGGCAATCGCATGGGTTGCAGTAGTCGCAACACTCCCCTGAATCACCGCAATGTTCACAATCGGGACAATCGCACGGGTTGCAGAAATCGCAACACTCCCCTGAATCCTCGCAATGCTCACAATCGGGGCAATTGCATGGGTTACAGAAATCACAGCAATCCCCTGAATCTCCGCAGTGTTCACAATCGGGGCAAACACACGGGTTACATACCGCACAACAATCCCCTGAATCCTCACAGGTCGCACAATCAAACGCGGGCGGTGCAATCTCTGTAATCCGCACACCTGTAATGGTAAGCACCGCGCCGCCCGGGGAAGCCCCAAGCGTGATATCACCCATGCCAACGCCAACGGCGCGTTGCAACTGCGCTTGTGTTAGCGCAACGGTTTGCGAAAACTCAAACGCCCCGCCATACGCCGCTTCCGTCCAAATATTTTCGCCGTTCACCCACGGTGTGCCAACTTCTAAGCGAATCTGTGAGTATCCCGCAACGCTAAGCCGCCCGAAATATTCGATTTGCATTAAATTACCGCTGTCTGATAATGCGTCCAACAACGCGCCCGCCCGAATGCGTAAGCCCTGTGAAGTTCCCGTTCGTCCCGAAAAATTAAGCTCTCGCGGAGGGCCGTCAATGGCGGCGGAAACCCCGGGGTTTCCCGTTCCGCGCATTACGGGATGACCGAAATGCCCCAAAATACCGTCCCAATCGGGGTCAAATTGCATACAGTAAAACGCGCCCGAAACGGGCAAAATTTCCGTAATGCGCACGCCTGTAATTGTAAGCTGTGCGCCGCTCGGGTAAGCCCCCAGAGTGATATCACCCGCGCCAACACCCACGGCGCGTTGCAATTGCTCCCGCGTAAGCGTGGCGGTTTGCGAAAACGCAAACCCGCCGCCGTAAGCCGCCGCCGCTTGCGTAAAAACATTTTCGCCCTCCACCCAAGGCGCGCCAACCTCCAGCCTAATTTGCGACGAACCCGCCATATTCAGCCGCCCGCTGTATTCGATTTGCAATAGGCTTTCGTGGTGGCTCAACGCGTCCAGCAACGCCCCCGCACGAATGCGCAAGCCTTGCGAAGTCCCCGTTCTTCCCGTAAAACGCAACTCGCGTGGGGAGTCCACGCGCAGGGCGTTTGCGGCAGAAACATTTGTTCCGCGCGTTATGGGGTGAGATGTCGCGGATAAAATATTCGCCCAATTTGGGTCGCGCCGCATATTAAAAATGGCGGGCGGGCAAATGCAATTTAACTCTGCGCAGTAGTAACACACGACAGGCAGAACAGGGCGCGGCACTTGGCAAAACGCGGGGATATACGTGCCACCTGGGCGGTTGCTCCGCACAATGGTATATATGTCTGTCATGGTGATAGAATTTCCGTCAATACCCGTGGAGTTAATCATGTACGTTGCCACAGAGAAGGTGTGCGGCGTAACATTTACAACAGAAAATTCCCGCAGTCCCGCCTGATGATATCGCGCAATGTACGGGCGCGGCATAAAAGCAGGTTCGCGCAAGCCGTGTCCGCTTGGGCTTCCGAAGGCGATGTAGGTAATTCCTATTGGGTCTACTACGGCGTTATCGGCTACGCTTGCCCATGTTTGGTTAAGTCGCGGCGTTCCCGGCCCGCGGTTGTCTGCGCCGCTTCTGCCCTGCATATGGTGCGAACGGGAATAAATATGGTCATGGCCTGAAAATGCAATGTCAAACTCAAATTCTTCGATAATGGGAATCCAGTTTTCGCGTACGCGCTCTTTGGATGTTTCCGTCACGGGGCGGTTTGCCGAATACGGCGGCATATGAAACACCGCCACGCGCCAGTCTGCGTCTTGGTTGGCGTTGATGGTATTTCTAATCCATGTGCGCCGCCCGCCCGTAATCTCTGCACGGGCGGCAGTACCCGCGCCCCCGTGGGTATTGCTGTCATAAATCGCAAGCATTATGAAAAGCACGTTTCCGCTTCGGAAATACCAATCAAACTGTGTTGCAGGATTATACGGCCTGCCCGGGATGGTAAAGCCGCGAACATTGGGCGCGGTGACGGGCGTATTGTAATGAAAATGCCACAGCTCCGGATTTACCATTCTGTAGCCCGCGCTGTTGCGTGCAACGCCGTCATGATTCCCCGGAATTGCGGCGAATGGCAAACGGCTAAACTCGGGCGGCGCGAACAAGTGATTAAATCTTGTTTGCGCCGCGTCCACATCCCAATTTGGCGATGAGCCAATTTGGTCGCCCATAGACATAACAAACAAGGCACACGGGAAAGCCGTTGCCGCAACGGAAAGGGTATCTGCCCAGCCGGTTCTGTCTGCGGTGCTGCCGCCAAGTTGCGAATCTGCCACGGCGATAAAGCTGAAATTGCCGCCGCCGCCCGTGCGGAATGTTTTAATTTCAGACTGCCCGCCGCTCCATGTAATTCGATACTCATAAGTAGTGTTGGGAAGAAGCCCGCTTATCACAGGCTGATGTACACGGTAATTGCCGCTGTATTCCGCATGAAACGCACGGGACGTACTGTTTACCGTTGTCCACGCCTGCGCACCCGCGACCCTAAACTGCACACTCCCCGCCACAGACGTAGAGTGCCATGTAAACCGCATTTCCGTTTCGTTCCGCCCGGGGGTCATGCTTAGGTTGCGGTAATTAGGAATTGCGAGTTCCGCAGTTTGCGCAAAAACCATTATCCCACCCTGCGGCAAAACCCCCGCAAGCAATGTAAATGCAATCATAAATGCTAAAATATTTCTTAATACGTTTCTCATGCTTCCACTCCCGAATAAATGTAGAATCGCCTTTACATATATATAGTTGCTTGAATTTTGCGTTTGGTTTTATGAAGCCCGAAAAAACCGACGTGCCGATTAGCGCGTCGGTCAAATTGCTTCTTTGCTCAAATCAATATCAAAAACCTCATCATCCATAACGATATCAAAATCGGTGGGCAATGTATGAATAATTGTAGTATGCCCCTCTGTGTTAAGTTGCTCCGCATACGGGTTTCTTCGGACATTCTTCATTTTTGAAAAATCATAGTTATCTTTCATTGCCGACCCTCCTTGTACCAATCAATTTCCGATTCGGTTGCTTTTCTCGCAGATATTATTCGTACTGTATCACCATTCCGAACACAGTAACAAGCAAGTAATATTCTGGATTTTTTACTATTGCCTACAATTACAAACCTATCTTCATCTTTGGAATGCTCGTCATCATCTGCAACAACGGCGTATTTGTCGTAAAACACGCTCTCTGCTTCCCTGAAGGTTACACCATGTTTTTGCAAATTTGCTTTGTTCTTGTCCGTATCCCACTCAAAATGTTTTATCTTCCGTACCATAACATATTCCCGCTACGCGCTTTGGCGTATTGCTCTATTTTCCTTGAAGCTGCGATATTCGTTTGTGTCGGCGGAGATTAAGATTATGGTATCGTTCGGCAGTGAGTCAATTGCGTTTGTGTCGCTGGGTGCAGGGATTTCCGCTTTTTCTTCCTCAATGTCGTAAAGCACCGCGCAAAGGGAGTCTTCTGCCATTTCTACTGCGTCTGCCATATCATCGCCCTGCGTTGCCCCTCGCCTGATATCGGGAAATATTACGCAAAATCCCCCTTCTTCTTCAGGTCTGAAAATTGCAGGATATACGTATTCCATTTAAAAACCTCTTTTCGGGTTTACATATTTATCATGTTTTTTGCTGTGTTCTTCAAATTCAATGCCTTGCTTTTTTAGTTGACGTATAAATTCAGATACCTTCATGCAAGCCCCTCGCCCAATCCCTACTACATCTCACTGTTTTTTCCATTATAACACAAAAAAGCGCGTGTGGCTAAAAATTCCACACGCGCTCTCTAATTATGGTTGGTTTTATAGGCGTCAGAAAAGGTCTATGAGCGCAAGCCCTTTAACTGCGAGATGCAATCTCGCGGTCGTAGTTTGTAAGGTTTCGCAGTTCCACATTCACGTTTAACATTTCGCCCTGTTGAATGCGCACTATGCCGGGTAGCATTGTAATTGTTTGCGGACGAACCACCAACTCAAAGTCGCCGTATGGGGGTTGGAATGTGAAGGTTACGCGCATTGTTTCGTCTGTTACATCGGCATGGAAGAACTGCGAGAAATTGTTGCTTGGACCGGATTGCAACACGCCGCCTGTTATTGTGGGTTGGGCGTGTCGGCCGTAGCCAATGTTTGCAACTACGCTAAACATTACCGTGCTGCCAACAGGTACTTTGTCGCCGCTTGCTATTTCAGTGCCGCTAACACTTGCCGAAACATTGCCGCCCGTTGCTTCAAAATACACGGGAACTTTCGTCTCGGCGGGCAGAACCGTTAGCGTGATGGTATTTGACCACAGCTCGGTTTGTGCGGAAATCAAACCGGGGGCAGGCACTGTGCGGAAACGCAGTTCGTGTGTGCCGACGGGAAGGGTTCGCCCAATTTCCCACGGCGCGCTCAAGTTGTGCATATTGAAAATATTATCGTTAAGAAGAACGCCGCCCGCTTCAATGCTTGCGTTTCGGGTTGGGGGCAACGGGGCGGCATTATTATTTTCCGTAAACACGTTCCAGCCGTCGATTACGGGCATCATAAGACCGTTACGGTCGCCTATGCTAAAGTTTGCCGCTCTGTCGCGGTTGTTTTGAAGCATCGCATTTACCGTAAAATTTTCGCCTTGTCGAATGGTTGTTTCTTCTGCCGAGATTGTTAAAACGAAGTCGGTAAGACCGCTTGGGTTGCAAACTTCACAGCGTGCGTTGAGACACCTTGCGCTGTAATCGCGCACCATTTCGGTAGTCAGCGAGAACATTTGCGGGCGGAAATCGCGGGGCAATTCTACAAGGAACATTTCGCGCCGTGTTTCCGTGGTGATTTCGATATACCCGCACTTGATAGAGCCTTGCACAACAATCTGCCCGTTTACGCGCACTTCACTAACGCGCCGCGTATATCCTCCCGAGAAGAAGTACGCAAACGCCACAAAGTAATTTTCTGCGAAAAACGCTTCATTATAGAGGTCGCGTAATTCTTGCAGGCGGCCGGGCGCGAACGGCATATTCCCCGACTGCGCGGAGAAGATAAATTCTTCAAATTCCGCAACGGTTGTTATCGTAAAGAATCTGTTTTGCAGATGCTCGTCGCAACAGCAAATGATGAAGCCGCGCACGTTGAAGTTTGGCGGTTGCGTGTTGGGGTTGCATTCCTCGCAACAGGAGAAACCGCAGTTCCAATCGGGGTCGCGGATGGTTTGTTCCGTTACGCGGAATTGGTCGGTTGGTTCAAAACCGTGCGGCAATTCCACTATGAACAGGTAGGTGAAAATGGGTTCGGGGAGTGCCTTGTTATCGCAAAAAGTGAGAAGGTGCATTGCAATCTCGCCTGTTTCGCTAACCTCGCCCACGCGGCGCGGTCGGCTTTGGCAGAAGGTTTGCGTGAACGCCACGAAGTAACCTTCCGCGAAAAATTCGGCGGTGTAACGCTCGCGCATTTCTATGCCGCATAACCAGTCGGGCGTTGTTACCACCCAGATGGATTGCAAAAACGCGCTGAATCTTTCAAGAGATGCTACAGAAATTATTTCGTTGTTCGGGATTGTTGACCACCCGGAGATTCGCACCGCCCGTGTGGAAAATTCGGGGGGATAAGGGGTTGGGGTTGGTTGCGGAGTGGGTTCTGGAGTTGGCTGTGGCGTTGGTTCAGGTGTGGGTTCTGGTGTAGGTTGCGGTGTGGGTTGTGGCGTTGGTTCTGGTGTAGGTTGCGGTGTGGGTTGTGGCGTTGGAGTTGGTTGCGGGCTGTTGCCTTGGTCGTTGTCGTTTCCTTGGTTGTTTCCGCCCTGATTGTTGTTGCTTTGGTTGTTATTTCCTTGGGAATTTCCGCCGCCCTGCGAATTTCCTCCCCCGCCTTGACCGCCGCCTTGGGAGTTGCCGCCCTGTGAATTCCCGCCGCCGCTGTTTGCGGCAAACGTCTCAACAGAATCTTGTGCGGCTTCCGCGTTTTCTTGCGCGTAATCCGTAGCGTAGTCCTCCGCTAATTGCGATTCGTATTCTAATTCGTAATCTGCGGCATACTCTGCGATTTCTTCCTCCGTTGCGGCAAGATATTCCGCTTCATATATGAGGGTTGCGATTTCGCCGCCATTTTCAATTGCGTATCCTGCAACAATGCCCTCGATTGCGCCGCTGTTGCCGCTATCGCCGCCCTCGCTTCCGCGTCCGCCGCCCTGCCCGCCGCGTGTGGGTTCTTCTGTTTCGGTGGCGGTTGCGCGGTTTCGTTGTGTGGTTTGAGGTGCATCTTGCGGTGCGTCTTGCGGTTCTTCATGCGGGGCTGTACGCCGCGTTTCGTCTGATGTTCCTTGCGGGGTAGCCGTTATTTCTTCCGCCGCAAAACAGATGTCGGGGGTTTCGTACCGTTCGCTCAAATCATCGGTAGCTTGCAAAACTTCTGAAGATTGCGCCGCATATTCATGTTCTTCAAGCGCGTCTTCTTCCGCAAGGAACGCCGCAACGGGAGCATAATAATCGTGGGCGGTTTCCAAAATAAGCGGCGGAATAAAAATCGCGCCCGTAACCGCCATACACAGCGCAATGCAACACGCAATTATCTTGGTAGAAATCGCGCCCGCCGCCGTGGCAACAATGGCAGTGCCGGAGACCGCGCCCCCCGCACTGCCCGCAGTTGCCGCTGTTCCCGCCGCGCTTGCCGCACCGCCGGTCGCCGCACCGGTTGCCGCCGCGCCGCCCGCCGCCACAACCCCCGCGCCAACACAAGCCGCTTCAAAGGCTTTTGCCGCCGCGCTTTGCGCCATACAATTTTTGTCTGCAATTTCGCGAAGCAACAGCGTCAAAATAGGCACGGGCGCGGCAGAAAGCACATAGTTTCCGTTTTCGCGCCATTTTTCAATTTCCGCCCGAATAGCGCACCGCGCATAGTTTAAACGGCTCTTCACCGTGCCAACCGAACACGCCTGAATTTCCGCAATGTCCTTTACGCCCATTTCTTCAAAGTAGTAGAACATCACTGCGGTTTTTTGCGCATACGGCAAAACCTCAATCACATCCATAACAGCCGTTTTCATCTCGTCAGACTCAAAAATGCTGTCGGGCAAAAACTCGCCGTTTTCTTCCGCCACTTCTGTTGCTTCGTCAAAATTTTCATCCTGTGTGTCAATTCTGGTCTCGTTTTTTCTATACATCATAGCAATCTGCCTTTGCATTATAGTGTAAAGCCATGACTTAAACGCACCCTCGTTCGCAAGCGCGTTTATAGACTTAAATACCTCCGTAAAGGTATTTTGAACAATATCCTCGGCATCCTGCGGAGTCTTAACGTGATTTAACGCAAAGTAATACACCCTGTTATGATAAGCGTTAAAAATTTCCGCAAACGCAGATTCATCCCCCTTTTTTGCCTGCGTTACAAGGTAAGCATTTGTTTTCATGCCCCAACTCCCCACACGTTTTTTACTTCTACTTATATAGTTGCAGAAATTATGTCGTTGGTTTTATGTATTATGAATTTTTTTCAGCCGCCATAAGTAAATACCGACAGCGTTTTTGAATTGCCTAACTTGATATCCCTTTGCCGTCCGCGCCGAATGCTTAAAATTCACTCAACATCGCGTTAATTTCGTTGCCTGCAAGCAAAATTGTGGACACGGCATTAAGCCAAAGAATAAGCAAGAAAACACCCGCTATACTGCCGTAAATCGCGGGCAATTGCATAAAATTTTGCGTAATAAAACCGAACAGCCCACTCGTAACCGCCCACGCAAGCACCGTAACCGCCGCACCCGGTAAAATATGTTTAAGGGGCAAGGGCTTTGCGCAAGCCAATTTGTAAATATACGCGGTGAAAGCAAACAGCGCGAGCAACGCCGTAAGCCCGCTAATCACCGCATACATAAGTTCCGAACCCTGCGGAATAACCAAAGCCAAAACCTGCCGCCCAAAAACCAACACCCCAAGCATAACGATAAGCGCGGCAGAAAACAGCATCATCAGCGCGAAACTAAGCCACACCTGCATAACAATTCCGCGCCGCTCTTTCACGCCGTATGCCGCATTCGTTGCCCGAATAATTGCCCTAAAACCATTTGTAGTATTATAAACACTAAAAAACAACGCCGCCGACAACACACCTGCACTGCGTGTTTCCGCAAGCTCTACAACAAAGCCCGCCACAAGCTCCGAAATATCGGTGGGCAACGCCTGATAAAGCCCCTCCAAAATCGCATCACTGTCCAGCTCCAAAAAGCCCATAAGCGACATCAAAAAGACTATAAACGGAAAAAAAGCCAACAGCACCCTAAGCGTAAGCGATGCCGCTCGCTCTAATATCTGCTCTCGGCTACATTTCACAACAAGATTGAACAAAAATATAAAAAATTTCCACACACGATTCACCTAAATTTATAAAAAACCTCGGGGCTCTGCCCCGAACCCCGAAAACTTTTGAAAAAGTTTCATCAAAACTTTAACTTAAAACCGTGCTTACGCACGGTTTTAGCTTTAGAATACAGCGTAGTACACTAGTCCATGTTAAAGTTTTTTGTCTAACTTTTTTTCAAAAAAGTTCGTGGGGTGCGGGGGAAACACCCCGCGACCTTATCATTAAAATTTATTATGCCTCATTCCGCGATTCCTATTACAAGGCCGACGGTGCGAAGGGCATCGGGCTGGGTGATGTGTTTTGGCGCGAAGGATTTGTTTAGGGATTCTAGGATTACTGCGCCCTTGGTTTGGTCTATGCGAAGGCGTTTGCAGTAGGCCTCGCCGTCATAGACGAAGATGCCTACGTTGTCGGGGTCTACCTTGGGCACGGCCTTCACAAAAACTATATCGCCGTCGTTTATTTTCGGCTCCATGCTTTCGCCCTTTATGCGCACGCAAAAATCTGCACGTTCGCTAACTTGGTTTGCGGCGAAGTGCATTTCTTCGTAATCGCTGTCGCTGTCGTCGCTAAGGTAACTGCCAAGCCCTGCGCTTGCGCGTTGGTTGTAAACCTTTAGCACAATCCATCTGTCGTCTACCAATGGCTTTTTTACTGTTTCGATTCGTGTAGTTAAAAAACTTACACGCTCTACTTCTTTTTGCAAAATGATGTCTACAACTTCGCGCCCGTGGTTGTCCAACTGGCGGTATTTCATTATATGGTCGTTTTCGTCTTCGTTTAAAATGGCTATTTCTTCGGCTTTCTTTCGGTTTTCGCTAACGCCCAAAAGATAGTCAAGGCTCACATTGTAGTAACGCGCCAAAAGCTGTAAAACTTCAGAGTTAGGTTCGCGAAACCCGGACTCGTAATTGGCGTAAGTGCTGTAATTAAGCGGCAAACGCGAAACAAGGTCGCGCTTGCTCATTGATTTTTCCCTGCGAAGCAAGCGGAGTCTTTCGGCTATCACAGGAACACCCCCTCTTTAAAATAATACATATGTTCGCTTGTGAGAGTGTACAACAGACGCGTGGTTTTTGCAACTATTTCGCAGGAAAATTTCTTAGAGAAATTTCGGCGCGATATTTTCCCGCAAGGAGCAACGAATTTTTGTTCGTTTTTTCTTGACGCAATACACTGTATGTGTAATAATTTTGACATAGACAAGCAATCGGAGAACCGAGGAGGGGAACATATGTTTATCAATATCGAAGTAGAACGGGTCCGCCGTCGAATGAGCAAAGCCGCAATGGCGCGTCATCTTGCCATTGACACTACCATTTTAGACGACTGGATTCATCGCAAACGCGCAATTCCCGCCGACAAACTGCGTGCCCTGTCGCAGTTGTTCCACGGTTGCAGTGTTGATTACTTATTAAAGGAAGGAGGTTAGAGCTATGTATTATTTTTTTGCAAGGTTTTGCGCAGTTACTGCGGCAGGGCTTGCGGCAAGCATATTGGGCATTGCGTTCGGCGGCTTTGATATGCTTTTGCAAACACTTTTGCTACTCATGGCGGTGGATATGATTTCCGGCATAATTTCGGCGGTAGTCTTTAGATGTTCCACCAAAACCGAAAGCGGTCGGCTTTCCAGCCGTGCAGGCATTCAAGGCTTTTTTAAAAAAGGTTGCTGTCTTATGCTTATCATCGTTGCCGTTCATCTTGACGCGTTAATCGGCACGGGAACACTCACCCGCGACGCCGCAATAATCGCTTTTTGCGTAAACGAACTAATAAGCATAATGGAAAACATGGGCAACATGGGAATCAAAATGCCCGCCCCAATAATGAACGCACTGGACGTACTTGCAACACGGAAGTAAAAAATTTGCGATATACCAAAAACGCCCCCCAGTTTGATGCAGGGGGCGTTTTTGTATGTTTGACGTGATATAATAGTTGAAAATCAAAATGAAGGATGGATTGAACATGAGCCAAAAAGCAATTTCTAAATCGGAGGAAATTATCCAAAGCAAGACAGCGGCGGTAAATATGGGAGTTGGTGTCGCGTTATCGTTGTTAGACCACGAAGGATATCCCACCACTTCTACGCTGTCCATTTCAAGAGCCGATGGTATTCGTCAAATTACCTTTGGCGGTTCTCTTGATTCAAACAAAGCAAAGCGCGCAAAAGAGAATGGCCGCGCTTCCGTGTGCATTTTCGATGATGATTATGAAAGCGGAAAATACTACAACATCACTCTCGTTGGGGATATTGAGGTAGTAACCGACACTGCATTGAAAAAAGAAACATGGTATCAAGGGCTTGAAGAACATTTCCCCGAGGGCGTTGATGACCCAAATTATTGCGTTTTAAAATTTACCACCAAACGCTATAACTTATGGGTTGATATGGACGAGGAAGAAACAACGGGCAGTTTTTAACACAAGGGTGACAAGGGGACGGTATCGAAACAGATTCTCTACCCGCAAAACGGGTGAACCATCCCCTTGTCACGTAGCTTAAACACCTACATAAACTCGCATAAAAACCCTGTGCCTTTTTCGTACCCGTCATCTTCAAACGCCACATCAACGCCCCATGCTTTAGCAATTGCAAGTACACTTTCTTCATCGGGCAAATTTTCATAATCAAAGTCATCGGAACACAGTTCTTCGGTGTTTGCGGGGAATTTTTCAAACCCTAAATTTATTTCTTCTTGCGTTACATTTCCTTCGCACCATGTAACTTCGCCGCTTTCGCCGGTGTAGCCATAACCGCGAATTATCTTTCCGTCACAAAATTTAGCCCATGCATTATATTCAATTACGCGGTGTGTAGCGAAATATTGAAGTTCTTTGAAAAGCAAAGAATGCTTTTTTACGGCGTTTTCATCAGGGTGAACGTTTACAACCAAAACATAGCCATTAACGGGAGGAGAAACAAACAGGTGCTTTTCTGATTCATAAACATTTTTAATTCCTGTTTCCCAATTCGATTCCGAGACAACTTTAAATTTCAATTTTTCAATTATAGCCTCCGCCGTTTCGTTCTTAATTGCGTACCAACAAATTTTATAGCCGAACGGGTACGGGAAATCCGCCGCCATATTCGTCGGTACGCCTTTACCGCGCTGAAACAAATCAAAAATTCCCATTGTAAACCTCCTGATTTTTTATGGATTTAAACGCACGTTCCCGTTGTCACCCAACGCTTCAAATTCTAAAGTGATTCTACATCAGATATTAATGGAGGATGAACCGTCCCCTCATCACGCTGTCCCTGCGGTTGACGGGAGTAGTTCTACATCCCCGAAATTTGTTTGCTGGGTGGCGCAGACCATTCCTCGGCGTACCATTTCAAGGAGGGCGAGGAAGGTTACAATCATTTCGTGGCGGGAGACGCAGTTTGTGAAAAGGGCGGACAGGCGCAAGCGTCCTTGTTGGTGTAGCATTTTGCGCATGAAGCTCACTTTTTCTGTTATGGTGAATTTTTCTTTTTGCATTTCGCCGTAGCCTGCGCGGACGGTGTCTATTTTTTCTGCGGCGCGGCGCATTATGTCTGCGAAGATTTCTGCCAGTTGGGTCGCGGGGATTAACTCGTCCAGCGGGTTGGCGTGGCGGCTTCCTGTTAGAATTTGCAGGGCTTCTTTGTCGCCCTCGCTTGTTAGGCGTTCGCCGACGGGGGTTAGCACGGATAGTTGCTCTGCCAGTTCCTGCGCGTGTTGGTATGCCACAAGCTGGCGCGTTAGGGCTTCGCGGGGGTCTTCTTCGGGTTCGTCGTTTTCGGGCTTGGGGCGAGGCAAAAGCATTTTCGATTTGATTTCCAACAGCGTTGCCGCCATCACCAAAAACTCACTCATTTGCTCCATGTCCGGCGGTAGGGTTGCGATTACTGCCATGTATTCTGCCGTTATTTGCGAAATCGGAATGTCGTAAATGTTTATCTCTGCACGCTGAATAAGCCGCAGAAGCAAGTCCAGCGGCCCTTCATATTTTTCTAAACGAACATCCATTTTTCTACCAAACCGCCCTTATGAAAATCATGGAAATAGGCCCTACAACCATTTCCACCACGTTGAACACAAGCAACAGGAACAGCAAAATTTGCAAAGGTTTTTCGTAATGATTAAGCCGCATAGAAGTCTCGGGCGAAACAAAAAGGTGTAGCAACTTATTAGCCGCCATCGGGAAAACAGGAATCAAATTGAATGCCGCAAGCCGTATATTAAGCGTGCCAAAGTGCAGTAACACTAGATTCGCCTGCCACGGCACCAGCCCCGCCAGCACATTGTTTGCAAGAAAAATAGCCACCATACCAACAAGCAAATTTGCAACCATGGGCGCGGTGTACGTAAGTATTATTCCTTTGCGCTTATCCCTGTAATAAAACGGCGAAGTTGTTACCGGTTGCCCCCACCCCACTTGAAAAAACAGCATCAAAAAGAAGCCAATCGGCTCGAAAAACCGAAACGGATTCCATGTAATAAAACCGTTTTTTGCGGGGGTAAGGTCGCCCAATTTTGCAGACACCCGCGCCTTTACAAACTCATGTATCACAGGCGCGAAAAACGCGCCCGGCAGTAGGTATAGAAGGTTCATGTTTAAACAACCTTTCTAACGGGGAAAAACCTTGGGGCGTTGCCCCAAACCCCACCCACTTTTTTGAAAAAAAGTGGGGCAAAAAACTTTAACTTGAACCCGCGCTTTGCGCGGGTTCGGATACGCAGGATGTGGGATATTTCTGCGGTAGCAAAATAGGGTCAAGGGACACAGTCCCTTGCGGGGGTTTGGGGGCAGAGCCACCAAGGTCTTTTTTATCATTGCGCCCGTGTCTCTGCGCCCAGTTGTTTGGACAGGCGTTTTGTGACGGAGTTTGCGAAGTTTTCAATTTCGGAGGAGTTTAGGGTTTTTTCGTGAGAGCCGAGAAGAAGGCGGAAGGTAACGGATTTTTTGCCTTCGGGAATTTGCTTGCCGCGGTATTCGTCTACGAAGGAGACGCCGCGGAAAAGGTCGCCTTTTTTTGCAGTGATTGCGTCGTAAATTTCTGCCCATTTGGTGGAGGAGTCGAAGAGCAGGGAAAGGTCGTATTCGTTTAGGGGGAACGCGGGCAGGTGCGTAAATTTGTTATCGCGGGAGGTGAATGGTTGCAATGCGTCAATGTCCAGCTCGAAAAGCATTACGGCGTTGTTTTTTATGCCGCAAGCAAGGGCGGCTTTCTTGGAAAGAAGCGCGAGATTACCTATCACTTTACCGCCGAAAACAATATTCAGCCAAACGGTTTCATCTGCGTAGAATGGTTTTTCGATACGTTCAAAGGAATAATTTTCAATGTGAACTTGGCGCGGTAATGCTTCCAGCACACCCTTGGCGCGGCGGAAAAGCGCGGTTACATCTTCCGCACCGCCAACAATCGCGCCCGCGATATTCCTGCGCTGAACGGGCAACGCCTCGCGCTTATCGTAGTCGCTTACAAACTCGCCAGACAAGAAAACCTGCGCGGATTCAAAAATGGAGAACTCGTTAAAATACCGCACATTGCCCGCAACCGCCTTGCAGATATTGGGCAAAAGTGACGGGCGCAAGAATTTTTCATCAGGCGCGGGAGGCGCGGAAAGCGAGTGCAATCCGTTACTGCCGCCGAGGATTGCGTTGATAAATTCGTCCTTGACCCACGGGTACGTAAACACCTCGCGCATTCCGCAACGGAACGCCAAAAACTCGCGGATGTTGCGGTCAAGGCTTACCATGGGCTGATTAATCGCATTTGTGAAAGATGTTACAATCGGCGCGGCTTCAAAATTTTCGTAGCCGTGCATACGCGCAAGTTCTTCCATTATGTCGTCGGGGATGGAAATATCGCCCGTGGAACGCCACGTTGGCGCAAGAGCCTTCATTATTTCGCCTTTTTCGGTTTGGGCAAACTCTACGCTAAAGCCCAAAAGTTCCAGTGTGCGCTGCATTTCCGCGTTGGGCAAGCGTTTGCCCAAGCGGCTTGCAAGCGCGTCCAGCAAAATAATAACCTCTTTGCGCTCAAGTTTTTGCGGAAAATTGTCGCGGTAGCCTGTTACTTTATTTTCGGGATAAATTTGCGCAAAAAGTTGCATTCCGACTGCCAGCGCGATATCCACCCGTTGGGGGTCTATGCCTTTTTCGTAGCGCGTTGCCGCGTCTGTGCGGGCATCGTAGCGGGAGGCGGTGCGGCGTATGCCGATTGGTTCAAAATTAGCGATTTCCAAAATGATTTTATTCGTTTCGGGCAAAACGGAATCCCGCTTGCCGCCCATCACGCCCGCAAGCCCCACAGAGCCTTTATCGTCCGCGATTACCAAATCTTCGGGGGTTAGTGTTAGCTCTTTGTCGTCCAAAAGAAGCAACTTTTCGCCGTCTTTTGCGCGGCGCACCGTGATATGCCCCGCAATTTTGTCCGAGTCAAAGGCGTGGGTCGGCTGACCCGTTGCAAGCATTACATAGTTGGTGATATCCACAATCGCGTTTATGGGGCGAAGTCCAACCCGCCACAACCGCGTTTGAATTTCAAACGGGGACGGTTTAACCGCAAGCCCCTCAATTTTTACGCCGATATATCGCGGCGAACGCGCAGCATCTTCCAGCGTGATTTCCATTTCGGGTGCGGAAATTTCGCACGGAGCTATCTCCTTCAGCGGCAATCCGTAAAATGCCGAAAGCTCCCGCGCAATGCCGTAATGCCCCCACAAATCAGGCCTGTTCGTAAGCGACTTATTGTCGATTTCCAGAATAACGTCGTTGATTCCCAACGCAACCGCGACATTTGTACCCGCAGGTGAGTCAAACGCGGAAAGGTCGCAAATTGTGGCTTCCTCCGTATACGGGAACAGGTCGAACAGTCCAATCTCCGATGACGCGCAAATCATTCCAAACGACTCCACGCCACGCACCTTCGATTTTTTTATTTCGATTAAATCGCCTTCCCCGTGCCATCTTACCATTGCGCCGGGCGCGGAAACTGCAACTTTCATGCCCACGCGCAAGTTGCTTCCGCCGCACACAATTTCCTTTACCTCGCCGCCACCAATATTCACTTGGCACAGCGTCAATTTATCCGCGTTGGGGTGCTTATCCAACCCCAGCACTTCCCCCACAATTATCTTGTCAAAATTCTTCTCAATGTCTTCCCAGCCCTCAACCTCAACCGTTGCCATTGTCAAGTCATACGCAATTTTAGAAAGCTCATATTCAGCGGGAATATCAACATATTCCTTTATCCAATTCAATGATAATTTCATAATTTTTCTCCTTTATAAAACAAGTTCGTGGGGACTCCGTCCCCACACCCCTGCAAGGGGACGGGAAGGCTTCCCGCCTTCGGCGGGAACGGCTCTTCGAGCCGCCGGCTTTCGCCGGGCCATATCCCTTGACCCTATCTTTGAAAACCGCGTACGCGGTTTTCAGGTCAAAGTTTTTTGTCGAACTTTTTTTCAAAAAAGTTCGCAGGGGTTCGGGGACGGAGTCCCCGAGAATTTATATTAAGCAAATTGTTCCAAAAATCGCAAATCGCCGCTGTGGAAAAGGCGTACATCGTCAATGCCGCTGCGCATCATTACGAGACGGTCAAGGCCGATGTTTACGTAGAAGCCTGTGTATTCGGCGGGGTCTAGGCCGGCGGCGCGAAGGACGTTGGGGTGGGGCGAGCCGCCCGGCATTATTTCAATCCAGCCAACGTGTTTGCATACGGAACAGCCTTTTCCTTCGCAAACTAAACAGCCCATGTCGATTTCAAAACCGGGCTCTACGAAGGGGAAAAAGCCGACGCGCATACGAACGGGAACATCGCGCCCGAATACTTTGGAGAGGATGGATTTGATTAGGATTGTACCTGCGGAAAATGGAAATTCGCGGTCTACAATTAGTGCTTCGTATT
This sequence comes from Defluviitaleaceae bacterium, assembly GCA_009788055.1. Taxonomy (GTDB): domain Bacteria; phylum Bacillota; class Clostridia; order Lachnospirales; family WQUN01; genus WQVC01. Next base: position 1,355 of record WQSG01000054.1, on the reverse strand, counting down.
GGAAGAAAGCGCGTTCGTGCCTTGCGTCTGTTTCCTCGTTGCGGTACACGCGACCGGGGTACACAAAGCGATACGGCGGCTTGTGCGTCTGCATAAAACGAACGCTCGCGCCCGTAAGGTGAGGGCGCAGACACAGGCGTTTTCCGCCCTCGCCGCTGTCGTGACCTTCCAGCCAGTACGTGTCCATGCTTTCCCGCGCGGGGTGTTCTGCGGGAAAGTTTAGATTGTCAAAAGCGTAAAGTTCGCTTGAAATATCGTTTTCGCTAAAAATTTCAAAACCCATAGAGCGAAATGTGTCGTTAAGGTCGTAACACATTTGCGTGATGGGATGAAGCCCGCCGAATGCCCCGTTTTGCGGGTGAATGCCCGGCACGGTAAAGTCGAAGTCCGGCGAAATTTCCGACGCTTTAAGCTGAATTTCCTCCACGCGGGCTTCCAGCAAAGCCGTTAGCTGTTGCTTTATCTGATTGGCGGCTCGTCCCATTTCGGGGCGCACTGCCGCGTCCATTTTTGGCACTTCCTTTAAAATTTCCGTAAGCGCACCTTGCTTGCCTATCAAAGACGCTTTTACATCTTGCAATTCCGCAACGGTTTTTGCCGCCGCTATTTTTTCTCCGCCACTTTTTAAGATTGCGTCAAGTTTTTCTGTCATGTACATCTTCCTTAAAAAAATAGGATTACAGCCATTTAAGCCATAATCCCATTATACGCCAAAAGTTTGAATGTTACAATTCTATTTCACGCTATGTTTATGATGTGTAATTTCTGTTTTTCTGCGTAGCGTATTGTTTGCCCCGTTCCGCTGAACGGGTTGATTAACGTGCAGATGCAATACGCAGAATTATCCACCATGTAAATATTACGCGCTTTCATGCAATCGGGCGTGTATTCTTCCGATACATATATGATTTCGTCCGCTTCGTTTAGTAGGGAACGGTACTTTTGCTTTTGCTTGGATGTCCATTTTTCGTCTTGATTGCGGCACGGCAAAGCGAATATAAGACGGACGTTTGCGCCGTCTTGTTTTTTCAGCGCAATCGCATCCGCACAAATCTGGTCGAAGCCAATCGCCCCGCCGCATATGAAATCTGTTACGCCCTTTTGGATTAGGTTGTCTATTTCGTCATGTACACGCTTAATTATCGTCTCCGTTTTTTTGCGTGATAGTTTTCTGTGCCCGCTGAAGCAACAGGTGCATTTTTTGCTGTTCATATGCGCTCCCCGATTTTATTAGTAATGTCTACAGGATAGCATATTTCCCTTTTTTAGTGAAGCGTCACTAATTTTGAGTTTATGTTTCGCATAACATTAGTGACATATCGCTAGGGAGGAAACACATGAACACGCAAGAAGCA
>WQSG01000053.1 GCA_009788055.1 Defluviitaleaceae bacterium | reverse complement strand
CGTGGGGACGGAGTCCCCACGAACTTAATCTTCAAAACATCCGATGGCGCGATTAAAGCGATAGAAGTACAAGCGGCGGGCAAAAAAAGAATGTCTGCGGAGGAATTTTTAAGGGGACGGAAGCGATGAATGTTGTTTTGCACCAGCCGGAAATCCCGCACAATACGGGCGCGATTGGGCGCACGTGTTTGATGACGGGAAGCGGCTTGCACCTGATTAGACCGTATGGCTTTTTTTTGGATGAAAAATCGCTGAAACGGTCGGGGCTGGATTATTGGCATAAAATAAATGTGAGTGAACATGATAATTTTGAAGCGTTTGAAGCGGCGGCAAAAGAAAATTCTCCGCGTCCACGCTTCTTTTTTGTGGAAACATCGGGCGGAAAATTGTATTCGGATATAAAATTTGAACCCTATGATTATTTGATTTTCGGAAGTGAAACCGTAGGTCTGCCGCAAGAAATTTTGCAAAGATTCCCGCAACAAATCATTCGCATTCCCATGACAGGCGAAGAACGCTCGCTTAACCTTTCGGTCGCGGTTGGCATCGTGCTTTACGAATCACTGCGGCAAACGGGGTTTGAAGGGCTTTCATAAAATAGACCTGTCCGAAAACTCCGCAACGCCGCCTTGGCGTCATAGTCATTATCGTAAGTTCTCGGGGCAGTGCCGTTCGCTTCGCTCACTTCATTTCCCCGAACCCCGCAAACTTTTTGAAAAAAGTTTGAACAAAAACTTTAAATTTTGACTGGCGATAAACTATCCAACGTAACTCAAAAACCCGCCGCGAAAATTCGCGGCGGGTTTTTCGTTAAAGTTTTGATGAAACTTTTTCAAAAGTTTCCGGGGTTCGGGGTGGAACCCCGAGAACTTATCCCTTTATTTTTTCATACATATCAACATACTCCTTAGCGGCACTTTGCCAAGAGTAGTCGCCTGTCATTGCGTTTTTGACGACGGTGTTCCAGTCGGGGGAGTGGTAGCAATCTACGGCTTGACGGATTGCCCACATTAGGCCGCTGGCAACGCAGTCTTCAAAGAGGAAGCCGTTGCCCTTGCGCGTTTTGGGGTCGAAATGGGTTACGGTGTCTGCAAGGCCGCCTGTTTTGCGAACCAGCGGAACTGTTCCGTAGCGCATTGCAAAAAGCTGACCCAGCCCGCAGGGTTCGTAAACGGAAGGCATCATGAAAATGTCGGACGCGGCGTAAATTTGCTGTGCCAAATCGCCGTTGAATTTGATGTTCGCACTAACTTTGTCGGGGTAACGCCATGCGTAGTGACGGAACATATTTTCGTAACGGCCTTCGCCCGTGCCAAGGATAACAAGCTGCACGTCCATGGAAAGAAGTTCGTCCATTATTATGGAAAGGATGTCAAAACCCTTTTGCTCTACAAGGCGTGTTATCATGCTTAACATGGGCATTTTACCCACGGGAAGCCCCAGTTCTTCTTGCAGGCGGTATTTGTTCATGCGCTTTTTTTCTATGGATTTGGTATCGAAGTTTACAAAAATGCGAGGGTCTGTTTCGGGGTTATTGCTTTCGATATCAATGCCGTTTGTGATACCGTAAATTTGTCCTGTGGCGGCGGCACGGTCGCGCAAAAGCCCGTCCATTCCGTAGCCGTATGCGGGGGTTTGAATTTCATGGGCATAAGTTTCGCTTACGGTGCTAACCGCGTCCGCGTGTTTAATGCCCCCTTTAAGATAGCTTATGTTTCCGTAAAATTCTAAATCGCCGCCTGTAAAATAGCCGTCGTTTAAGCCAACCGCCCAAAGAATTTCACGCCCGAAAACGCCTTGGTAATGCAAGTTGTGAATGGTGATAAGACTTTTCATGTTTGAATAATAAGTAAAACCCTTGTACACATCGCGCAGATATGTGGGGCCCAAACCCGTGTGCCAGTCGTTAAAATGCACTATGTCTGCCTTAAAATCTATGCGGCTTAACATTTCCAGCGTGGCTTTTGTGAAGAAAGCGAACCGCTCAAAGTCATCACCGTAACCGTAGTAGTTTTCACGGTTAAAATAGAAATCGTTTTCAATAAAATAAACCGAATCACCGTCGCCAAAGGCATCCAACGCAAGAACATTCGCGTCTTGCGCGCGCCAAGAAAGATGTACGGTAAATTCGGAAACTTTTTTTGCATCAGTCAAATGTTCGTGAGGAACAGTTTGGTACTTGGGCAACGCGACACGCATATCAACACCCATGTCACGCAACACTTTGGGAAGCGAACCTGCAACGTCACCAAGCCCGCCGGATTTTGAATACGGATTAACTTCTGTTGAAACAAGCAAAACCTTCAAAGCACCTTTATCAAACGCCATATAATCCACGCTCCTAATAACATAGCCATTGCAAAACATTATAACATCTGATATTTAAAAGGCAACCTTATTTGCGAAGGAGATTACATTTTATGCACAAAGAGATTGAAGATTACTTGACAAGAGGGCTGTATCCTTTTCATATGCCCGGCCACAAACGAAACGCAAAATTTTTTCCAACACATTCCAATATGCTGGATTTAACGGAAATTCCGTGCATGGATGTGCTTTCGTCACCAAGGGGAATTATCAAAAATTTTCAAAAAAAAATAGCCGAATTTTTTTTCGCGGAAGAGAGTTTTTTTCTTGTGAACGGTTCATCATCGGGAATTATCGCCGCGTTGTGCGCGGTATTTTCGGACGCGGAAAAAAAGCGTCCCCTTTTTGCCGCACGAAATTCCCATGTAAGTTTTTACAACGGGCTTGTTTTTTGCGGTGCGAAGCCTACATATTTCATGCCCGAAATAACGGCGGACGGGCTTGCGGGCGGGGTTTCGCCAAAACCTTTTGACGACATTCCGCAGGGCGCGGTTGTATTTCTTGTAAGCCCCACATACGAAGGATTTGTTTCCGATATCGCCGCAATTGCGCAAAAGGTTCATGCCGCAAACGGCATTCTAATCGTGGACGAAGCCCATGGCGCGCATTTTCCTTTCCACGAGAGATTTCCGAAATCGGCAATGCAACTGGGCGCAGATATTTCAATAAACAGTTTGCACAAAACTCTTCCCGCTATTTCGGGTTGTGCGGTGCTTCACGCAAACAGTGCGCGTGTGGATTTGTCGCGCCTTAAATTTTTCATCAACGCCATGCAAACCACCAGCCCCTCATATATGCTGATGGCGTCCTGCGATTTCATGTTGGAAAAATTGTGGCGCGAACCGCATTTATTTGAAGAATATGTAACACGGCTGGATAATTTCAGACAGGAATTATCGGGCGAAACGGGAACGTTGCGGCTTATCGGGCGCGAGCGAATAGGCGAAAACGCCATTTTCGATATGGACGACGGAAAGCTTCTTTTTGCATCCAATACGTGCGCGGACAGCGCGGAAGAAATCGCTGAAATTTTTGCGCAAAAATACAAACTGCAATTTGAAATGGCAAAGGGAAATCACTTGCTTGCAATGACTTCCGTTGCGGATACCGCAGAAGGTTTTGCACGGCTTAACACCGCCGCTCGGGAATATGGCGCAACGTGCCGTACGGCTTGCACAAAACCCGCAACCGCGCCCTCCCCTACCCTCCCCGAAATTATCCTAACCCCGCGCCAAGCCGCACAATCCCAAACCGAAACCATCCCCGCAGGACACGCCACAGGCCGTATTTCCGCAGAAATAATTGCCGACTACCCGCCCGGCATCGCAAAAATCGTCCCCGGCGAAAGAATAACTGACGTGATTGAAAAACCATATGTACGGGTCGTAAAAGAATAAAAAAGTTTTTTCAAAACGTTACTGCATTGAAAATAATTGCGCATAGATGATATGCTGTTGTCAGCCGAAAATATATTGAGAGCGGGGCATCCGTATGGAAGATAAAAATTTTACCCACCCGAAAATAAAAGGCATACCCCACAAAACAATGCTCACCGAAGGTACGGCGTTGGTGTTGGAGGGAGGCGGAACACGCGGATTTTACACTGCGGGCGTTTTTGATGCGTTCATTGACGCGGGGATTATGTTTCCGTATATTACAGGCGTTTCCGCCGGAGCCGCAAACGTGCTTACATATGTTGCGGGGCAAAAGGGGCGCACCCGTCAAATTATCAAGCATTATGTAGGCGATAAACGGTATGTCAGCAAGCGAAATATTTTGCGAAACAAATCCCTTTTCGGTTACGATTTTATTTTTAGAACCGTACCGAAAAAACATATTTTTTGGGATAGCGAAATTTTTGAAAACACAAATATTCGCCTGCTTACAGGAGCGACCGATTGTGCCACTGGCGAACCTTTTTGGTTTGAAAAATCCGACCTTGCCCCCGAATTCATGCCAACGATAGCGTCTTGCTCTGTTCCGCTTTTATCGCAAATGGTGAAAATCGGCGACCGCAAATTTCTGGACGGCGGATTAAGCGCGCCCATTCCCATAGAAAAATCCGTTGCAGACGGCAATAATTTTCACGTTATCGTTTTAACCCGCAACGAAGGATATGTACAGGAAGCGTTCCGCTACAAGCGCATCGCAAATTTATTTTACAGGAAGCACCCACGCCTTGTTGACGCAATTCTAAACCGCCACGAAATTTACAATCGTCAGTTAAAATTATGCGAACAGCTTGAACACGACAAAAAAGCGATAATAATTCGCCCGCAAATTCCTCTAACCGTTGGACGAGCAACGTCGGACACGGCAAAATTACTTGCATTGTATGACGAAGGCCACACCGAAGGAGCGCAAGCGGTTCAATTGATTTCGGCTTTACTTAATACTTGAGGAAGGGTGCGATATGGTGAGAAAGCTACTATGCGTTTTTCTTTTCGCAGTAATAATGCTTGCGCCGAACACTGCGCGGGGGGTGCGTTGTTTCTTTCAAGGAAATTTGCGAACGCACCCTCTGCGGTGAAGTCCATATGTGGGGGTCGGCGGCGGTGTTTCGATAGTCCATATCTCCTTCTACTGTGCAATTAAGTGGCGCACGTTATGACCCGCAAGCCAGCGCGACAACAGTGTAATGTCACTTACATCAACTATGCCGTCGCCGTTAATATCGGCGGCAATGCGACAGATTGGCAAAACATCCGTGTTATCGAACTGCCCCACAATATACCTTGCAATCATGGTTGCGTCGGCACTTGTTACGCGCCCGTCACCTATTTGACTGTTTTCGCCAATGCGGAACACGCTTCCCGTTTGGAAATTTAAGGGGCGACGCACCCAGTTGGCGTACAGCGTGATGTTTGCGGTTACTGCATTGCCGGAGAACCACTGTTCACCGTTGCCGTTCGGGGCGGTGAACCATCCCGAAATGCGATAGCGGTAGCCATTATAGTAACGAGAGATTGCAACAGGCAGATTGCCTAATGTTTCGCCCTGTTCACGATGGCGGGTTGCTTCATTAGGATTTGCAAAAATGCCGCCGCTTGGGTCGAAAGTTACGGTTACGGCATTTTCCGACAGTACCGTAACCGCCGCACGGTTTGAAGTTACAGGGATTGCGCCATCTGCGCTAACCACTGCGTAAAAGTAATGCGTACCCACGGCAAGGTCGGCGGGAATTGCCAAACTTGCGCCGCTGGTTAGCGATATGCTTGCGGGGCTTGCAACCGCGAACCACTCGAAAGAAAGCGCGGCGGGGGTTGCGAAACTTGCTTCAATGTGGAGTTTTGCGGAAATGTCGCCTTGCATGACGGTTGTGAATGCGGCGGGCTGTGACGTAATTGTGATAACGGGTGCAAGCAACGGATTGCAAATTACGCAGTATTCATCATCGCAGTAATCAGGCCTTGGAATAAGGCGGGTTTCTTCGTAGCCGCAATCGTGCAAACAGCGGCGGTATTCTATGCCGTCCGTTGCACAGGTTGCGGGGAAACGTACCGTCCATGTATCGGGGAAATCATGTGTGCAGATAATTTGTGCCCATGTTGGGGTAACGGTTACGTCAATCGCGCCTGTGCCTGTTGGCATTATAAAGGCAACCGTGCGGGCGGCCAGATTGTATGAAACGGATTCTTGTGCAATGTCCGCTCCTGCAATGGTAACTGCCGTAAGGCTGTAACTTGGGCGTTCGGTTATGGTAAGGTTTACATTTTCGTCGGGGTGTGCTGTGCCTGTGGTGGCGGTTAATTCGCCGTAGCCGTTTACGGTTGCGTTCCATATGCGGGGCAGTGCTTGCGCCAAATCTGCGGGGAAAACCGCGCCTGTTACCCTGCCGTTGTTTATTACGCTAAAACCGCCTATGGTGTCACCCGACGGGTTTTTTCGCACGGCGAAACTTTGTGTGCCGCTTGCGTAAATTGTGCCGCCGTCCACAATAAGGTCGCCGCCGAAGGTGACAACCCCCGTTGCGCCGCTGCCTTCGCCGCTGTAGGCGGTTACTGTGCCGTGTATGCGGATGGTAACATTTGTACCGAGGAAATAATAATTGTCCGGCCATTCTGCTATTGCCGCCCATGCGTGGCCGGGGGCATTCGGCCAGTCCGGGTGAATTATAGTTTCGATGGAAACAAAGCCTTCTTCCCCCAGTATAAACTCGCCGCCGCCGCCCAGTTCTATGAACCCGCTTTTTGCCTCGAATGCAAGCTCGGCAGAAAGTTGTGCGTTCCAAGTAAGGGTTCTGCCTTCGGGGATATCAAAAAATATACCACCGAAGAGTGTCACATGGTATTTACCCGTTACCGTTACATCAACGCCTTCTTCCTGAAGCAACCACCATATTTCGTCTTCGGCATCCCAAATATTTGTAAACCTAACGCCATTTACGTACAGTGCGTCTCCCGAGGGGTCGCATATTTCGCAACCTTCGTCGTTGCAGTAATCGCAGTCGAAAGCAAATTCCGACGAGAAGTTTACATACACCGTAAGTTCGGTTTGCACTCCTTCGCGGATAATTTGTATCGTGAAATTTTCCTTGATGGCAGGTTCTTGGTTTGCCGCATTGGGCGGCGTTCCCGTTACGGTTATTACTCCGTTTTCTAACGAAACGGTTACGCCGTAGGGTGCGTTGTAACGCAACTCTATTTCGCCTGTTGCCGTGCCGCTTATGGTTGTTTCGGCAAAAGTGGTATCGTCGGTTAGGTTAATTTCGGTTTGGGTTAGCGTTATGGTAATTTCCAGCCAGTTTGCCGTAATTTCAACTGGGTTGTTGGGCATGGTGAATTCGTTGTTGACGATGCTGACGCCGCCCGCATTAACCGTCCAGCCTGTGAATCTGTAGCCGTGCCGCGTACCGTGGGTGAGCGTAACCGTGTAGCCAATTAACACGATTTGGGAATCCGTGCCGTCGTAGGCGGGATTGTTTACGGTTAGCTCGTGTTCTGTGGGTACATATTCTTCCCATTGGGCGAAAATGGTTTTGTCGTCGGTTATGATTGTTTCTGCCGTCACTTCCGTTCCGTTCGATTGTGCGGTAAACCAGCCCGTTAGAATATAATCCTCACGCGGTTCAAGATTACCAAAATCCGTTGCATTAATTTTTTCATGTTTTGCATTTTTGAAGCCCCCCTGTTAGGTTTGATTTTTTATATGCTTTACATGGAACTGTTGAAGTAAAATCCCCTTACCCGCTTCCGGTAGGTTCATATGCAGAATGAATCCGACTGCCCAATTTTTTGCGCCACCGCATGACAGCATCTACCCGCGCCGCCATCACTTCCTTGTCAAACGGCTTCTTGATATACTCATCCGCTCCCAATTTAAGCCCCTTTATCATATCCGTGTCGTCCGATTTAGCTGTTAGAAACACGATGCTTGCAGATGTTCGCCCTCGGATTTCTTTGTAAAAATCAAATCCATCACCATCGGGCAAAACGGCCTCCATCAAGATAATGTCGGGGTCACTTTTTTTAAGCATAGCCCGCGCCTCGCCAAAGGATGTTGCGGTAAGCACAGAATACTCCCGCCAGCTAAATTCGCATCTTATGGCATTGTTTTGGTACGGGTCGTTGTCTACCAACAAGATTGTTCCGTCCATTAGCATCACCTCGCAAGCACTAAAAAAAGGCAGTCTTCTTTCACAAGTACGATTATAGCACTTGGAAAAGTTGTAACTGCCAAATGTTCGCAAATCCTCACATTAGATTTATTCCTGCGCGAAATAATACCCTTCGCCCTTTGATGCGGTGATGGTATATCCCGCTTCATGCTCGGTTAGTTTTGTCCGCAAGCCGGAAACTGCCTTCCTAAATGCCGTGTCGTCTTTGCCCATTTCCTGCCCCCATACTTTTTTGTACATATACTCACTGCTCATTATTTTTTCCGGGTTTTGGATAAACTGCCCAAGTAGAGAAATTTCTTTCGGGGTAAGATCTATATCGTTGCCGTTTACAAATGCCCTGTTTGATGCAGTGTCTATTTTGATTTTCCCAAGGGTAATGGTATCCGGGATTATTGAAGCACGGTGCAATGCCCGTTCTATTTTGGCAAGCAACACCCTGTTGTCGTAGGGCTTGGTGATATAATCATCGCCGCCCGCCTGTATGCCTTTCAGCTCGTCGCTTGTTTCGGAAAGCGCGGTTAAAAGCAACACGGGTATGTTTATGCCCATGTCGTTTCGCAGTTCCGCAAGAAAATCAAGGCCTGTTCCGTCGGGCAGCATAATGTCCAACACGATTAAATTTGGCATGGATTCCGATATGCTTTGCCTCGCTTCGGCAAGGTTCATGGCAAGGCGAACCGTGTAGCCGCCGCGTCGCTCCAAGATGATTTTATTCGCTCTTTGAATATCTATTTCGTCTTCGACCAAAAGAATATTACTCATGGCTTTTTTCGCCCCCTGCATTATATATTGGCAACGTAAATGTAACCGCCGTGCCTTTGCCCTGTTCGCTTTCCAACGAAATATCGCCGCCGTGGGCTTCTACCATGCTTCTGCACAATGCCAAGCCTATGCCCGTACCGCCCGAACCCGATATGCCGCGCTTAAAAACAAAAGGCAGTATGTCGGGCGATATGCCCGTGCCGCTGTCTGTGACGGTAACAATTATAAATTTCTCGTTCGCGCTTGCGGCTATTGTAATGTCGCCGCCCTTTGTATTGTTATTGGCGTTGGTTAAAAGATTGTCTACCACTTGGGTTAGATTGTCTATGTTGCCAAACACGCGGGGCAGATTATCGGGCACGTTTATGTTAAGCCTGTTGCCTTGCTTTTCGGCAACGCCCCTGCGTATTTCCGCACTGCTTGTAACCAGCTTTGAAATATCAATGACAGTTATTTTCTCGCGGTTTTCCTGCATGGATGCCAAACGCAAATTGCTTTCGGTTATACGCCCTGCCCGCAATATCGCGTTCTGCGCCCTTTCCATTGCCTCGCGGATAAGTAGACCGTCTTCGGCACTTAGCTTCCATTCGCCGCCCTCAATTTTCGCGTCGGTTAAGAGTTCATTAACCAGTTGCACATCCACGGACACAAGCGTTAGCGGCGTTTTGGTTTCGTGGCTGATGTTTGCAAGGTATTCGCTTTTCATGCGGGATAGGCTTTCCAGTGTGGCGTTTTCGTCTGCAAGGCGACTAAATTCCAGCTTGGACAGCACCGATACATTTTTGGTAACAAGAATCCCCACCGCAAGAATAACGGCGATTACAGCAATAATCGCAATAAACAGGGTGCTGAACAAAATCCGATTTACTTCATTGGCATGAGCCGCCTGTCGCACCCTTTCATATGCAAGATAATCAAGGGCTTCCATAATAAAATCCGTAGGCACTACCAAGTCATTCATCATCAAAATCATCTGCACGGGCGGGGCGTGTACCCTTGCGCTGGCGATAATTTGTTGCATACCCGGCTGATATGCGGCAAAGATAAACATGATGTCGTAATACAGTTCGAGTATTTCTGGGTCGTATATGGTCTGCCTGTAGGATTCTATATTTTTAACAAAGCCCCGTTCGTGGTTGTAAAGGTCGGCTTCGATTAGGGCAAGTGCTTCTAAATCTCCGCTGGCAAGCACAATATCTCTAAGCTGTACCCGCAGACGTTGGAAATATTCCCGCGCCATACCCAAATCGGCAAGGGGTTGGGATTGGCTTTCGTACATTTCCATGCTACCCCTGTTTATTTGCACCATGCCGATTACACCCGCCACCCCCACAAAAAAGGTTAGGGCAATTACGATGGAAAAACTCATGGTCAGCTTGGTAGAAACTTTTTTGCCCTTCATCGCATATACACCCCCAAGCCCCGAACGCTGTTCCATTTCTCGGTCAAGTAGGCTTGCGCTTCACCAAAGGGGATAAAATATGTGGGTAAGCCCACGGCATCAAACACTTGCGCTTGAAATGCGGGGTCGTTGGTGATTTCAAACACGGCATCGGATAGCCTTTGCAAAATGATTTCATCCACGCCGCGAGGGAACGCAAAAAAATACGAACGGCCTATAAAGCCATCCGGTATGCCGATTTCGGCAATCGTGGGTACATCGGGCAAAAGGGCGTTGCGTTCATTGGCGGCAACCCACAAGGGCAGCATTTCGCCGCTTTCTATATACGGAAGAAACAGCGCGATATTGTTGTAACCCACCTGCGTATGCCCTGCCAAAATGGACGGAGCCATCATAGAGCCGCCGCCTACATGGACGGGGTTGGTTTGAAAGCCCCCTGCGATTTCCGCAATGCGCAACAGCTTGAAAGAAAACCCTGTGATGGTAGTTGCTACATCAAGACTTCCGGGGTTTGCGTGTATGTGCGAAATGAATTCCCGAGCCGTGTTTATTCCCAAATCGGAACGGACTACAAAAATATTTGCGTTGCAGTGCATGGCGATTGTGGCTATGTCAAAATCGTGGTAGTTAAGCTCTGTTGTGCCTGTCAGCACATTGGCAAACAGATTTCCCGTATGGTAAAAAAGAAAGGTGTACCCGTCATTCATAACCCCGCGTACTCTTTTCGCGCCCTCTGTACCGCTGCCGCCGTCTATGTTCATAACATACACAGGCTGCCCGAGTACCTCCGCCAACTGCGGCGCAAACATTCTGGCATACATATCCGTGTCGCCGCCGGGCAAGAACGGAACGATTAACGTAAGGGGGCGTGTTGGCCACTCGCCTTCTTCGGGCATCACCGATGGGCGGTATGGTGCGCCGGGGGCTAATGTGATTACCCTGTCGGACAGGTCGGGCATCACAGGCCGTTCGCGAGTGCGTTCCGTGGGTGCAACGGCGCAGGAGGTTAAAATAAAAAGAGTAACGGTGAGTACAGCCACCGTTAACTTTTTTGATGGTGAATTTATTTTTTTCATTTCGGTTGCGCCTGTCATATCTTCACACTCCGATTGTTTCATCAATTTGAGCAATGGCTTGTTTATACTTGCTTAGAAAAACGCTTTTTAATATCGAACTTAGCGCATCACCAATATCAGGCAAATCCGTATAGATTTGCAACCCGTCGGAAATCCCTTCGATTTCATCTAAATCGAAATTTTCCATAGCCATTTTAAGACCGACCAGCTTATTTTTCAACTCGTCAATGTCAAGAGCTTCACTGCTGTTCGTGTTATTATCGGAAATCACTTTGCCGATTTCGTCAAGAAGCGTTGTCAGCGTGTTCATAAAATCGGTGCTATGCTTGGCAATGTATTCGGCATCTTGGTTAATCCCTGCGGTTTCCAAATTTTTTGCATCCTCGGATAACTTGATTGCCCCAATATTCGCACCTGCCGATTTCAGGGCGTGTACATAGGTTGTAAAAAGGGATAAATCATTCTTTTCTAAACATTCAGACAATTGTGTTAGTTTGTTTAACCCGTCTTTCCGAAACACTTTAAGGGTTTCGATATAATACTCCCTAAGCCCCCCTGAGCGTTGTATACCTTTTACAGTATCTACCCCTATAATTACTAACGGTTTTTCCGAGGCTTCATCAGCTTTGGCGGTAGTATCTGCGGGCTGTTGCTTTTCTTCCGGAATCCATTTTGCCAAAATGCTGTTTAGCTTGTTTACTTCAATGGGCTTGGAAAGAAAATCATTAAACCCATTTTCCAAAAACATTTCCCGCGCACCTACAATAGCGTTTGCGGTTAGTGCAATAACGGGTAAATCCGTATGCTTGCCGCCAAGGCTTCTAATGATTTTTGTGGTTTCGATACCATCCATTTCCGGCATCATGTGGTCCATAAGCACCATGTCATACTCCGTCTGCAAAACGGCCTCAATTGCAGATTTTCCGCTTAAACAGGTGTCAACGGTTATACCGTATAATTTGAGCAATCCCGCCCCTACCTTCAGATTTGTTTCTATATCATCAACAATCAGAACTCTTGCATCAGGTGCAACAAACTGTTCGGTGCTTTGACTGCCCATTACATAATCCCCATCGCGTCCGCTTAAAACATTCACAATTGAAATAAAGTATGCGGGCATCACAAGTAAAGAATAATCTTGATTATCCCTCACTTCGTAAAATGCATCATATGAATCGGAGAGCATAACGATTTTTGCATTTCGATTATACTCCACCGTTATTTTGTGCGCGTCGTAAGCCATATCAGCTTCCGCAAAAATAAAGTCCCACTCGGACTGTGCAAGATGACTGTTCAGTTCGGCATTATTGTTTACGATTGTGTAGGTAACAGCCAAATCATTAAATGCCCGTGAAATATAATCCGTGCATAACGAAGTGCGACAATACAGAAGCACATTTTTATCTGAAAACTGCGGTGTTTCGGTTTTGCTTTCTGTATATCTCTGCGGCAAAGTAACGATAAATTCACTGCCTTCACCGTAGATACTTTTAACTTCGATATTGCCGCCCATAAGTTTTACAAGATTATTTGTTATGGAAAGACCCAGCCCCGTACCTTCAACATTGCGGTTTTTCTCAAGGTCAAACTGAGCAAACTCGCTAAAAAGCATTTGCATATCTTCCGGCTTTATACCTATGCCTGTGTCTTTTATTTTCATTGTGAGGACGTAAATTTCTTCATTTTCTCTCTGTCCTGTTATGTCCAAAGAAAAGTGTCCTGATTTTGTGTATTTTAATGCGTTTGTAAGAACATTTAACAGCACTTGCCGAACGCGCACTTCGTCACCGTGAAGGGCAGACGGAATATCCGCTTGCATATAGGCGGCAAAACGGACATCGGGGTTTGACATACGCATTTTTATGATGCTTACCACATCTTGTATGGTGGAGTGGAAAAGATAATCGGATTCCACAAGCTCCAGCTTTCCGCTTTCCACTTTTGATAAATCCAAAATATCATTGATAATTGAAAGAAGGTGGTCGCCGGATTGTTTAATGGTTACAGCCTGTTCCCTTGCGGCGGCAGAAAGATTTTCCCGCAAAATAAGCTCCGCCATTCCAATAATTGCGTTCATGGGTGTGCGTATTTCGTGGCTCATTTTGGAAAGGAAGTCACTTTTTGCTTTGGATGCATTTTCTGCGTCAATTGTTGCTTGCTTCATATGCCCCACAATATTGCTTGTGCCTGTCAACATCTCGTCATATATGCCGTTTAAGCGTGAGTCCAGCAAACTGTATTCCGTTTCCCCGCGTGCCATAGCGTTTTCTGCTTTTTTAAAATTACTTCGCAGAATGTTCAAAACACGCACAATTTCTATAAACGCGTTGCCTACCTGACTTATTTCATCATTTCTGTTTACTCGGAAAGTAACTGCCATATTTCCTTTTGAAACTTCCTTCGCGCTTTCAGCCAACGCCTGCAAGGGTTTTAGGGAATAATGGATAATAATTACAACCAAACCCGCCGCAAAAAGTATCCCTGTAACTGTAGGCAACAGCGATGCCAATATCAGCTGTGACGTATCTTCCACTGCATGGGCATCAAAAAAACTAACTATTGTCCAATCCAGATAAGGGTCATAAGTAACATAGGCAATTTTGTCTATACCCGTTAAGGCAGAATTATGTTCAAATACAGTGTTCATGGGGATTTCTCCGAATGCTTCCAATACGCCCAAGTCACTAACGTGCCTGCCCATGTACGCTTCCGGTCTGTTGGAAAAGAAAATTACACCTGAACGGTCAGCGATGTTAATGAAACTGTCATATGCTTGGATAAAATCCCTTAAAAAATATTGCAACATTATTTTATTGCTTGTTACGGCAACCCATCCAAGAACATCACCGTCAGATACAACTGCTTGCACATACATAAATTGCAACCTGCCGCTTCCTGTGCTTTCAAATACCGGTGAAATCCACGGCTCTGCCGACAGATTTTCTAAATATGTGTAAAACATTAGTATGTCGGGCAAATCCCCGTGGGGGTTTGCTACGGAAACCATGTTAAATGAAGAATCAAATACCGCTATGTTTTCATAGAAACGAATTCCGTTTTCCTCACGATTCATAGTGTTGTACAAGCGCGTGATTTGTGAGTATCCCTCTGCGGAAAAATTTTGCAAAGCATGGTCTGCCGCAGTATTCAGCATCCACAGGGTAGAGGTTCTTACTGTTTCAAAAATCCCAAAGGTCATGTTGGCATTGCCCTTTAGCCGTTCTTCAATCAGTGTATCCATTTGAGCGTTTATTTGCCCCGCTCTTATTGTTGCTACAGTCACTATAGTGACGACAATTACAACGATAAACACGATAAGAATCCTTGCTTTTACCGATAAATTGTTAATGAATTTAATAATCACAGTAATTTCTCCTATACAAAAATATTTAAGGCCTTGTGTAAAATCTTAAACTCAATTTCACCTTCGCAGGGGTAAATGTTGCCGTCCAAACTCATGATGTCTATATCACGAGGCAAAGCTATTTTTACGCTTTCGCAATCCTTAAAGCTCATGTCTTTTATCAGATGATGCTTCTCCATTAATACAAACGGAAATAACATCATTAATTTCAGGCGGTTCATTGCCCGTACACTGCATAGGGTAAGTTTGCCGTCGTCTATTTTGGCAGAGGGGCATATGTGCATTCCGCCGCCGTAATATTGACCGTTGGCAACGGCGAGCAATACATATTTATCGTTGGTTTTTTCATGCTGTCCTTCGTTAAAGGTTTCAAGGGTCAGTTCAAAATTTTTGTGTCGGGAAATGCTTTTGTATGTTGCGGCAAGATAGGATTTTTGGTCGTATTTTTCCTTTAACTCCGTGGCGTTTTTTGTGATTTGTACGTCCAGCCCAATGTGCGCGATATTCAAAAACGCCATTCCGTTAGCCGTACCTATGTCCACTTCCCTAAATTTTTTATTAACAAGGGATTCAAACAAGTTGCGGCATCGTTCATCTACATTTTTATTAAACATGGCAACGTGCTTACCGCCTTCTAAGGACGAAGAAAAATCACTGCCCGTAGATGAAGGTAGAATTCCGAGTGGTATGGGGATTTTATCTGCCGAAGGAAAAGCCGCGACCATTCCTGCCGCTACCTCTTGAAGTGTACCGTCCCCGCCTATTCCTATTACCCCTTGCGGCGACCGAGCTTTTTGGCAAAAATTCAGCGTTTCTTTATAAGCATCTCCCTGCCCTGTTGTGATGTAGGTATCGTAAGAAATGCCTGCGTTTTCCAAATGCGCGGTTAGTGTCGGCAACAGAAACATTGTACCGCCCCGCTCGGCGTGGGGGTTTGCTACAATGTAATACATAAGCGGCTACCCCTTCACTTCTACAGATATTTTTTCAAACACGGTGCTGATTTTTTCAAACACATCTATCAGGGCAGGGTCAAAATGAGTGCCTTTTCCCTCCAAAATAATTTCCACGGCTTTTTCATGAAGAAACGCACCCTTGTACGGTCGCGGTTCTACAAGGGCATCATAAACATCGCCTATCGCCATCATTCTGCCGAGAAGCGGGATTTCTTCCCCTGCAAGCCCGTAGGGATAACCAGTGCCATCCCATTTTTCGTGGTGGGATATGGCAAATATTCTTGCATACTCCAAAAAGTCGCTGTCCATCGTTTTTTCTTTCAACCGTTCAATTACTTTTCCGCCAAAAATAGTATGGTTCTTTATTGAATCAAATTCTTCCGGCGTAAGTTTGCCGGGCTTGTTGAGCAGTTCATCTTTTACCGCAATTTTGCCGACATCATGCAGTTGGCAAGATTGCAATACAAGTTCTTCATCCAATACGTTTATCTCGGCGGCATACGCACCTTCGCTACGCATAGCGTCCATAAGCACTTTTATGTACCGCTGTGTTCTGATAATATGCCCGCCCGTAATTTCGTCCCTGTATTCCACAAGCTCTGCCATTGTGGAAAGAATCGCATTTTTAAGCTCCACAACCGTTTCGGTTTTTTCTTCCACAAGTTGCTCAAGATTATTATTGAGAAAAAGAAGCTCTCGCTTTTGGGCAACTAATTCTTTTTTCTGTTCCTCAACTAAAAGATGAACCTCCAACCGCTTCAAAAGCAAAGGCGCGGAAAAGGGTTTTGTAATATAGTCAATAGCCCCGAGACTTAACCCCTTTAATTCCATGTCTTCGTCATTTAATGCGGTTAGGAAAATAACGGGGATGTTTGCTGTTTTTGCATCGGATTTAAGCCGCTGTATTGCTTCATGCCCATCCATTTCAGGCATATTAACATCCAACAAAATTAAATCAGGATGTAAATTTTCTAACATATCAAGCATATCTGCGCCGGAATCCAAGGTGAATACATTATAAACGCCGGACAATGCACGTTTGCCGATAGTGAGATTTGTCATGTCGTCATCGACTAAAAATATCGTTTTTCTTTTTTTACCTTCCATGTCTGCCTCCCGGTTTACTTTCTTTGGCACAAGGTCACAGACTGAGTGTAGCACGCTTGAAAAAGCAAAATGACGAATGTTACTATATCTTCACATTCGTCATTTTGGTTATGTTTGTTATAAATAGTGGCGGTTGCATTCTGTTGGATGTTGTGGGTTCAAGTCCTACTGCCCCGTGTACTGCCGAAACCGTGCCAAACCTGCCATAAATTTTTTACGCCCCGATGTGACGAACTGAACGGTTACTTCGTAATCCGCGCCTGCGGGAGAGATGTCTGTTACCTCCCCTACCCCGTATTTTGGGTCGCTCACTTTGTCGCCAACGGAATAGCTTGGCGGTGCGGCTTTTGTGGGGATGGGTCGCGGCGGCGGTTGCTTTATGGGTTGCCCTGAAGCAAGCTGTTTCAACTGCGCAAAACCCATTGCCGGTGCGGTTGGGGTAAGTTCAGGCGGCTTGCTTGACGGCTTTGCAATAGCGGCGAGTGCAGGGGGAAGACTTGCCGTTCCTTGTGANCCTGCCCCTGCCGCCCCGTTGGTGATATCCCGCCGAGTATCGCTTACGCTATACTCACTCGTCGGGATATCACCAACGGGGCTTCCCCATTGCGTGGGGCGGTTTATTTTCTCCCGCCCGTACATATTAACGGATGTGATGCAGTCTTGCGGAACGTCGTCGAGGAAGCGGCTGGTTTTGTTTTTTGCGATATGGTCGTAGCGGCGGCGGGTGACGGCATGGGTTAGGTAGAGCGTTTTTTTTGCGCGGGTGAAACCTACGTAGCATAGGCGGCGTTCTTCTTCCATGTCTTTGCGAAGGCCGCTGTCTATTGCGCGGGAGGTGGGGAAAAGATATTCCTCAAAGCCGACCAGAAAAACGGTGTCGAACTCCAAACCTTTCGCGCTGTGCAGGGTCATTAGTGCCGCCGCGTCTGCGCCTTCGGTGTAATTGTCTATGTCTGCCACGAGGGCAACGTCTTCCAAAAATTTTGCAAGTGATGTGTCTTCGGATTCATTTTGAAATGCGGCGGCTTTCGCCAAAAGTTCATTTATGTTTGCAACGCGCTCCTCGGATTCGGGGGTGCCGTCTTGGATTGTCAGCATATAATCGGTATCATTTAGAATTTTCTGCATGAGTTCTTGTACGGAATTTTGTGCGGCAAATTCGGCGCATTCTTCCAAGTATGTTGCAAATTGTGTTACGGCGGCGGCTTTTTTGCCCAAGCCGTCTATTTCGCCCGCCCGCGAAATTGCCCGCGAAAAAGTAAGCCCGTTTTCTGCCGCGAACATTCGTATTTTGTCAAGTGACGCCTGTCCGATTCCGCGCCGCGGCACGTTTATTATTCGCAAATGCGCGATTTCGTCCGCAGAATTATTTATGGCTTTCAAATACGCCAAGATGTCCTTGACCTCCATGTGTTCGTAGAAGCGCACGCCGCTGAAAATGCGGTACGGAATCCCTGCGGTAACAAGCTGGTCTTCGATTCCGCGAGACTGCGCGTTTGTGCGGTACAGCACTGCGAAGTCGCCGTATCGCGCCCCGTCTTGAACGCCCCGTTCAATCATTTGCGTAACAAAATAGCCCTCATCGCGCTCGTCGCGGGCGGTGTATATGCGGATTGGTTCGCCCCGCTGGTTCTCCGTCCAAAGTAGTTTGTCGGCGCGTTCTTCGTTTTGCGAAATAACCGCGTTTGCCGCGTCCAAAATTACCTTGCTGGAGCGGTAATTTTGTTCCAGTTTGACTACTTTCGCACCGGGGTAGTCCTTCTCGAACCGCAGAATATTTGCGATATCTGCGCCGCGCCAGCCGTAAATGCTTTGGTCGTCATCGCCCACAACGCACAAATTCTGCGCATATCCCGAGAGCAAACGCACCAACTCATACTGCGCGTGGTTGGTATCCTGATACTCGTCCACCATTACATAACGAAACCTGTTTTGATACTTCAAGCGGATTTCTTCGTTTTGCGAGAGAAGCTCCACCGTGCGGAAAATAATATCATCGAAGTCCAGCGCGTTGCAGTCTTTCAGCCGTTTTTGATAAAGGCTGTACACCTCCGCAATATTGCTTTCGCGGAAACTGCCCGCAACTCCCCGCTCATATTCCGTTGGCGAAACCAATTCGTTTTTATGCGCGCTTATGATTTGCGCAACGTATCGCGGCGGATAGTGCGTGTCGCTCAAATTCTTCTCCTTAATGCACTCTTTAAGAAGACGCAAAGTGTCGGCGGTATCATAAATCGAAAACCCGCCGTCAAAACCGATTACGTCAATTTCGCGCCGTAATATCCGCGTACACGCCGCATGAAATGTGCTTACCCACACTTGCTCGCCAAGCGGGGTTATGTCGCTGATTCGTTCTCGCATTTCCTTTGCCGCTTTGTTAGTAAACGTAATTGCAATAATATTGTACGGGTCAACGCCCTGCTCAATTAAATGCGCAACGCGATATGTAAGCACCCGCGTTTTCCCCGAACCCGCCCCCGCAAAAATAAGAAGCGGGCCTTCTGTATGCTTCGCCGCTTCGCGTTGGGTTGGGTTTAATTTGTCTAAGTAGTTCATTTTATCCAGCCTTTCGATTTCCAAAAAATTTTATCGGGTTGCGTGTCTTCGTAGCTGTTGACCAAGCCCTTAAATATTCGGCGAAGTGCTTGGACGGAAATACTCTTTCTGATTTCGCGCCTGTCTTTTGTAAGGCGGTAAAATCGGCTTGCTTTGCGGCGGAGTAATTTTTTGACTTTATCACGTTTTTGAACGGGCATTTCGTCCCAATTGGCCGCAAACATATTTATTCTGAATTTGATAATTCTTTTAACACCCCAAAACAATAGGTTTCGGCTTATTGTACTAACGACTCTGCCTGTTCCCGCACCAGCACCCGTTGAAACCACCAAGCCAATCTTGTCGAACATTTCTTCATTAGGTCTGTGATTGATAAATGTACAGGCGAAATGGTCAAAAAAAACTTTTATCTGCCCTGTTTCCGCCAAAGCATAGCATGGACAAGCTACAATAATCCCATCGCTTGAAAGAAGTGTTTTCAAAATTGGGTGAGTATATTGCTTGTTTGGACAATTTTGTCCTGCGTATTCACCTTCAAAACAGGCAAAACAACCGGCGCAGAAACACGGTAAATCTTTAGGCAGATAAATATCAGAATACTCAATTTCTTCATATAGATTTAGTTGCTCTTTTATTATTTCAACCGTTGCGTCGGTATTGCCTTTTCTGTTGCTGCCATGTATAACGCAAATTTTCATGCCCTTAACTCGCCCCTCAAACCTTAATTTTTATGTCGTTTATGATTTGCATCAGGACTTTATCCCGTTCAAATGAAACATCGTAGGACAAAAAATTGTATTCCTTGAATTTCGCGGCGAAATATTTGTTGTGTTGTTCAACGCTTCCCTTGCAAAAATCGTCCAGTTCGGTGTCGGTTAGTTGGTGTGTCCAGTCGTTTTCGGTGTCGTATTGTTTAACATCACGGCGCAGGTCTTCCCATGTTTTGTGGTTGTAGGTTAGGCCGATTAGAGTAAATTCTTCGTGTAATTTTAAACCTTCCATGCTGTGCAAAATTTCTTCCATTTTAGGAAATACCTTCCCAACTGCAAAATGAGTTAGCGCGGCTACAAATTTATCACCGTTTGGCATATTTGATTTATGTGCCAATGTGCAAAGATAGTGCGAAATAAACGGGGCAAAATTTACGGCAACATTATTAAATCCATGCCCGATTTCCACCTGCGGCATGGAGCGTTCAAATGCAGTGATAATGCTGTCTGTACATACAATGCTGTGACCGAATTCATCATGCAATCTTTTTGCCAAGGTCGATTTCCCTGCCCGCGCCGCCCCCCAGATTAATATGTTCTTCATGATTATTCAATCATCTCCCAAGCAATTATGTTCACCCCATACACAATCAAACATTTTTATTTCTGTAAAAACTGCATCAAATGTGCTTTTGCTTGGAGAACACGCAAGTAACCCCAAATTGATACTATCGTTGCCTTGCATAAGGTGAAATACTCGCATCTGCCTGTAGGTGAAACCATCGTATGAATTTTCAATCAGAAAATCACTCTCACGCCTACTAAGCCTGTACCACATTTCGGAAACATTGGAATCAATGTCCGTGGTTGCCCAGTCAGAATAACCGTTATTGGTTACAACACTACCCAACCACATTGTATTATTATCGTGAAACTCTATCCCTGCTTTAACCCAGTTTTCGCTATTTTGATAGATGGCTATTCCGCACTGGTCGAATAATTCTTTGTATTTGAAACTAACCTT
>WQSG01000052.1 GCA_009788055.1 Defluviitaleaceae bacterium | reverse complement strand
TTGATGACGGTACGGTTTTTCCGCTATCATATCTGATGGAATTAAGGGGCGTTGTGTACGGTACAGATGGTGATGACGAGATAAATGTGTCATCTCCCGGGGTAAACACTATATTCCCGATGGGTGGTAATGACATAATAACTGTTGGTGGAGACGGGACAAACACTATTTATGCTACACGCGGGAGCAATAAAATTTTTATAACCGGACGCAGTGCGAATACGGTATATGGTTCACTTGATGGTAATGACATTATTGTTGCCACTGGGACAGGCCGTAACATAATAGACCCGGGGTTTGGTGATAATGTCATTTACGCGGGGACAGGGAGTGATACCTTTATAATTGGCAGGGGGTATGGAATTAATAGAATAACTGCAAACGGTGGTTTTGACATTACGCGTCCACGGGACAGGCTTGTTCTTAAAGATGGTATTCGCCCTGCCGAAGTTCGGCTTGCACGGTATGACCGCGACCTTGTGGTTCGTATAGTGGACAATTCCCTTTCGCCAAGCCGAACCACATTTATTGGCTTTTTTAGTGGCGGTGTACGGCGCAGATTAACCGATATAACCTTTGATTGCGGTACGGTTTTTACAACAGCGGACATAATAAGTATCGCTAACGATAATCGTGTGACCGAAAGCCCATCTGTATATATCGATGAAATATCGGAATTTTACACTTACGCGGTGGAGGGGGATGGTTCTACTCCTTCATCCCCTTGCGATGATACGAACGCAATTTCCTAAAAACCTTCCCATGAACGGTGTCGGCGGGGTAGGGGAATTGTCCTGCGGGCAGACGCATCAGAATTTCAAAGCCCTCGTTTACGTGTTCGATGGGGTAGATGTGGAATTTGCCCGCTTTTACTGCGTCGATTACTTCATCTTTGAGGACAAGGTCGCGGACGTTGCGGGTGGGGATTATTACGCCTTGGTCGCCTGTTAGGCCGCGTTTTTTGCATAGGTCGAAGAAGCCTTCTATTTTGTAGGTTGCGCCGCCGATTGGTTGGATTTCGCCGTGTTGGTTTATGCTTCCTGTGATGGCAATATCTTGACGGATTGGGATTTCTGCAAGGGCGGAAAGGATTGCGTACAGTTCGGTGGAAGAGGCACTATCGCCGTCTACGCCGTTGTAATTTTGCTCGAAACAGATTCTGCATGAGAGGGACAGCGGGAAATCTTTTGCGTAGGTTTGGCCAAGATAGCCGATTAGAACCTGAACGCCTTTTTCGTGAATGGGGCCGGACATTTCGGCCTCTTTTTCGATGTTTACAATCCCCGCTTTGCCCATGTAGGCGGTGGCGGTAATGCGTGAGGGCTTGGCAAAAACATGGTCGCCCGTGTCCAGCACGGCAAGGCCGTTTATTTGGCCTACTTTTTCGCCGCTTGTGGATACCATTATGCAGTCTTCTTCTATCATTTCGGAAAGCTTTTCTTCGTACATATTTAAGCGGTATTCGCGTTTTTCAATTGCCGTTTTTACGTGGGTGGCGGTAACTTTTTTCGCGCCTGCGACTTTTGCCCATGCGGCGGATTCTTCCATGATTTCCGTAAGACGATTAAACCGCGTGGTTAGGCGGTCTTTGCGCTCTGCAAGGCGGGTTGCGTGTTCGATTATGCGGGCTATCGCGTCGGAAGAATAGGGCAGGGCGGTTTTATCGTTTTCGGCGTGGCGCGTGATGAATTTTACTATCTGCGAAAGATTTTCGTCATTCAGCTTCATTTCGTAATCGAAGTCTACGCGGATTTTGAAGAGCTTTTCAAAATAGTCGTCGTAGCTGTACAAAAGGTCGTAGTAGTACGAGCCGCCGATGATTATTATTTTGATGGAAAGCGGGATTGCTTCGGGCTTTATGCCGCTTACGGCAACGCCCGTTGTGTATTCGCGCAGCGGCTCTGTGATGATTTTTTCCGTGATTAATGTGCGGCGCAGGGTTTCCCATGCGTGGGGGCTTCCAAGAATATCCTGCGCTTGCAAAATTAAATAGCCGCCGTTTGCTTTGTGCAAAAGCCCCGGTTTTATTTTCATGAAGTCTGTGGAGAAATTTCCGTATTCGTTATCGTATTCCACCTCGCCCACCAAATTGGTGTAACTTGGATTGTAGTCAACAACAACGGGCGCGCCCGTTAGTTCGCTGTTGTCTGTGATAAGATTTATTTTGTATTTTGTCAAATTGTCGTCCGTGCTTTTTTTGCCCACCCACGGCATGATGGTCTGGATTGCCTCGTCCTCTTCGTTTTCTTCCACCACGAAGTCTGCAAGGTTTTCCAGAATATCCTCCTTCACCGCTTTCAAGTATTCCAAAAGCGCGGGTTCGTCCCCGAAAGTCTCGAAAAGGTCGTTCATGTGATGCCCCACAGTGAACAGACCTATGGCAAAGTCCAGTTCGTCCACTTCTTTTTTTGTGGTTTTTTCGTAGTCTTTAATTTCGCGCAGTGCGTCTGCGGCGCGGGCTTGAATGGACTCCGATTTTTTTGTGATTTGCTCTTTTTGCTCGGAGGAAAGTAATTCAAACTGTTCTTCGGTAATGGCTTCGCCCTCCACTATCGGCACGAAAAAAATGCCCGTGTTTGAGTTTTTAACCTCAAAGTCTTGCTTGCGGGCTTCTATTGACATTTCTTTTATAACTTCATCTTGGCGGTTTTTTAGCACTTTTACGATATCGTTCTTTTTTTGCTCGTAAGATTTATCTGCGAAGGTGCGCGGCAGTTCTTCCGAAAGGCGGGTTACAAGCTCGTTCATATCGTCCTTTAACTGCTTGCCCGTTCCCGCAGGAATTGTTAGCAACTTGGGGCATTTCGGATTTTCAAAATTGTATACATAACAAAGGTCGGGGGGGATTTCTTCTTTTGCGGCCTTAGCGTTTGCGTATTCCTGCGCAAAGGTTGTGCGCCCCGTTCCCGCCGCGCCGCAAATATACACATGGTAGCCCTGCGCTTTCATTTCCAGCCCGAATTTTAACGCTTCCGCCGCGCGGGGCTGGCCGATAAGCTCCAGCGGTTTTTTTGCCGCTTTCGCCTCTTTTGCCGTAAATTTTTGCGGCTTTGAGAAATATTTTAGGTCTTTCCAATCTAATTCACGCGGCATATTTGTTCTCCTTTAGATGTTTAGTATGTGGCGCAGTATTGTGAATATCACGGCTATGAGGGGTATTCCCATGACAATGAAAAAGAACCAGCCGATTTTTTTTATTTTTGAAAATTGTTCTTCTGCGTAGACCTCTTTGTGGGCTTCAAATTCGGGGTCGGGTTCGGTGAGGTCGGTGAGGTCTTCGGGGGCGGGGGTTAGGAGGATTTCTGCGCAGTTTAAGAGTTTGGACGGCACGTATATATCCGTGTCCGCATACGACACGCCCATGTACAACATGGTGATATCGCCGCCGTTGCGCGGTTTTTTTAGCACGGGGATGTTTTCGCATTTTAGTAATGCTTCAATTCTGTCCGCCTCTATGTGGCTGTAGACGGTGCATAAAAGCGCGGGTGTGTCGCCGTATTCATCTCCGCATTTCGGACAAAACATATCGCGCCTCCATTATATAGCGATTTCAGTTGAAAACGGTGAGACGGTGCGGCGGCGAAAAACGCGAATAGAGCGTTTTTCGCGGTTTTGCCGCGACGTACGAACCCATTTTCAACGGAATCGTCTATAAGTATTTCCACATTACAATTCCGTTTTCCGTTGGGTTGGCGTAGTAATTTTTGCGAATACCCTCGGCGGTGAAGCCGTTTTTTTTGTACAAGGAAATGGCGGCGGTGTTGCTTTCGCGTACTTCAAGAGTCAGACCGCGTATTTGTGCGTTGCGGGCGGCGGTGATAAGTTCCGAAACAAGTAGCGAACCTATGCCGCATTTGCGGTGAGATTTCCGTACCGCTATATTTATTATATGCCCTTCGTCTAAGATATGTTGCATATAGGCGTGACCCAGTATGCGTTCGTTTTCCTCGGCGATAAAGGCGATTGTAAGCGGGTTCATAATTTCATACCTGATAGAAATTTCAGACCACGGTGCGGCGAACGCTTCCGCTTCAATTAAATGCATTTCTTCCGCGTGGTGCGGTTCGGCTTTGAGAAGGTGAATCATATTTCCCCGCCGTTTGCGGATTTTTTTGCCGCCGCTTCCCGCACGGCTTGCGGGGCGCGGACGTACATTATCTCTACAGCGGAAGAAATTTCTTCGCCCGAAAGGATTTTTTCCGCTGCGCAAATCGCAACGGACGCGGCGCGTTGACGGTTATTGTTTGCGGGGGGGAAAAAAGCTGTCGGAATTTTGTCGCGTATGGTTTCCGCGTTAGCGTCCGCGCCGTCACCAAAAAAAATTATTTTTGTATTTTCGGAAAATTTTTGCAATTTTTCCAAAAGTTCTGCAACGGGCAGTGCCATATATTCCGAGCCGTCTTTTTCAATCTTCCCGTTATCGTCCCGCGAAAAAACCGCCGTGTACACCTGTCCGCGCCGTGCGTCCAGCATGGGAACTATTGTCGCCTGCCCGCCCGTGCCTAACATATTGTATGCAAGCGCGTCAAGCGTTGGCACTGCAACGGCCGGTTTGTCTAAAGCCCGCGCAATCCCAAGTACGCAAGCCGCACCGATACGCAACCCCGTAAACGAACCGGGCCCGCAAGTGTATGCAACATAGTCCACCTGTTGCGGCTCTGTGCGGGTCAGTTCAAAAAGCCGCTCCACCCCCGGCATAAGTATTTCGGAGTGAGTCCAATTTTTTTCTCCCGTGCGGGCATTCAAAAAAATCTCGCCCACAGTTATGTATGGCGCGTTTTCCGCAACATCAACAATAGCCGCCCCTGCCTGTAACCCGGAGGTATCAATCGCTAAAATTCTCAATAGAAATCTCCCTAAACGCGTCTCCGCGTGACATATCCAAATTTATTTTTACAAAATATACATTTTTAGGAAAAACACCCTCTGCGCGTTCCGGCCATTCTATTAAAGAAACGCCGTCCGAAAAAAAATATTCTTCGTAGCCGATGCTTTCAAGGTCGCACTCGCCTTCCAAGCGGTACAAATCGAAATGGTACACGGGAAGCCGACCGTTTTCGTATTCGTTCATTATAGTGAAAGTGGGGCTTGTAACGCGGCCTTCGTATCCCGCGCCCCGCGCAAAGCCTTGCGCAAAAACAGTTTTTCCTGCGCCGAGTGTGCCGCTTAAACAAAAAATATCGCCGGCTTTTGCGTTTTTGCCAAAATCGAATGCGATTTCTGCCGTTTCTTCCGCAGAAAAACTTTCGTATTTCATGTGTAACATCACCGCATAAACTGTATCATAAGATTTTAATTTGCACAATTCCTAAGAAAATTTCGCATTGACTATTTCTTTTTTTTTATTTTGTGATAAAATGGCAACGTGTTATAATATACGAACAAAGAAAACGTGGGAGGTATAACCATGGCCAGCAGTAAAAGATTAACCGAAATGATTGAAAGTGATGAACAAACACTACAGCTTATGGTGTTTATCGTCGCAGGCGGGCATTTTGGCATAAACGTAGCCAAAGTAAGTGAGATTATGAAGTACAGCCAGTACCCAATCACACCAATGCCCAACTCAAATCCTTTTGTAGAAGGGATTTTCCGCCCGCGCACGGAAACCATGACCGTAATAAACTTGGCGGCGTACATGGGTCTGCCACCTGCGGAAGACGAAGAACGTGACATCTTAATTATTACCAAGCTAAATAATGTTGAAACAGCGTTTCACGTACACGGCGTTGTTGCAATAGAAAGCGTGCGTATGTCTGAAATCGAAAAGCCCGACACCACCATCTACGGCGGCGAAGAAGGGCTTGCAACCGGTATCGCAAAGCATACAAACAAACTAATTACCATTGTAGACTTTGAAAAAATCCTAATTGATATCAGCCCGAACCTAGGATTCTCGCCAAGCGACATAGACAAACTTGGCATGAGAAGCCGCTCTACAAAACCAATTTTAGTAGCGGAAGACTCTCCGCTTTTGGAAAGCTTAATCATAAGCTCTTTGGAAAAAGCGGGTTTTGTGAACATTCTCTGTGCGTCAAACGGGCAGGAAGCATGGCAACAGCTTACGGATTTCAAGGACACGGGAAGACCAATCGAGTCCAATGTTTGCGCCGTAATCA
Organism: Defluviitaleaceae bacterium; assembly: GCA_009788055.1. Taxonomy (GTDB): domain Bacteria; phylum Bacillota; class Clostridia; order Lachnospirales; family WQUN01; genus WQVC01. Next base: position 14,964 of record WQSG01000052.1, on the reverse strand, counting down.
CAGATATCGAAATGCCGCTGATGGACGGGCACAGGCTTTTGCGTCTCATAAAAGAAGACGAGTTCTTGCAAAAAGTTCCCGTTTTCATCTTCTCGTCACTTGTTACGGAAGATAACCGCGAGATTGGCAAAAACCTTGGCGCAACGGCAAGTATTTCCAAGCCGGAAATTGCAAGCCTTGTAGAACTTCTTGATAAACATATGCTGTAAAGCTGTAAAATAGGGGTGGCTTAATGCCGGCATCGCAGGCAGCTGCTATTACAAAGGGCACAATCCTTAACATTAGTTCCAATGCAGATGTGTACGAACGCGGCGAGCGGTACTATCGTGACGGTAAACTGCTTTCGTACAATATTATGGACGACGTTGGCGGCTTCACCGCCGTTCGTGCAAGTGTTGAGGGAAACTATAAAAACTATGAAGTATCGCTAAAGCTGGACGGTGTAGGGGCACTGTCCGGCTATGCGTGTTCTTGCGAAAGCCATAGTATCTGGCGGGGTGCTTGCAAACACGTAGTAGCGGTACTTTTTGCGCACGCGGAAGGTCACGCCCGTATGTTCTCCGCAGAAAAAATGCGGCGTCACGCAAAAACCCTCACAAGCAATCTTGAAAAAATTATATATGACGGCATCGACGAGTCTTTTGCCGCCCCTATTCACGAAAAAACGTCAGGTGTGGGTTTGAAGCTTACGCCTGTTTTGCATTGTAATTCTCGCGGGGTGTATCTCACATTTACCGTGGGTTATGGGCGGATGTATGTTGTAAAAAGCATTTCGGGTTTTGTAAAAAGTTTCAGAAATAACGAAACGGTAAGTTATGGGCAGGGGCTTGCGTTTGAGCATCGCCGCGAAATGTTTGACGAAACATCCCGCGATATTATCGACTTTATCGTGCGCGAAGACGAAATGTATTCGGAAATAAGCAAGCGTTTAAGCCGTCAGTTTCAGTTTACGCACCACCCGCTTTTTGCCGGCCGCGAATTATTTTTGACTCCGCGCAACACGGATGAATTCTTTGAAATCTGCAAAAACGCGCCGCTGGAATGCGTTTCAGATTTCGGGCAGGAACTATTTTTGCGGGACGCGTATCCGTCTTTCGGGCTTATTGTGCGGCACCTTGCAAACGGCACGGTTGTTCAGTCGCGCAAACTTTCGCACCATGTTCTTAAAGGCGCGGCTTCATACTATATGCTGACGGGTGACGGGCTTTTTCGTATGCCAAAGGCAGACGGTTTGCTCCTGTGTTCGTTGCTTAAAGCCTTGGATGAAACCCCGTCTTGCGAAATTTTATTTTCGGGAAATGAGCAACAACGATTTTTAACCATCATCTTGCCCGCCCTGCTTAAAATGGGCGTTGTGGGCGTGGTAGAGGGTGAATCTCCTAAGGGTGAAATTTCGCCGCTGAAAGCTAAAATGTATTTCGACTCCGACGGAAAATACGTGACAGGCAGGCTGGAATTTCACTACGGCGAAGTGGTAATTGACGCGCTGAACAAACGAGCATCCGCAGATTCCATAACCCGCGATGTTGTGGCAGAATACGCGCTTTGCCGCCGTTTCGAGGCTTTCGGATTTTATGTTGATTCAAAAAAAATGTTCCGCTTAAAAGGAAACGATTTGATTTACGCATTCTTGCACGGCGCGAAAGGCATTGACAGCTTGCGCGATTGCGCAGAGGTTTTTGTAAGCGAGGACTTGCAGAAAAAAACAATCCGCCAAGGCTCGCCAAGAATCGGATTGCGCCTTTCGGGCGATTTACTGAAAGTCTCACTGGAGGACGCAGGGTACAACATAAGCGAATTACTGGAAGCTTTGGAAGCCTACCGCGCAAGAAAAAAATATTACCGCTTAAAAGACGGCAGATTCATCGCCCTTGAAGATGAAGCAACAACGGCGGCGGCGGGCTTTTTGGACGCGCTGGACGTTGCAAAAGGCGACATGAAGGGCAAAACACTTGCCGTCCCCGCGTATCGCGCACTCTATGTAGACGAGTTGGTTAAATCGGATACACTTTCCGTAACCCATACGCTTAAACGAGATGTTAATTTTGAAAAGCTTATTTCACATTTCGGCGGCACTGAAAGTCTTAATTACAAAACGCCCAAGGGACTTGGCGGTGTTTTGCGCGAGTATCAAAAAACGGGCTACACTTGGCTAAAAACCCTTTCGCATTACGGTTTTGGCGGCATTCTTGCGGATGATATGGGCCTGGGCAAAACCTTACAGGCAATTGCATTTTTGGCAAGCGAGCGCAAAGAAGGCAAGCAGTCAATCGTGGTCGCGCCCACCTCTTTGCTATACAACTGGGAAAACGAAATTATCAAGTTCGCGCCGCAATTAAAAACGCAACTTATTTCAGGCTTCCCCGAAAAACGCCGCGAACTCTTGAAAAATCGCGACGCAGATGTTTTTATCACCACGTATGATATGTTAAAACGCGACGTAGAATTTTACAAAGACATTGAGTTTTCCTGCATAATCGCGGACGAAGCGCAGAATATAAAAAACCCCGACACGCAAGCCGCAAAAAGCATAAAAGAACTTAACGGCCGCGTTAGATTTGCACTAACGGGCACACCAATCGAAAACACGATAACCGAGTTATGGTCTATTTTCGATTTCATAATGCCGGGATATCTGTACACCGCAAGCAAATTCAGCCGCATTTACGAGACGCCGATCATAAAGCTGGGCTGTGCCGAAACTGCCGCAAAACTTCGCAAACAGATAGCCCCGTTTGTTCTTCGCCGCGTGAAAAAAAACGTACTCAAAGAATTGCAAGACAAAACCGAAACCACTCTGCCCGCAGACTTTCTTCCAGAGCAGAAAAAAATATATCAAGCCAATTTGTTGGAAGCAATCGGCGCGTTGGATGACATTATGGCAACAAATTCCTTCGCGGATAACCGTATGCGAATTTTGGCACAGCTTACGCGCTTGCGGCAAATTTGCTGTCACCCCGCGCTTTTCCTTGAAGATTACAAAGACGGCAGCGGCAAATTGACGCTAACCCTTGAGACAATTCAGCTTGCGTTGGAATCGGGTCATCGTGTACTTTTATTTTCGCAATTCACGCAAATGCTGTCCATTATAAAGGAAGCACTACCTGCGGCAGGAATAAAAAATCGGCAAAACAAACCCGCGGCGTATTTTTATCTGGACGGCGCGACAAAGGCAAAAGAGCGCGTGGAAATGACAGAACGCTTTAACGCAGGCGAACGCGATTTATTTCTTATCTCCCTTAAAGCAGGCGGCACAGGGCTTAATCTAACAGGCGCAGACGTTGTAATCCACTACGACCCATGGTGGAACCCCTCCGTTATGGACCAAGCCGCAGACCGCGCCCATCGCTACGGGCAACAAAAAGCCGTACAGGTTTTTAATATCGTTGCAAAAGACTCCATTGAAGAAAAAATTATGTCGCTCCAAGAAAAAAAGCGCGACCTAATCGATTCCGTAATCACCGAGGGCGGAAGTTTTATCAACTTGCTTTCCGAGGAAGAAGTCAGGAAATTGTTTTCGTAGCCCTTCGCCCCTGCGCGAAAACGCTCTTGCTTCATTCGCAATATTGCTGTATACTGTCATGAAGTGTTTTTCAAACACGGGGGGTGACACCCTTCTCCATGGGGAGTGTGGAAGCGCGAAATGAAGAAAAAAGAAGCGGTTATTGGCGTATTTATAGTCCTGATGGTAATGGCAATCATTGTTCCGTTGCCGACATCACTGGTAGACTTTCTTTTGATGGTAATAATTGGGCTTGCGTTAATCATTTTGCTTAACGCGCTGTATGCCAAGGAAGCGTTGGAAATGTCAATGTTTCCCACTATTTTATTGGTAATAACGCTTTTTAGAATCTCGCTTAGTGTTTCCACAACGCGCCTTATTTTGGGTGAGGGTGACGCGGGTGAGGTTATCCGTGTTTTCGGTGATGTTGTTGCCGGAGGTAACTTGATTCTTGGTATTATCTTGTTTTTGGTTGTTGTTTTGGTAAACTTCCTTGTAATCGTAAAAGGTTCGGAACGTGTTGCGGAAGTAACTGCCCGTTTCACCTTGGACGCTATGCCGGGTAAGCAAATGGCAATAGACGCAGACCTTAATACAGGGCTAATCACCGAGGAAGAAGCCAAAGACCGACGCAAAAAAGTTCAAGACGAATCAAATTTCTACGGTGCTATGGACGGTGCGGTTAAGTTTGTAAAAGGTGACGCAATTTTCAGTATAATCCTCGTATTCATCAACCTAATCGGTGGTGTTGCGATGGGTGCAACGGGGCTTGCAACGGGAACGGCAATGCCCATCGGCGAAGCTCTGGAACTGTTCGCCCTACTAACCATCGGTGACGGTCTTGTTTCGCAAATTCCCGCGCTACTTATCTCAATTGCAACAGGTCTAATCGTTACAAAAGCAACCGCCGAAGACGAGGTCAGCAGTTCGCTTGTAAAACAGCTTTTGTCGCAACCTTTGGTTTTGACAATCGCGGGTGCTTCGTTAATCGGTTTGGGGATTTTCGGCAATATGCCGCGTTTGATTTTCATTCCCGCAGGTTTAGTTCTTATATTTCTCTCATCACGAATGCGAAAACAGGAAACAATTACTTCAATAGAAACGGAAATTACGACGGACGACGTGGAAGCCGAAGAAATGCGCCGTCCCGATGATATGCTACCGTTAACGGACGTGGATATGATTCGCCTGTGCTTTGGATACGGGCTAATCCCATTAGTAGCCGCAGACCAAGGCGGTGACTTGCTGGAACGCGTGGTAATGATTCGCCGAAACATTGCACTTGAACTGGGCGCAATTATCCCGCAAATCCGCTTGCAAGATAACATAAAGTTAAGCCCCAACCAGTACACAATCTTCATCAAAGGCGTGGAAGTTGCCGGCGGTGAAATCATGTTCGACCACTATATGGCAATGAACAGCGGTTACGTTGAAGAAGAAATTGACGGTATCGAAACGGTAGAACCATTCGCGGGTTTGCCCGCAATGTGGATATCCGAATCCCAGCGCGAACGTGCAGAAGCACTCGGATACACCGTAGTAGACCCGCCCGCGATTATCGCAACGCACCTCACAGAGGTTGTACGCCAGCACCTGCACGAATTAATTTCGCGGCAGGATGTACAAAAGCTAATCAACCACGTAAAAGAAACCCACACCGTCCTCGTGGACGAACTTATCCCCAAATATATGTCCGTGGGTGAGGTGCAGAAGGTTCTTTCAAAGCTACTGAAAGAAAGCGTATCCATCCGCGACCTTGTAACTATCCTCGAAACCCTTGCAGACTACGCCCCAATCACACGCGACACAGATATGTTAACAGAATACGTCCGCGCCGCCCTGCGCCGCGCAATTTCCAAAAAGTTCTTCGGTCAGGGCGTAAACACAGTAATTACCCTCGACCCCGCACTGGAACAAACCCTTACGGGCAACATCCAAAAAACAGAAATCGGTAGCTTCGTAAATATAGACCCCGGGCTAAGTCAAAAAGTATTTGACAGTCTTAAAAAGGAAGTAAGCAAACTAACCTCCCTTGGGGTTATGCCGATAATTCTTACATCGCCTTTCGTGCGTATGTATTTCAAACAACTTGTAGACGAGATTGCCCCCGATTTGGTAGTATTAAGCTACGGCGAAATTGACCAAACGGCAGAGGTACAATCGGTAGGTATGGTGAGTGTGTCATGAAGGTAAAACGGTATGAAGGAAAATCAGAAGCCGCACTAATGCCCATTATAATGGAAGAAATGGGAGACGGCGCAACAATTATCAGCGTAAAGCAGAAGCCCAATTCCGGGTTTTTCGGCTTTTTTCGCAAACCCAGCGTGATTATCACCGCCGCTTGCGAAGACGATGCCGAATTTATGAACCTCCTAAACAATCCGGACACGAAGCAGAAAACCGCGCCCCCGCTGGTGGAACGCAAACCCCTTTCCGCAGACCTTGTGGAAACCAATACCGCATCCGGCTCTGCCGCGATAGAAGAATCCATGACAATTCTTCTAAAAGAAGCGCGTAAAGCCGCAAACCAAATAGAGCAGGAAGAATCATCCAAACGCGCCAAAAGTTCAAAAAGCCAGATAGAGCCCCCCAAAAAAACTGCTGAGAATAAAAGCACATCATCAGGTACGCGAAAATATAATCATACCATGGTGCAACTTTTCTACGACACGATGATTGGGCAGGAAGTTCTGCCGGAGGTAGCCGCACACATTCTGCGTGACTTGGAAAATATGCAGGAAACCGACCAAATAGACGTGCGGCTGTTGGTTAAAGCCGTTTACGGCAGTATAGTTGATATGTTGAAAGGACCAACCCTCATTGATACAAACAAAGGCGAGGCGCAAACGGTAGTTTTCATGGGGCCCACGGGCGTTGGTAAAACAACCACCATAGCAAAACTGTCCTCAATTTTGACCCTCAAACACGGCTTGCGCATTGGGCTAATCACTGCGGACACATACCGTATTGCCGCTGTCGAACAGCTAAAAACCTACGCAGATATCCTTGGTCTTGACATTCGTGTGGTATACAGCCCAGAGGAAATGACAGAGCAACTTAAAGTATTGCGTGAAAAAAATGACATCGTACTCATAGATACCGCAGGCAGAAGCCACAAAAACCCCGAAAGCATAGCCGAACTAAAGGCTTTGCTTGACTCAATTCCCGACAGCAAGCGGTACTTGGTGGCAAGCGTGACAACGCGCTACAAAGATTTATGCAAAATCGTTAGCGTATACGATTCGCAAACGGATTTCAATTTGATATTCACAAAACTGGACGAAGCGGAAACGCTGGGTTCACTTATGAATATATGTTGCCTTGCGGGCAAAAAAGCCGCATATGTAACCTTCGGGCAAAACGTGCCGGACGACCTTGAAGCAATCAAACCCGACAAAATTGCAAAATCCCTTCTGGGGCTTGTGGACGGCGAAGCGCACCCATATGCGGAAGGCGGTCTGTAATCATGATGGACCAAGCAAAACGTCTCCGCGAGCTGATACACCAAAAGGCGGTTCACGACCCGTCCCAACCCGAACCCAAAACCACGATGAACGCCCGCGTTATTGCAATCGCAAGCGGCAAAGGCGGGGTAGGGAAGTCGAATTTTTCAATCAATTTGGCAATACAAATGCGCAAGCTTAATAAGCGCGTGGTAATAATTGACGCAGACTTCGGGCTTGCGAATGTTGAAATATTGTTAGGTGTTGCGCCAAAGTACACGGTTGCGGATGTTTTAAACGGTACCACGGATATGGAATCCGCGCTAACCGTGGGGCCGCTGGGTTGTATGTTCCTCTCGGGCGGTTCGGGAATGGCGGCATTAACAGATTTAACCGATAATCAAATCTTGCGCCTTACGGACGGATTTTTTATGCTGGACGATTTGGCAGATTTTATTATAATAGATACAAGGGCGGGGCTTTCCAACGCGGTAACAAATTTTATACGTGCCGCCGCGGACACTATCGTTGTCACCACGCCTGACCCTACAGCAATCGCAGATGCCTACGCCTTAATCAAATCCATAAAAACCACCATGCCCGATACGGGTGTGTTGAAGCTTGTGGTAAACTGTTCGGTAAACGACGCGGAAGCCAATGATGTCTATGAAAAACTGAACGGGGTTTCTGCGCGGTTTTTGGGTATTAAGCTGGTTTTACTCGGGTGCATTCCGTTTGACTCGTACTTGGTGCGGGCGGTACGAATGCAAAAACCCGTGTCACTTCAATATCCATTTTCCGAAAGTGCGAACCGCTACACAGAAATATGTGCCAAGCTTTTGCAAATGGAAACAGGAAAGAAGAACAATATCCAAAATTTTGTGTTAAAGTTAATAGGGCGGTTCAGCGCGTAAAGCTATTTACAGGAATCGTAGGGGGTTTCACTTGTTTATCGAATATTTGAAATCAGGGGCGAGGGTGCAAATCCAACGTCCGGGCGATAGCCCAACCGGCGGGTTTATGTGTAAAATAGAGGTGCTTAACCTGAAAGCAAAAGAGGTGCTGGTTCACGTACCCCTTGAAGGTAACAGACCCGTTAGACTGGAGCGGGGCGGCGGCCTTGTGTTACGCCTTCTAACCGACAACGCCATATACAACTACAAATCAAAAATGATGTCGTATGAAAAGGTGGATGGCTTTGATGTTGTAAAGCTTCTCATTATAGACGGCGGCGAAAAAGTCCAAAGGCGTTCTGCGTTTCGTTTTAACTGTGGCATTCCCATCACATTTAATGTAATATACACCAGCGGACAACAAACAGAACGCGAAGACGGGCTGATTACAGACCTTAGCGCGGGCGGCACAAAAATTTTCACAGACAAAAGCCTGCAAGAAGGCTATCTTTTAAACATTTCACTTCCCCTCGGTGACGAATTGGTTGTAGCTTTCGGCGATATCCGCACAAAAATGGAATTGTCTCACAAGTCCAAATACAAATATCAATACGGGGTTCGTTTTGCCATGATGCCCGAGTCTGACCAAGAAAAAATAATAAGGTATATGTATAAACTTCAACGCGAAGAATTAAAAAAAGCGCGGCCCAGATGATGGCTATCGCAGAATAAAAGGAGATTAGAATATGTCGGCTAAAAGCACAAGTGTGGAAAATTTATTCAGCGATATGCATCTTGATATTTTGAAGGAACTTGGTAGCATGGGTACGGCTCATGCAGCAACCGCCCTTTCCAAAATGGTAAACAAAAAGGTTACAATGCCTGTCCCCAGAGTTGCATGGATGGACTTCCAAGATGTAGCAAATTTTGTGGGCGGGCCGGAGAATATAATTGTCGGCATCTTGGTATCGCTTTCGGGCAATATCCAAGGCATGATGATGAGCCTGATGGAGCTTGAATCTGCACACCGCATAGTTGAATTGGTTATTGGTACGCCCCCGCCGGAGGACACTTTGCAGTTTGGCGAGATGGAGCGTTCCGTGGTTGAAGAGGTTGGCAATATTATGTTAAGTTCGTATCTTTCTTCACTTGCGGGGCTTACAAATTCTCAAATCAAACCATCGATTCCGTATATGTGCGTGGATATGGCTAATGCGATATTGTCTGTGCCGGCAAGTGAGTTTGGGCGTATGGCAGACAAAATGCTCTTCATCGAATCGAAAATAGACGTTGAAAATATACAATTTTCAGGCTGTTTCGTTTTAGTACCTAATTTGCACTCTTTCTTTAGAATTTTACGCGGGTTGGGAGCGGAATAATATGTCGGTAATCATTGTGGGTATGGCTGATTTAAATGCCTGTAAGTCCCCCGGTGTCCTTAAAACATTGGGGCTTGGTTCGTGTGTTGGGATAGCCCTGTATGACCCTGTTGCAAAAGTTGCAGGGCTGGCGCATATCATGTTGCCTGATTCCAAAGCAATCAGCAATAATCAAAACCATGCCAAGTTTGCGGATACGGCACTGATTAAATTAATCGAAGCCATGCAAAAATTGGGTGCGAAAAAAATAAGCATGAAAGCAAAAATTGCGGGTGGTGCGCAAATGTTTGCGTTTAACGCCACAAGCGAGAGCCTTCGTGTTGGCGACAGAAATGTTGAAGCGTCCAAAAAAGTGCTGCGCGAGGCGGGAATCAAGCTTATTGCGGAAGAAACGGGCGCGAACTTTGGGCGCACGGTGGAGCTTTATGCCGATGACGGGCGGTTTTTAATCAAAGCGATTGGGCAGGCAGTAAGAACGCTGTAAGTTAATAAAAAGGGGTGGGGTCAATGATACCTTATCAATTAAACAAGGCACATTTGTTAATTTGCATTTTTGCGGGGCTTGTGCTTACAAGCGGGTTTGTTTGGCTAATCTTTTTTGGAGTGCCGTTCCAGCTTTTTAGGATGGCTATGTGGGTTAGTGCGGGGATTGTTATTTTTTACGTAATCGGTCAATTTGCGCGAAGTATACTTATCGAAAAGGTATTTATGGAAACGGATGAATTTGAGTTGCCGCCGGATGAGGAATATCCGGAGTTTATGGAAAGTTTGCATGACGACGCAGAGAACCCTTCCGATGTTATGTATGACGACCCGATGAATTCGGAATCCATGAAATATGACGACTCGCTTGATGACCCGTATATGGAGCCTATGCCCCTTGAAAGCGCGTCGTAACAGAAGGATTTGAGAGCCGGCATGACAAACATTGATACTTTGTGGCAGGCATACTTTTTAGACCGTAGCCCTGCGTATAGAGAAAAACTGATTGTACATTACGCTCCCATTATTAAATATGTTGCGGGGCGGATGTTGATTCACGTTGGTCAGCACATAGAGTTGGATGATTTAATTGGCTACGGGGTTTTTGGTTTGATTGACGCCATAGATAAGTATGATACGTCTAAGGGTGTCAAATTTGAGACTTATGCATCGTTTCGTATACGCGGTACTATCATAGATGCAATTCGTAAAATGGACTGGGTTCCGCGCACGTTAAGGCAAAAAAATAAACAGATGGAACAGGCGTATTCACAGCTTGAAGAGGAATTGGGGCGTTCGCCTACCGACGAAGAAATTGCAGAAAAATTGGATATGTCTGCGGAAGAAATGCAGGAATTAATGCGCAAATCTGCCGTTTTGTCTCTGGTAAGTTTAGACGATTACATGGAGCAAAATTATGAGTCGTCGGTTACGCCGCTTGTTGCAAACCGCGTTGACACGCCCGAAGCCAGAATTGACAGAAAAGAATGCAGAGAGATGCTTGCGGAAGCGATAAGCAAGCTAACCGAAAAGGAAAAGCTTGTTGTGACTTTATACTATTTTGAGGGTTTGACTCTAAAGGAATTAAGCAGCATCATGAAAGTTTCGGAATCACGGGTATCGCAGATTCACACCAAGGCACTTACAAAATTGCAAGGCAAACTTGGACGCTATAAACATTTGTTGTTTTCGTAATGTAAACAGGGCTTTTCCGGAGTCTCATTGATATCAAGAGGGAGCGAAATTATGCAGGAAAATGGGAAAAACTATGAAATAGTTGTCAGGGAAGACGGCATCTATCTTACTATCGAAAATAAAGAGGGGGGCGCGCGTGCTTCTCGTCAGGAAATTACGGACGCGGTAGATGGATACGGCATAAAAGATGTAGATTATATCGCTCTAAGTGAGGCAATCAAAAGTACGGATGCAAAAGTAGAGGTTAAACTTTCAAGCAGTACGACCATTTATCAGGTTCCGGAGTCTGCGGCTATCGAAGTATCCGACGACCGTTTGCAGGCGCATATTACATTCTCGGAGCCTGTCAATAACGGCAAGATGATGACAACGGAAGATGTAATTCTTCTTTTGGGTGAAAATAAAATTGTGCCGGACAGTAAACTAATTCATGTGGCACTTGCCAACAAACGATATGGCAGAAAAATTTTGATAGCACAGGGCGATGAACCCGTTAACGGAACAGACGGGTTTTTGCAGTTCCATTTCGACCGCTCTAACATTAAGCCAAAGCCGAAAATTATGGAGGACGGTACCGTAAACTTTAAACAGCTTGATATGTTTAGGCTGTGTAATCGCGGTGACGTTCTTGTTACCAGTGTACCCGCAAAAGACGGGCGTGACGGCAAGGACGTTTACGGCAATATAGTTGCCGCGCCTAAACCGCGCCCTGCGGCTGTTATTCCGCGTGGTAAGGGAACGGCTCTTTCTCCCGACGGGTTGCACCTTCTTGCGGACGTTTCCGGCCAGCTTTTGTTGCTTGAGGGCAAAATTAATATTTCGCCGCATTTGGAAATTGCGGGCAATGTTGACAACTCCACCGGTAATGTAGATTTTAACGGGCAGGTTACAATTCGCGGAAATGTTGTTTCCGGCTTTACGGTTAAGGCCGCGGGTAACATAGAGGTGTACGGTGTTTGCGAGGCCGCTACGCTGATTTCTGCAAATGGGAATATCGTTCTCGGTAACGGGATTCAGGGCGCGGATAAAGGTGTACTTGAGGCGGCGGCAGACATTACCGCAAAGTTTATTGAAAGCTGTAAGGTTACGGCGGGCGGAAATATCACGGCAGATTCAATAAGAAAAAGCCATGTGAAATGCGACGGAAGCGTTGTTGTTGCGGGTAAAAACGGATTGCTTGTTGGCGGAAGCATTATCGCGGGAGAAAAGCTGATTGCCACAACAGTTGGTTCGCCAATGGGAACGCTTACGGACATTGAGGTGGGCGGTTCGCCAAAAGATTTGAACAAGCAAAAAGAGCTTACCACAGAGTTTAGCAGGCAAAAAATAGAGTATGAAAAATGCGATAAGGCAGTTGAAACATTGAACGCTTTGCGCAAAAAAGACCAGCTTACGCCTGATAAAAAAGCACTTCTTGTTAAAATGGTAAACATGAAAATGGTTTTGCGCGACAAGATGACAAAGCTTCAAAATGAGATAGACGAGATTACGCGAAATCTTGCCGTAAACGTGGGAACTGTAAGCGTTAAAAATGTAATACGTCCGGGAGTTCGTATAACAATCGGAAATGCACAAATGACTATCCGTGATGAATTGTCTAATTGTAGGCTTCGCAATAATGGTGAGAAAATTTCTATCGGCCCTAACTTGTAGACGGAGGTTCATAATATGTTGCGTCCCATTGACATGACTTTGACGATTCAGAACTCTGCGGAAGCACACCGCGCAGGTGCGGCAGGTACAGAGGCGTTGCGCCCCGAAGTTGCCAGCCAGATGTTTGCCGACAGGCTTGAAAAACAAGCGCGTATGCAAGAGCAGACGGTTAATAAAAGTGCCGAATCTGAAAAAGGTGACGTGAATCCTGACAGGGACGGTTCCGGTAAAGGGTATAACAGCAACCGTAAGTCTTCAAAGAAGCCGGGAGAAAAACCTAAAGCGAAAAAGCTAAAACTTACCGAGAGTTTGTACGACATAAAAATATGAACTGCGTTTAGGTGTGTGAGTACCTGTGAACATTACGGCTATCCTTATTGCTTTAATTGTTGGTTTTGTGGCTGTTACGGTTTTTTCGTTAATGGCCTTACTTTTCGTGCGCCGAAGGGAGCGCGAGCGTGACAACACAGAAGCGGAGCGGGTTGGCAAAACCATTCAGGAATTGGATGCCGCGCTGGACGACGCTCTTGCGGAAATAAATAAGCTTGGCGCATTGGTTCAAAAAGAAGTGGACGAAAAATATAAGTCTGTTTTGTTTTTGTATAACTTGGTGGAAGATAAGCAGAAAGAAATATCGGAGGCGGCGGACGAAAATACCGTTTCTGAAATGGTGGCGCGGTGCATTGACACGCACAACGCGAAGTTGCGTTTGATTGCGGCGACGGCAAGCGAGCCTTTGAGTGCGGAACGCGATGCTGTTGCAAAAACTCAAACAGACGAGGTTGAGTTCGCGGTGGAAAAATCCGAAGATATCGCCGCTGTACCAAAAAAACAGCCCAAATTCTCCAATGCAAAGCATAAGCAAATTTGGGAAATGCGCGAGCAGGGGCAAAACGTTTCAGCAATCGCAAAAGAGCTTAGCATGGGGCAGGGCGAGGTTAAACTTATTTTGGATTTGGTAGACCGGGCATCATAGGGCGTGGGAACACGTCATAAGACTTTAAGGGTTACGAATGGCCGTTTTAAAACGCGTAGGCGAACCTGTTGTAAAGCATATAGACGGCGATATATGGGAATTGCGCCCTCTTTCAAACAGAATATAAAGAAAACGCGAAAGACACCGCCGAAAGAAATAGAACAGGCGAGAACCAAAATGAGTGATTTTATTGAAAGGCACGGTGACTGACATGGAAAAAGTTATCTTAAAAGTTACGCTACAAATGTCTACTAGGAAAAAGCATCAGTAAGCCAGATAAAACTAATATCCCCACAAAACATCCTTGCCCATCTGCTGTCTGTTACATCACCCCTCCAACAACTTGATAAAGCTGTTTTTATATCGTCTTTATATTTTTCATAATCCACCGAAAAGGTTATACCCAACTCCCCAAAACCGTCAATTTTCCAATAAGGCTTCCAGTCATGAAACTGAATTTCTTTTATCGGAATATCTGAAAATTTTGCTACAAAGCGCGCCTTTATTCTGCGGCAACAATCCGCATCATCTGCAAAACTAATAACTCTTAAGTAAATATTATCCATATTTGAGTTATATCTCCTAATATAAATCTAACGCATATACCCCCCTCGTGGTGGTACATAAATGCGCCCTTTGGGTTATTGTCGGATTGCATTAAGTAGCTTTAATAAGTCATTTTTCGATAGATTTCCAATAGGCGTGGGTTGTATGGTCGAAAGTGGTAAGTCAATAATTCTACCAATATCTATATATGATTGCTTTGCCAACCCCGCTTGTGCCCAATCTTCAATGGGAATATATTGAGACTGAATGACGGCACTTTTGTTATTATACTGTGATGTAATTTGAAAGACCGCTACTTCTCTTTTGTCGGATGACAACACTAAAACAGGGCGACATTTGCCATCGCCGCCCCAAGAAACATATGCAATGTGAAGGTCGTATGGATTCATCAACCATTCACCGCCCAATCATAAACTTCAGGGTGTTTATCTTTGTCAACGATGGCATAACCATTTTTATCTGCTTCGAGCTTTACTCTTGGTATGTTTTTTCTTGCAATCACAGCAGTGAGTTGTTCCTCCAAAGTAGGGGCAACTACAGGCTGAAAAGGTAAGCGTCGCTCGGCTATAATCTGCCTGTAAAACATATCTATTGCCGTGGTTTGGTCAATCCCCATGCGGTCTAAAAGCATTGTTGCGGTTTCTTTAACCATTGTATCAATTTTTACATTCACATTTGACTTAGTAGCCACCATAATGAATCACCTCATCCACATTATATGCAATCATAACGCCAATGTAAAGATACCATCGTCATTTAAAGCGAAATATATGTTAATAAACTAAGCAGGATTAAGAATTTTTGCATAAACATAGCCTTTGATAATTACATCATGAACTTCTATTGACGGACACATACCATAATTTAAGGCATA
>WQSG01000051.1 GCA_009788055.1 Defluviitaleaceae bacterium | reverse complement strand
GCGGAGATGGAAATTGTACGAAACGCCGCAATTTTCGCGATTGTCGCCAATGAAACAGTAAGCATAATCGAAAATGTAGGGCTTATGGGCGTAGATATTCCGGCTCCATTGGCAAAGGCAATTGACATCTTAAAAATGAAAGGGGACAACGGAAAATGAAAATAACACAAAGACCCAGCCCTAACCACACGGTATTGCGAAACGGTCGCATTCCCGACATGATTGTGAACCACATAACGGAAGGCGCGTTTCCCGGCACACTGGATTGGATATCGCCGCGCCCTGCGGAAACGATTAAGCAGTACCATGCCCGTGTCCCCGCCGCGTCCCGTGTGTCTTACACATATACGATATCCCGCCGCGGGGAAATCACCCAACACGTGCGAATCAAAGACATGGCATGGGGCAACGGAACAACCACCGATGGCGGAAGCCGCTGTCACACAACATCCCTCATTGCAGAAATCCGCCGCCGCAGGGAAAACGCAAACCGCTACACCATTTCAATCGGTTACGAAGGGCGGCACAGCGAAAAGCAAGGCGGTCTAACGCCAGAACAGTTAAACGCCGCAATTTGGCTACACGACCATATCCGCAAGGAAGTAAAGCAGATTTACGGCACGGAAATCCCAATTTCACGAGAAAACATAATAGGCCACGTTGACGTAACCCCGCGCCATCGCCCCAACTGCCCCGGCGTGAAATTCCCTTTTGACGAAATTATCACAAGCCTAAAAAATATGGAGGTGACAGAAATGGTTTACAGAACAATCGAAGAAATGCCCGATTGGGCGCAAGTCGGAATGCAACAGCTTGTAGATATGCGCGTCCTATCCGGTCGCACCCCCGACAACCTAGACATAGACGAAAACATGATGCGGATTTTGCTTGTCGTGCATCGGATGTTCGACCGCGCCGGGTTGCTTGATACCGTTGCGAAAAATATGTAGCAGTAATAAGTGTTAAAAAATATGCGGGGTGATGGCAATGGGGAAAATGCAAACACACAGGCGACAGCTTTTGAATCGGCTTGGTGCGACACTTGAAAATAATTTAAGTGTACACTTCATGGATATTCGCCGAACTTCCCAAACCGAAGGGATTATCCGCGAAGTATACTCAAACGTAAGCGTCCACGCTTCCCGAAGCGCAATTGATAATCCCGATGTTGCAAATGCCGCAACTTCCCCTGTGGTTGTCAATGTCACTCTTCACATGAAAACCGACGTTGACATCCAAAACGGCGACACCGTTATCGTAAAGCTTCCGGACGAAAATGCGGAAAGCATACTTGACGCATTTCAAGGCATCTGCGGCGACCCATACACGGTAAACAGCCGAAAACGCGCCAATTTAACAATGAAGCAACTTGGGAGAGAAAGTATAATTTCTGACGTTACACCTCTTCCAACCGAGAGTGGCGAGTAATTACCGCCACTCTCGGTTTTTGTGAGAATGGAGTGTTACCATATGCTTAAAATGGATTTATCCGGATTGGATGCTATCATTACCATGTGCGATAACGCCAAAGCAGAACTACCAAAAATGGACGCGGATTTTATGAAATACGAATGGCACGAATTTGTAAAAACAGCGCAGGAAATTATCGAGAAAGAAGCGTATGATACCGGATATATGCAGGGAGCTTTTCGGCTCACCGATTTAAATCAATTGAATGGAATCACCGAGGCTGATTGGAATAACATTGCTGAATATGCCACATTCAACAACTACGGGTTCACCCATTATATATCCGGAAAGAAAATCCCCGGTGTGTTTTGGTGGGAGCGAGCATTTTCCGCGCTGGAAAATGAATCTGCAAAAAGATATGCTGAAATGCTTAAAAATTTGATGGAAATGCGGTGAAGCATGGATAAAAAAATACTACCAACAACGCTTTTACTCTCGCTTGCCGAGCAAATTCACACGCATATTCCCGAAATAATAATTGTTCGTCCGAGCAAAATAGAGGGATTCGTTGAGGAGACCCGAAAATTGCTTGTGTTTACCGATTCAGGGGGAAAGGATACCAAAACCGATAAAATCCATCTCCCGAACAGTGCTGAAAGCTACCCGCACATTTTTATAGAAAATTTAACTCCGTTTAGGTCAATCGGGCGCGAACGACGAGGGCGGCGCGAACGATTCAATTACCGAGATTTATTCCGATTCGAGTTTAACATAGATATGAAGCCGCTTGACCGTCAGTGTGTGCCACGCTTGAATGAGGCCCTATACGACATGGCACAAAAGCTTTCGCGGGTATTGCAGTATATTCCGTACTTCGACGCAGTGAAAAAAACGCTGCCAGCAACTCCACCCGCAATCTCTGACGGAATTTTGCACACGTTTTTGGAAATTGAGTATAACGAATCAGATTTACCCGTAGAACATGAAAAGGTGCAGCAACTTTTTCAGCGGATTAAATTGCGAGATGATGAGGTGATGTAATGGAACGTCCGGTAATTTTACACTTGGAATCGCCATTGGGAAATCTTGAAATTCCCGAACTGTTCTCGCGCATAGATGTAACCCAAGACGCACCGCCAATTGAGCATTTGATTGTGGAAAAAGGTATGGTTTACGCACCAAGTTATGCCGCGCCGCCTATGTACTCAATCGCGGATTTGCAATTCTGGGAAGAATGGATTGATTTATATACTACCGAGCCGAAATCGCCCCGAGAATATTTGGATAGATTACAGGAAATACGCGAAAGCCGCACAGTCGTTCGTTTTATAATCGAATCCGACGAGTACAGCACATACCCCGTAAATTTTCTTGCCTTGATAAACTTGCGAAAATACAGCATCGTCAACGGCGAGGAGCGAGATATCCACTATGCGCTGGACATTTACAAATTTGAAGAACACGAAATGAAAGAACTTGAAATCGAATACTTGGGAGGGGAAACCATTGTTTACGAGCCTAAACCGGAGCGCGTGGATGAGCGGCCACCTCCCCCAAGGATTCACACCGTTGTCAGCGGCGATAATCTTACGCGCATTGCACGTAAGTTTGGACAGCCCGACGCGTCATGGCGTGAAATTTATGCATTAAACAAGGAAGTTATCCACGCAAGGGGAAATCAAAATTTAATTTTCCCCGGCCAAGAATTTATCATACCCGAAAACTGGCTTTAAGGTGGTGAACTATGCCAAGCACACTCTCCCACTCGAAATATAAAGTAAACTTGACTGCATATCCATATCAGGGAAACCCAATAAACCTAACGCCATGCGCCGAAAGTGTCCAATGGCAAACTTCGCGCAATTTGGGTTTTCCGGGTTCGATTGAAGTCACTTTGCAAAAGCGAATGGACGATGAAAAAATCGTAATTCCCCCCGGTTCACGCCTACGGTTTGGTGTAAACGGTACAGATTTGTTTTTCGGGTTGATTGAAGAGCCGGAACTGACCAAAGAAGGCAGCGGAATAAAAACAAACATCATTCGCGCTGTAGACCATCTAAAATTACTTGATGGCGTTGAAAACGCGTATCGCACGGAAGGGATGACCGGAAGTGATTTCTTTTTGTATTTGGGGAATAAATTTGCAGAGCGTTTTGCAGTAGCGGGAGCGTCATTTTCGGTGAGAGAGCCAAGCAACGCGCCACTTGATGATTACTATTTTCTTACACAAACCCTATACAGCATGATAACCGACACAATGACAGCCTCTCACGTTGCGGAAGCCCCGGACAGCCTGTATATGTTGCGCGATAATTTGGGCGTTATCGAATGGCGCGAGTTAAAGGCGTTGCGCCTGCCGATTATTTTGGGCGACGAATCATTTATTTCTTCATACAATTACAAGCAAAGCCTGTCACAAACCTATAATGTAATAAAGGCAATCCGCGACAATGAAGAAATAGGAATGCGCGACGTCTGGATTGTTGAAGATTCAAGCACACACGGTAAATGGTGGTTTCGGCAACTTACATGGGAAGCCAACGAAAATTTAACCGAAGCCGAGATTATGGAAATAAATCACTTGAAATTACGCGCCCACAATCGCATAACACGGCATTTGCGCGGAACGGGCATCGGCGATTTTCGTATTCAAGCCGGAACAGGCGTTCAGCTTCGTCTCGACCGAGCAAACATTGACGCTTGCCACTGGTGCGAACAGGTGACACACACACTAACAGCGGAGCGGCATAAAATGGAACTTGAATTTTATGTATAAGGCGGTGGCACGATGGAAAGCAATTTTCAGAAATACGTAAAGCAACAAAAAGATTATTCCGAAAAATGCGCCGCAAAATACGATTCACATATCGTTTTCGGCACAGTAAAAAATGTTGACCCGCTGGAAATAGAAATGGAAACGGGTGACATTCTGCCTTCAAAGCGTTTTTATCTTACCGATAACGTGATTGTAAAAAAAGTGCGCTTTATCGTGCATCGTATGTACGGAGAACCCACAGAGATAGAATTTGAGGGAACCGCAAGCGAAGTTTCCAACGCAATCCAGTCAAGCCTTTTGCAGTTTAACATAGGCGGTGGCATAAATATGATTTCAACAGGCGCAGGCACAATAACAGGATTGACCGATGGCGCAATAACTCTCGACCCGCCACCTGTTGTCACCGCACCCGATTTGGGCTACTCCACCCAATCAGATTATTCCGTATCAAATATAACCCGAACCCCGGGACATTATGAAATCAGCATGGATAGGTATGAAAAAACATTAAACGGCATACTGAGTTTGAATGAAACGCTGAAAGCCCTGCGCATAATAGCAAAAGCAAGCGACGGCAGTGCGTTTCGTTTGGAATTTACCGAAGCCGAAGGCAACACCCCCGAAATTAACAAGCCACAACAGAACCAAACTACGGCAATTGAGGGAATCATATGGCAGGGCTTAAAAACGGGTGATATCTGCCTTATGACCTCCCACAACCACGGTCAAAAATATCTCGTTCACCGAATCATAAACCGCGACCGCGAACAATACGAGCAATCCATCTGGTGGGACTCCCGCCTAAACGACATACCCGGCGCGGATGAAATAAACAGGCACTAGCCATGAGGTGAAAACAAAGGGGTCGTTGCTAACCATCGAATGGTTAAAGCAACAACCCCGTACATATTAAACCAAGTCATGCGCTTTTAAATTTAGCGTGTGCGTGGTTATTTCCGTTTCCATGCCCAGCAATTCTGCAATTTGTGCAAGCATATCCAGCTTTGCCTTGTACATATCCGTGTCGCCTGTAAGTTCGTCCACGGCGGCAGTTGCGAATAATTCTTCCAACTCTTGATAAAGTGCCATTTTGAAATTACCCAAAGGCATATACATTCTCCTTGCAAAAAGAAGACCGTCGCTGTAAAATAAAGACAGTGACAGCCTTCTCGCTGTTTCTTAATTAAGCGGTAGCCGTTAATCTGTGGTAGGGTAATGGCTACTGTTTTTTTATTCTACGATAAATATCTTTTTTGCGCAATAGATTGTCCCCGATTTGTCCCCATGTTTTTGTTACGAGTGAATTTCAATGGCAACGAATGACTACATGAACATAAAAATCATCTGTGAGAAAATCAAGCAAACCCTTTGAAAACAAAAGAAAAACATCCCTCAACAGGGATGTTTCCATTTAGCGACCCAGAACGGACTCGAACCGTCGACCTCCGGCGTGACAGGCCGGCGCTCTAACCAACTGAGCTACTGGGCCAGACTTGCCACAAGGGGGATAGTACACGTTATTGCATTATTTGTCAAGAACTTTTTTCTTATAAAACTGCAATGTAAAGCGATAAAACAATAACGAAAATGTTTACGATTACAGCAAGTGGTACAAGCACTTTAAATTTGAGGTGCTTTGTTTTGTGTCTAAGTAATTTCATGCCCAAAAGCGCGCCCAAGCCGCCCATCAAAAAGGCGCAGAGAATCAAAGTGGCTTCGCTTATGCGCCATTGCCCGCTTTGGGCTTTTGCCTTGTCGGCTTTGTACAGGAAAAAAACGATACCGTTCCAAACAAGAAAAACTATGGCGGCGACGATAATGATTATGTGCATTTTGCTCATCCTTTCCATTCTGCCCATACATCGGGCTGATAACCTATGGTTGCCTTTTTTCCGTTGCGAACAATCGGCGTTTTGAACATGGTGGGGTTTTCCAAAAGGCGTTCTTCTACGTCGGTTTTGTCGGCAAGGTATTGGATGTATTGGTTTTCGTATTCTTTGGATTTTTCGTCCATCAGGTTTTCCATTCCGCCTACTGCGTTTTTTACGCTTTGGTATTCGCCCTTGCTCATGCCGTATTTGGCGATGTCTATTAATTGATATTTTATTCTGCGTTCTTTAAAATAACGCTCTGCTTTTTTCGTATCAAAGCATTTAGATTTGCCGAAAATTTGTATGTTCAACATATCAACCCCTTTGTTGAATAGACCTGTCCGGAAACTCCGCAACGCCGCCTTGGCGGTCAATTTTTCACAATACTGCGTCACAAAAAGCCTTGCGTACCTAAAGGTACGCGGCGTTTTTTGTTCCTTGTCTTGCAAAAAATTGCCGCGCCAAATCGGCATCACGGAGTTTCCGGACAGGTCTAATTGTATTTCCGACTGACAAAACCGTCAAGGAATTATTTACCCGCTTGCATATGACGTTACGTAACGTGCTATACTAATACCAACTTGCCATCTATCCGCCATTAAAAACTTGTCTTTTTGCCGCAATACTGCGTCAACTGCTCCTGGCTTGCCTTCGGGCAAGCGTCGTCGCTGTTTCCTTGTCTTGCAACAAAAATCCTGCGTTTTTATTATGGCGTTTAGATGGCAAGTTGGTATAACCGTAACGGCAAAGGGAGTTGAACAAATTGCAAAAATACATGAGCGTAAGCGAGATTGCAAAAGAAGCAAATGTGTCTGTGCGAACGTTGCAGTACTACGATAAATCAGGTTTGCTTAAACCCGCCTCGTACACGGAGGGCGGCAACAGGCTGTACACAGACAAGGAACTGGTAATTTTGCTTCAAATAAAAGGGCTTAAACAGCTTGGGCTGTCGCTTACGGAAATAAAACGGCAAATGGTTTCGCTGGACGAACCCGCGAAAGTTTTGGAAATACTGGAGAAGCAAAAGCAAAGCATTCAGGAAAACATAAACCATTTGCAAAGCACGTTATCCGCAATATTTGTGCTGGAGCTTGAAATAAAAAACAGCAACGAGGTGAATTTTTCGGATTACGCGAAAATCCTTTCCGGCACGCAGGAAAGTTGGGACCACCTGTGGGCTGTTGGTATAATGAAGCAAGACCTGCGGGAACATATTGCAAACAAGTTTACAAAAACGTCATCTGCCGAAGCGACTGATTTCAACAACAAACTTATGGGCGTAATCGACGAAATGATAGCCGCACAAAATAATGGAATTACGCCGCAAAGCGAGGCAGGCAAAGCTATAATTGAGTCATTTTGGAAAATAATAAATGTCTTTTTGGACGGCAACATGGATTTAATCCCAAGCCTGCAAGAATTTGAAGCCGACTTGGAAAATCACACGGGCGAATTTGCAACAAAGTGGAAACAAGCCGCGCAGTTTATAAATGCGCAACCAAACCGATATGAGGGGCTAAACCCATGATAAATGTACAAAGTGTGGAAAAAAGTTTCGGCGAGCAAAAAGTTCTTACAGGGGTAACTTTTGAGGTGAAGGAAAAAGAAATTTTTGGTTTACTGGGGCCGTCGGGTTCGGGCAAAACCACGCTAATAAATATATTAACGCGGCAGTTGGACGCAGACGGCGGAAGCACCCACATAAACGCAACGCCCTTTGAAACAGGGCTTATGCTGGACGAAGACGGGCTTTATCCGCGCCTAACCTGTACGGAAAATCTTGACGTTTTCCGCCAAATTTACAATATGCCCGCGGAAGCGACGGCAAAAGCCCTTGAAGACGTAGGGCTTGCGGAAGCGGCAAAAAAGCCCGTTTCCGCGTTGTCTAAAGGGATGCGCCAGCGGCTTGCCCTTGCGCGGGCAATTTTGCATTCGCCAAAGGTGCTGTTTTTGGACGAACCAACAGGCGCGTTAGACCCGCGCACAACCGAGGGCATTCACGAATTAATCACGCAAATTCGCGACGCGGGGGCTACAATTTTTCTTACAACGCACAACATGGAAGAAGCCGTAAAACTTTGCGACCGCGTGGTATTGCTTCACAAAGGGCAGATAGTGGAGCAAGGCGAACCGCTGGAAATTTGCGAACGGCATAAATCCATGCGAACCATTCCCGACTTGGGCAATGTCTTTATAAAAATGACAGGGGCAGATTTATATGACTAACAGTGTCGCGGCAATTTTCAACAAGCAATTCAAAGACATTATGAAAAACTCGGATGTTTTAAGTCAGTTCATCATATACCCCGTGATGGCATTTGTTATGACAAACCTGATTGACATGAATATGCCGGGTATGCCTGATTCCTACTTTATTGTAATGTTTGCGGGAATGTTCGTTGGTATGGCATTTATCGGCGCGGTTGCCATTGCCATTGCAGAAGATATTGAAAGCAACGCCCTGCGGTTTCTGCTTATGGCGGGGGTAAAGTCTCACGAATATTTGCTTGGTCTGGGCGGCGTTTATTTTGTGTTTATCGCTATCGGTAGCGCGGCGTTTTCTGCAATGATGCCAAATGCATCCACCACGGAAATGTTTTTGATGTTCCTTTCCATGGCAATGAGCGGTATCGCTTCCATTATAATAGGCGCGATTATCGGCATGACTTCAAAAAACCAGCAAGAGGCCATTGGACGCGGCACGTTTGCGGGCATGATAATCAGTTTCGGGCCCTTCACCGCAACCATGAGCCAGAACGATACACTGTTGCGCGTTTTCAGATTTTTCTACACAATGAACTTTGTGGACGAAGACACATCCACCATGGAAGCGGTGGAAAGCTTTGGTATAATATGGGCGAATATCCTACTCTTCGCCCTGATATTTGCTTTCGTATACGGAAAGCGCGAGAATAAAGGAGGAAACACAGTGAGCAAAAAGGCGATTATGTACATTGTGATTGCGGCGGTTGTAGGTTACGCGGGGGTTACGGGCTTTAGATGGCATAATGCGGGCTTTATCGCAACAGATAACGCCCATGTTGCCACAACCACCGTGCCCATTCCCGCAACGGGAAGCGGCGTTTTGGAACGGTTTTCGTTACAGGAAGGCCAGCACGTTACCGCGGGCGAAGTGCTGGGCTGGGTAGAAGGCGCGGACGCAATGCGCTCCCCCGTAGACGGCTTAGTGATTCAGACCCACGCCGTACAAGGCCAACGCGTTTCGCCAATGGAGACGGTTGCCGTTATTTCGGACGCATCCAACGTCCACATACAGGCGAACATCGAAGAAGGCGACATATTAAATGTGTATGTAGGGCAAAAAGTTTACGTAAGAATTGATACTTTCGGTCGTCACCAATTTGAAGGCAGAGTTGCCGGCATAGGCGCGACCGCCCTTCCGCCAAGAGGCTTCGCAACCCGCGCCACATTGCTTATTCCCGTAGAAATCCACCTCACAGATGATGTTGACCTAGCGCGTTTAATTGGCGTAAACGCAAGCGTGCATATTCCGCTTAGATAAGGCCATGTTGACAAAACTCATGCCGTTTAATATCATGACCGCAGATAGAAAAATTTAGGAAAGAGGTTGGCATCATGAACGAAAATCAATACAATCATTCACCGCAACCACCTGCGGAAGGAGGAAATCCACCCGGTCATGGTATGGCAATTACGTCAATGATTATGGGTATACTTAGCTTGGTGTTTTGGTGCTTATGTATCGGATACATTATTTTCGCGCCGCTTGCCATTATTTTTGCTGTTGTTGCAAAAAAGCAAGGTTCGACCAGTGGGATGGCTACAGCAGGTTTAGCTACCGCTATCGTTTCGATAGTGGGGGGCGTTTTATATTGGGGCTTTGTACTTATTGTAGGTGTAGCGGAAACACCTTGGATGGATTTAATGGATATGTCGTTTTAAAAGTTATACATTAAAGGCTGTTCAAAATCTCATGAGAGTTTGAACAGCCTTTTAAATGGCAAAAAAGGGAATAAAATGCCGCACTACATAAAAAATCGAAAACAACCCAATCATAACCCATAGAAACACCATACTGCGCGGAACGATTTTTATTTTTTTGTCAAAAATACTGAAAATAAGTTCTGTGTAAAATGCCGTGCCCAGTACGCCGAAAAAAATAACAATGGGATTAAGGCGAAAAGATGTAAAAATATCGCCGCGCACCAAAGCATTCACACTGCGTGTTCCGCCGCAACCGGGACACATCAGCCCCCAAGAATAATACAATCTGCACGGCGGCATCGTCGTGAATATATAAAATGCAAATCCGCGATAAATCACGGCAAATAAAAAAACAAGAATCGGAATGATAACCGCGATTACTATTTTGTTTTTGTGTGTGATGTGTAAATTCTTCATTGTGGTCGTCTCGCAATCCGTCATTTTTTGATGTTCAGGTCGCCGTGTATCGTGCGGGTATTATACCAAAACTTTTATATTTATTGGCAGAATTCACTGCAATTTTATTTATCTTTCCCTTTTTCATTCGCGCCCCTTATGATATGATTACATAGGAAAAAATCTTAGGAATATGAAGGGAGTTTTTTGTGTGAAATTGTTTATTGATACAGCGAATGTTGCGCACATTCGGGAGATTAACGAGTGGGGCGTAATTTGCGGTGTAACCACAAATCCGTCTTTGATTGCGAAAGAAGGACGCGATTTTGCGGAGGTTGTGAAGGAAATTACAACCATCGTGGACGGGCCTATCAGCGCGGAAGTCATTGATGTTAAAGCGGATGGGATGGTTAAAGAGGCTTTGGAGCTTGTGAAGATTCACAAAAACATTGTAATAAAAATTCCCATGACTGCGGAAGGGCTTAAAGCCACAAAACAGCTTACGGACAAAGGGATTAAAACCAATGTGACGCTGGTGTTTTCTGCCGTACAAGCGTTGATGGCGGCGCGGGCGGGCGCGACATATGTAAGCCCGTTCCTTGGCAGGCTGGACGATATCGGAACGGACGGCATGAACCTCATTGAGGAAATCGTTGACATTTTTGATGTTCACGGCATTGAAACGGAAATTATCGCCGCAAGCATTCGCAACCCGATTCATGTAACAGCAACGGCACGGGTTGGGGCGCATATTGCAACAATCCCCTACCCCATTTTTGTGCAAATGCTTAGTCACCCCCTAACCGACAGCGGAATCGAACGCTTCTTAAAAGATTGGGAGGGCGTACCCAAATGACATCAGCAGAATTAACTCCGATTACGGTAAACACATTGCGCTTTTTGAGCGCGGAAGCGGTGCAAAAAGCAAACAGCGGTCATCCCGGCCTGCCCCTTGGCGCGGCACCTGCCGCACTGGCACTTTGGGGAAATGTAATGAAGCACAACCCGAAAAATTCCAAATGGCCTAACCGCGACAGGTTCGTTTTATCTGCCGGACATGGTTCAAGTTTGCTATACAGTTTGTTGCACGTTTTCGGCTACGACGTTAGCATTGACGATTTGAAAAACTTTAGGCAAGCGGGTTCAAAAACCCCGGGGCATCCGGAGTACGGCCACACAGACGGCATTGAAATTACCACCGGCCCGCTTGGGCAAGGGATTGCAAACGCAGTCGGTTTTGCGTGGGCGGAAAATCATTTGGCGGCGAAATTCAACAAGCCCGACGCAAAAATCGTAGACCACTACACATACGTGTTGTGCGGCGATGGCTGTTTGCAAGAGGGTGTTGCCGCAGAAGCGGTTTCGCTGGCTGGGACGCTTGGGCTTGGCAAGCTGATTCTTCTGTATGATTCAAACGATATCACAATCGAAGGTTCAACAGAAATTTCCTTCACCGAAGACGTTGGCAAACGCTTTGAAGCATATGGCTGGGACGTTCAAAAAGTCACAGACGGTAACGATGTGGACGCAATAACCGCGGCAATCGAAGCCGCAAAAAAAACAGACAAGCCATCTTTGATTGAGGTAAAAACCATCATCGGATATGGTGCGCCCAAACAGGGAACTCACGCCGTCCATGGTTCGCCGCTGGGCGCGGAAGGAATTTCCGCCGCAAAGAAAACCCTTGGTTGGCAACACACAGAGGAGTTCCATGTTCCCGCCGAAGTTAAAACGGCGCAAGCGGAATGGCTGAAAGTTGCGCAAAAATGGGAAGACGATTGGAACGCGCTTGTTGAAAAATACAAAGCCGCCTACCCCGATGCATGGAAGGAATGGGAAATTTGGCACAGCGCGAAATTACCCGTTGACCTTGATAATTGGGACGAGTTTTGGCAGTACGAGGGCAATATTGCAACACGCGCTTCGTCTGAAGTTGTGTTAAACAAATTGTCTGCCGTTGTGCCTAATTTGTTCGGCGGTTCGGCAGACCTTGCGCCTTCGACCCTTACAATCATGAAGGACAGAAAAAGCTACTCCAAAGAAACGCCCTGCGGTTCTAATTTGCATTTCGGCATTCGTGAACACGCAATGACAGCCATTGCAAACGCATTTGCGGCTTACGGCGGCTTGCGCCCGTATGTTGCAGGGTTCTTCGTTTTCAGCGACTATATGAAACCCGCAATGCGTCTTTCCGCACTGATGAACCTGCCCGTCATTTATATCATGACCCATGACTCTATCGGCGTTGGCGAAGACGGCCCAACCCACCAACCAATCGAACAACTCGCGTCTTTGCGCAGTATCCCCAACTTCACCGTATTCCGCCCCTGCGACACAAAAGAGACCGCCGCCGCGTGGGCATACGCCCTTAACAAAACCGACGGGCCAACCGCACTTGTTCTAACGCGGCAAAATCTGCCGCTTCTGCCCGAAACGGGCAAAGCCGCTTACAAGGGCGCGTATGTACTAAAAGATTCTGTAAATCCCGCAACGGGCAAACCCGACATTTTGCTTATGGCAAGCGGTTCGGAGGTAGAATTAATCTACAACGCACAGCCCGTCTTACAAGAAGCGGGCATCCACGCACGGGTGATTTCCGCCCCCTCACTTGATATTTTCGACTCCCTTCCCGATGCGGAAAAAGAAGCCGTAATGCCAAAGGCAGTCCGCGCACGTTTGGCAGTTGAAGCCGCTTCAACCTTTGGCTGGCACAAATACACAGGCCTTGACGGTGACGTTATCGGCATTGATACCTTCGGTGCGTCCGCGCCCGCGCCATCGCTGTTTAAGTCCTTCGGCTTGACGGTGGATGCGGTGGTTGCTAAGGCGAAAGAGGTAGTTAAGGCGTAGGGCGTTCCCGCTCGTAGGGACGTAGTTCTTTTAGTCGGCAAAGAAAACGCCTTTAAAAGAACTACGTCCCCCCGAGCTACATACCTTGCTGCAGCCTGCGAGCGGGAGAAAAAGTTTATCCGACAATATGTACTAATTCTATCTCAAGAGGAGGTGTCTTTATGAAAAAGACACAAGCAATACCCGTAAATGCAATGGGATATGCCATTATGTTGGGAGTTGCACTGTGCCTGTTAACTATCCCGGTGCGCGCAAATTTCAGCAATGACGAACCGTCAACACTAGTGCTTACCATAGGCAGCACTACTATTGTGGTGAACGGCGAAGAACAGCACACGGATGTCGCCGCGTTCATTGCCGATGGCCGCACGATGATACCGGTGAGACTCGTATCCGAAGCTTTGGGTGCGAACGTACACTGGGACGCGGAGTCACCAACGGTTGTAACCATTGGCACTGCATCACCTTACGCCCCTTTCCCATTCTTCAGCATTTTCGTAGAGGAGGCCCTGCCGAACAACATGGGAATGCCTATTTTGCAAAATGGCCGTACATTTGTACCTCTTCGCTATGTCGCGGAAAGAATGGGCGTGGATGTAGACTGGAATCCCGAAACGCAGACTATAACACTGACCGGCAACAACACAAGTTCGGTACAAGCGGCGACAAGCCAACCACCTGCCCTTCCAGTCGCAATTACACATACAGAGACAGAAGCGCGAGCCTTTGAACAAGAGGTTTTTGAAATATTTACTGCACTGCGACCTTCTCAACCCGTAGAATGGTGCGATATTCTTGCTAACGCCGCAAGGTGGAGAAGTCGAAATGTTGAATTTTATTACCAATACGGTCTTTACCACAGCGGGAACGGAGCAACCTACTTTACTGCCCGCATATCTGATTATCCAACGCCGGAGCAGTTTGCAAACAGGGCAAATAATTCTATAACGCAAAGCATTGGCGGAAGCGAATCTTTGTTCCCCGAATTGATAAGCGTTGGCTATGATACAGTTAGAGGAAGAATTACAATAGCGATTTCATGGTCGCAAACAAGCTCCGCCATGAATATCATAGCGCATGGTGCGTTATCCCCGGACTGGTTAATAAATTCACCTTATGGCTATGAGTTTATCAAAACAAGGGGTTCGTTCCATCCGCCAACTCTTCTGGCAGTCGGCTATTCCTTTGAAGAAGTTTCAGAAATGTTTGAGCGGGAAATGGCACGCGTAGTTAATTTAGTTCGTGAAGAATACGGGCTTAACCCCGTTGTTTGGGATGATTCATTAGGGCGGGCAGCCAGAATCCACAGTTTAGATGTCAATGCAGATGGACATACAGGAAGTGATGGCTCAAGCCCCCGAAACAGAGCAGCACGCGAAGGATGGCAAGGTGTTGTAGTAGAAAATGTAGGCGGAGCCGGAATTCACCCTACGACCGCTATAGGCGCATGGATGGGCTCGCCCCCACATCGGGCAAATATCTTGGATCCTGCACACACCCACCTCGGTACCGGCTATGGATTACCGGGGCGGCAGCTTGATTTTGCCGGACATATCGTTCTAAAACTAGGGTTTAGGTAGCCACATTCTGTTTTGCAGTTTGATAACCTAATAAATTTATGCAAAACCTCGTCCGGTTTTTGGGCGAGGTTTAAAACTTATAATCGAAGGCATAATTCCCCATGATTGAACTAAAAGGAATCAACAAAACATTCCGCGTGGCAAAGCGTCAGGCGGGTTTTGGCAGGGCTGTCAAAGCCCTTTTTTCGCGTGAGTATGAGACTGTACAGGCATTGCGGGATGTTTCGTTTTGTGTGGCGGACGGGGAAATGGTCGGGTATATAGGGCCGAACGGGGCGGGCAAAAGCACAACGATTAAAATAATGTGCGGCGTTCTTACGCCCGATAACGGCGCGTGTTTGATAAACGGGCGAACGCCGTGGAAAGACAGGGTTGCGCACGTAAGGGAAATCGGGGTTGTATTTGGGCAAAGAAGCCAGCTTTGGTGGGACGTGCCTGTGATTGACAGCTTTGAATTAATCCGCGACATCTACAGGGTGGACGAGAACGAGTACAAGAAAAATCTCGATGAATTGACGGAACTTTTGGAACTGGGGGAAATTCTGAAAACGCCCGCAAGAAGCCTTAGCTTGGGGCAAAGAATGCGTTGCGAAATTGTGGCAAGTTTGTTGCACAACCCAAAGATTCTATTTTTGGACGAGCCTACAATAGGACTGGACGCGATAAGTAAAATTGCGGTGCGGCAGTTTATCAAGCGGCTTAACGAGGAGCGCGGCACAACGGTTTTGCTTACAACCCACGATATGCAAGACATTGAAGCACTAACAGAACGCATTATCTTGGTGGGGAAAGGGCAAATTTTGCTGGACGGCAACTTGGCAGAACTTAAAACCCGCGCCACCGAAGGCGCAAGCGCGGAAGAAATGGTTGCGGAATTATACAGGGAGTACGAAATATGAAACCATACAGGGCTTTATTTCGCATACGTTTTGCAAACTCTTTGCAGTATCGGGCGGCGGCGATTGCGGGGCTAACAACGCAGTTTGCGTGGGGCTTTATGTACATATTGGGTTTTGCCGCGTTTTACAGCGCGAACCCGTATGCATTCCCAATGACATTTCAACAAACAGTGTCGTATATTTGGTTGCAACAGGCATTCATGGCGATGTTTTTTATGTGGAATTACGAGTACAGTATTTTCGATTCTATCGAAAGCGGGAGCATCTCATACGAACTTGTGCGCCCCATGGATTTGTACAGCCGATGGTTTACAACAACCACCGCCAACAGACTGTCACGGACGGTTTTGCGGTGCTTCCCCATTCTGATTGTCGCGTTTATTTTGCCCGCGCCCTTTCGGATGGTACTGCCCGCCGAAGCCGTGCGCATTGGGCTGTTTTTCATCAGCATGGTGCTTTCGCTGGGCGTGGTGGTTAGCTTTTCCATGCTGGTTTACATTTCTGCATTTTTCACCGTAAACAGCGCGGGAACGCGCATTGCAGTTGGCGTGGCGGGCGACTTTTTAGCCGGCGGATATATTCCCGTGCCGTTTTTCCCGGACGCATTGCGTTTTGCGGTAGAACTGTCGCCCTTTGGGGCTATGCAAAATATGCCGCTGCTTATTTTTAACGGCGGCGTAACGGGTGACGCGCTGGTTCGCGGATTGCTTTTGCAAGTGTTTTGGCTTGTGGCACTGGTTTTTGTAGGGCGCGTTTTGATGTCCCGCGCATTGCGAAAAGTTGTGGTTCAAGGGGGTTAATATGCGTTTGTATATGAAATTTTTATCCATGCACATAAAAAGCCAAATGCAGTACAAAACCTCCTTTGTGTTCACAACCCTTGGGCAGTTTTTTGTTGCCTTTGCAACATTTTTAAGCATAAACTTTTTGTTTGACCGTTTCGATTATGTAGGCGGGTTTTCGTATGAAGAAGTGCTAATTTGTTTCGCCGTTATGATGATGGCGTTTTCCGCTTCCGAGTTGATTGGCAGGGGCTTCGACCGCTTTCCCGCTATGCTTGGCAATGGCAGTTTCGACCGCGCACTTGTCCGCCCACGAAACGTAATTTTTCAGGTGCTGGCTTCACAAATGGAATTTTCGCGGCTGGGACGTTTTGTGCAAGCCGTTGCGGTTCTTGTTTACGCAATCCCCCGTAGCGGAATTTATTGGACTTGGGACAAAATACTAACACTAACCCTCATGATTGTATGCGGCGCGTTCTTGTTTTTTGGGCTTTACGTGCTGTACGCGGCGTTTTCGTTCTTCACTACAGAGGGGCTGGAATTCATGAATGTCCTAACCGACGGCGGGCGCGAACACGGTCGCTTGCCCTTCGGCGTTTACGGTGACGGCGTTCTCAAATTTCTAACATATGTAGTTCCGCTGGCGTTGGTGCAATACTATCCCCTACTCTACCTCACAGGTCGCACAGACAACTTCTTGTACGCCCTAACCCCCATTGCCGCCTTGCTGTTTTTGCTTCCGTGCTACGTTTTTTTCCGCTTCGGCTTGCGGCATTATAAGTCCACGGGGTCTTGACTACACCCGCATATCAAAAACCTTCGCCTTGCCTTCTCCCGCGCCTACCATTTTTAGAACAATGCGCCCTCTAAAGTCGTTTTCCTGTACGCAAAAAAGGCTCTCTTCTCCGATACGCGCATTGGGCAGTACATAGGAACGGGCGGTATAAAGCCCGCCGCCAACCAATCTAATAGTCACCTCACCCGGGCGGATATCTTGGATAAAAGCCTTGAAAATGTCCCCAACCTGCAACTCGTAAAAGCGGCGGGAGTCAATTAATTTGTAGTCACCTGCGTTCATCTTATAAAAATCCTTTGCAAAAACTTCTTCTGTGATGGGGAGAAAGACCATGCTCTTTTATGGCTGCAATATGCGCCGCCGTGCCATAGCCCTTATTATTTTGCCACTCGTAAAACGGAAATTCATTGTGCAACGTCTGCATTATATTATCCCGCGCTACCTTTGCCAAAATACTCGCCGCCGCAATTAAATGGCTGGCAGAATCACCCTTTTTTACGCAAATGGTTTTTGCGTCAATTTTCGGCGCGCTTATGCCGTCCACCAACACCGCTTGCGGCGCGGTTTTTAATCCGCCAACCGCAATTTCCATCGCTTTCAGCGTTGCCTGCAAAATATTTATGCGGTCAATTTCTTCCGCTTCAACAATCCCAAACGCATAAGAAATTGCCGCCTGTTTTATCTCTTCCGCAAGCTTTTCGCGCCTTGCTTCCGTCATCTTCTTGGAATCATTAACGCCCTCAATAATAAGCCCTTCAGGCAAAATAACCGCACACGCCATAACAGGCCCGCAAAGCGGCCCGCGACCAACCTCGTCCACACCCGCAACCACAGAAAAGCCCTGCGAATACAGGGCTGTTTCAATATCATTCGGCGCGGTTTTTATCACACGTTTTGGCATTAGCCATCCACCATTTTTTTAAGTTCGGAGATAAGTTCTTTCATTTCTTCCAGCTCGCGGCGGACGGGTTGTTGGGTGCGTACAATTCGTGCGGGTTCGCCAACTACGGTCGCGCCGGCAGGAACATCCCCCACTACAATAGAACCCGCGCCAATTTTCGCACCTTCGCCAATGGTAATTCTGCCAAGGATTGTCGCGCCCGCCCCGATAATCGCGTTGTTGCCCACGATTGGGTGACGCGGGCCCTTGTCGTTGCCCGTTCCGCCAAGGGTTACGCCGTGATAAATCAGCACGTCATCGCCGATAATGCACGTCTCGCCGATTACAACGCCCATACCGTGGTCAATGAAAACGCCTTTACCAACCTTCGCCCCGGGGTGAATTTCAATACCCGTCCAAAAACGCGAAAACTGCGAAATAAGCCGTGCAAGAAAAAACAGCCGTGCATTATACAGCCAATGGCATGGCCTGTGAAAAAACATACACCAAAAACCCGGATACAGCAAAACCTCAAAAACGGTTCGTGCTGCCGGGTCTTTGTGCATGATTGATTTGATTAGTCGCATGGTATCATCCTACATTTTTGCAAGTCTCCGATAAGTATATGCGGCAAACTTGCGTATTGTGCATATCTATTAGTCTTCGCCCTGTGCCATTGTGTAACCGAGTTCGCCGTCCAGCTCCAACAATTTTTCTACGTGCATCCACTGATGTTGGGCAGAAACTTTGGTAAGCAATTCGATAACTTGCTCGGGGCTGGCGTCGGCGGCTGTGTCGCGCAGAACAAAACGGCAACGCCAGTGGTCTACGCAATCGGGGAAAGCGTCACCCACGGGATACACTTTTGTACCGCGGTTTGAAATCATTTTTAGGCGGAACGGAGATGCTTCCACAATTTTATCCAAGCTTTTGCCCAAGGTTTCGGCATCTTTGCCCCATTCCACAAAGATATCCGCGCCCAGTACGCGCTTTGACTTTGGCGTAACAAACGCAACATCAGGGGCTACGTTGGGCATTTTGATTTCTTTGTAGTCGCGGGCTTGCCATTTTGCGGGCTTGCGTCCCAAGTTTTCGATAATCGTTTTTGTGTAGGTGCTTGTGGAAACGCCCTTGTCGTAACCTACAACGTCGCCTGTTTGGGCTTTGCCCTCTTCGATTGTTACCATAACCGCGTTTTCGATTTTGTTCGCCGCGTCAAACTCGCCTATGTGTCTGAGCATCATTACGGCAGAAAGAATTACTGCGGTGGGGTTGATTACATCTTTGCCCGCGTATTTTGGCGCAGAGCCGTGGACGGCTTCAAAGATAGCCACATCGTTGCCCAAATTGGCGGTCGGCGCGAAACCAAGACCGCCCACCAGCCCTGATGTAAGGTCGCTGATAATATCGCCGTTCATGTTGGTGGTAACGATTACGTCGTATTGTTCGGGCTTTTTCACGAGCTGGTGCGCACAGTTATCAATGATAACGTGCCAAGATTCTATATCCGGATATTCAGGGGCTATTTCCTCAAAAGTTTTTTTAAGCAAGCCCTCTGTCATTTTCATTATGTTGGCTTTTGTGGCACAGGCAACGGTTTTTCTGCCCTCTGCCCGCGCAAATTCAAATGCCGTGCGAACTATTTTTTCGCAACCTTTGCGAGAAATAAGTTTAAGGCACTGCGCCACGCCCGCCGTTTGCATATGCTCGATGCCGGCGTATAGGTCTTCCACGTTTTCACGTACAACGACTAAGTCGATTCCGCGCCCGCTGTATGGCGTTGTTACGCCGGGGAATTCCCGCACGGGGCGTATGTTAGCATATGTTTCAAACAATTTGCGAAGCGTTACGTTCGCGCTTTTTTGCCCAAAACCTACAGGCGTTTCCAGCGGCCCTTTTAGCACAACGCGTGTTTTTTTAATGGACTCCACAGTATCGGCAGGAACACCTGACGGTATGCCCTGCTTAAACACTCTTGCGCCCGCATGACGCTCTTCCCACTCTATATCAACCCCTGCGGCAGCTATAATTTGCATAGCCGAATTGACACATTCCGGGCCGATACCGTCCCCCGGAATAACAGTGACTACCCTCTTAGTGTTTTGCATTTTTTTCCTCCTGCTCAAAAAAATTCTTTCCGTGGCATTATATAGTATATAGATTTCATATGCAAGACGCGGAAAATAATCGCCGACAGCAATCAAGATGCTTTGTTCGATTGACGGGTAGTATCAGTGTCATGTAGAATACCGTCAACGGGTAAATTCCATATTAAGGTAGACTTCGTTTTTATCATCTTGGGATACGCCAAGATATCGTTTTGTGACGGCATATGAATTATGGTTGTAAATTTCCATAATGACAACGGGCGAGATACCGCTTGTCCAAGAATGATAGCCGAAAGTTTTGCGCAGTGAGTGACAGCCAACCTTGTGGATAACGCCGATTGCGTTTGCGGCTTCACTTATCAAACGATATGCGTGTACGCGGCTGATTGGTTTGTTTGTACTTAGGTTTAGGATTAGCGGTGCGTTTGGGCTGGTTTGTGGGAAGTGGGCTTCCAATGAGCGGATGATGTTTTTGTGCAGTGCAATTATTTTGCTTTTGCCTGTTTTGCGCTCTGTTATGATGATGGATGTGCGGGCGCGGCGGTTTGCGAAGTCGTATACGTCACAGGTGCGCAGGCGTAAAATGTCTGAAATGCGCAGGGCTGTGTGTAACGCAATGGTTACAAGAACTTGGTTGCGGGTTTGTCCAAGGTTGCGGTAGTACGCAAGAAATGCCCTTACTTGTTTTGGGTCGCGGATTGGTTCTGTGAGTGCCATAATTTGTTCCTCCTGCGGAATTAGATTTTTTCTGCTAACATTAAAAAGGGATAAATTACCATAATTCGGATTCCAATAAAAAAGAGTGCCTTGTGTCAATAGCACCCTATTTTATCATTTATTTATTTCGGATTAAACTCCCCGATGCAGTTTAGTAATATTTGTACCTTCTGCGTGTAATTTTTCCGCGAACCGCGCTTGGGTCGTTCGTCATCGTTGTATTGGCTGTATGCCTCATGCACCACAATTCTGTCAATCAGCCTTCGGGCAATATCGGCAGTCAATTCGGTTATTTCGCCATATGTTTCAATTAATTCCATGAAACTTTGCACATTGGATATTTTGT
>WQSG01000050.1 GCA_009788055.1 Defluviitaleaceae bacterium | reverse complement strand
GAAACTTTTGAAAAAGTTTCATCAAAACTTTAACGAAAAACCCGCCGCGAAAATTCGCGGCGGGTTTTTGAGTTGTGCGATACAGTTAATTTCTAGTCAAAATTTAAAGTTTTTTGCCCCGCTTTTTTTCAAAAAAGCGGGTGGGGTTCGGGGCGAAGCCCCGAGGTTTTTTAGATAAATCCTTTCCTCTTGTTAATCCGCAAGAAGATTTTTCTGCAAAGGTCGAAGAAGATTACGGTGGAGGCGAGGATTAGGACAAGGGTTAGTTCGCTGAAATTTAGGCCTGTTGTGCGGAACACCGCGCCGCCGAAGTAGATTAGGAGGATTTGCATAACGGAGACGGCGAGCATTATACCGATGAACATTTTATTGCGGCTGATGTATGCGAGAAGATTGAGGCGGTGAGTACGGGCGTTTAGGCTGTTGAAAACGCCTGCGAAAATGAACAGGGCGAAAAAGGCGGTTAGTAGGTAGCGTTCATCGTTGCGGAAGGTTTCCGCGAAAAATGGTAGTTTGAAAAATGCAAGGCTTAACAAAGTGGTGTAAAGCCCTGTTGTAAGAATTTGGTTGAACATATAGCGGTTTATGATTGGCTCTGTTCGTTTCTTGGGGGCTTCGCGCATATATTCTTTTAACGGCGTTTCGCCTGCGTATGCCAGCCCCGCAAGGGTATCCATAATCATATTAATCCACAGCATTTGGATTACGGTAACTGGCACGGGTACGCCGATGAACGGCCCGATTACGCTAACGCCTACGGCGCAAAAATTTATGGTTAGCTGGAAAATTAAAAACTTGCGAATGCTTTTGAAAATCGTTCGCCCGTACAAAACCGATTTTACAATGGACGCAAAGTTATTGTCCAAGATTACGATATCGCCTGCCTCTTTTGCGATTTCTGTGCCGTCACCCATTACAAATCCCACATCGGCTTTTTTCAGCGCGGGCGCGTCGTTTACGCCGTCTCCTGTCATGCCCGCAACCAAGCCCATTTCCTGCGAAAGCCGCACAAGCCGCCCCTTGTCTGACGGCAACGCCCGCGCTATCACGCGCAACTGCGGCAATATCTTTTTCACCTGCGCGTCCGTCATTTGGTTTAATGCGCGGGAGGTAAGGACGGAGCAAGACCGCGGGGGCGTTGCCCCCACTTCCCCCACAAGGGGACATTGTCCCCTTGACCCCTCTCTTGAAACCGCGCCTTGCGCGGTTTCGGTTAAAGTTTTTGTCGAACTTTTTTCAAAAAGTTCGTAGGGGTTCGGGGACGAAGTCCCCGAGGAAATTAACCCTAACTTTTCCGCAACGGCGAGAGCGGTATCTTGGTTGTCGCCTGTGACCATTACCACCTGTACGCCCGCGCCAAGAACTTCGTTGATGGCTTGGCGGGCTTCGGGGCGGATTTCGTCGCGGATGCCTATGAAGCCTACGAGGGTTAGGTTTTGTTTTGCTTTTGCGTCTGTTTCGTTTTCGGCTTCACAAAGGGCGAGGAGACGCATTCCGTCACGGGCGCGGGCTTGCAGGACGGATTTCAGGGTAGGGGAGGATTCAAAATATCGAGAACCTGCCGCGCCGCCGTTTTCCGTTAGGGCGAACTTACACGCGGGCAATAAAATTTCGGGTGCGCCTTTGATTAGAACCTTTCCAAATTCCCCCGCAACGGCGGTGATTGCAAGTTTGTCTTTGGAATTAAACGGCTTGGTGAAACCTTTTTTGCACAGCGGCAAACGAGCGGCGGTGTCGGCAACGTATTCCATAAGTGCGCGGTCGGTGGAATTGCCGCCGATTGCAACGCGGCGCAATTTTTTTGTGGTAAGCTGCGCAGAATTATTGTAGAAACAATTTAGCGCGACCCGCCGAAAAAGCTGTGACTTTTTGAATTGCCCCGCGTCCAAAACGCTTCCGCTTGCGGTGATGAAATTTACAACTTCCAGCGCACCCTTTGTAAGTGTCCCCGTTTTGTCTGTGAAAAGGATATTTAAACTCCCCGAGGTTTCTATGCCAACCAGCTTGCGCACAAGCACATTGTCTTTCAACATTCGGCGCATATTTGCGGAAAGCACAACGGTTATCATCATCGGCAAGCCCTCCGGCACAGCCATTACGATAACGGTTATGCCAAGGGTGATTGCGGTCATGAAGTCGCGCAAAAGCAAATGTATGTCCGAAATATGCGCCAACATCAAATACATATCAAAGTGGTTTTGAATTACAATCGAATTAAAAAGATTGGCGAACACAACAAAAACCGCCGCCGCGTACCCGAAGCGACTGATGGTTTTTGCAAGCTGTGTAAGCCGCGTTTTAAGCGGACTTTCTATGGTTGCTTCCTGAATTTCCTCCGCAAGCTGGCCGTAAAATGTGGCATCGCCAACGCGGGTTACGCACATTATTCCTTCGCCCGCGCAAACCACACTTCCGCGAAACAGCTCCGACGGGGAAAGAAAATCCCCCGATGGTTTTGCGTATGGGTCGCGGGATGCAACTTTATGCGCCTCTTTTGTTTCGCCGTTTAACGTGGACTGGTCTACATCCAAATCGCCGCCCACCAGAACGCCGTCGGCGGGAACGCGCTCGCCCGCGCCAATGCACACAATATCGCCCACAACGATTTCCGCAATCGGCATTTCAATTATCCGCCCGTCACGTCTAACGCGACACTTTATGTTTGCGGCTTCTTCCTGCAATTTCTCAAACGCCGTCTCGCTTCCGTATTCCGATAGCGTAGAAATAAGCGTTGCAAGAAGTACCGCCACCGCAATCCCCGCAGATTCATACCAATTCGCGTCCCTGAAAAGCAAAAGCAAATTTACCCCCAGCGCGATAAGCAATATCCTAATTATCGGGTCGCCGAAACTGCCCAAGTATCGCTTTAAAAACCCCACCCGCGCCTTTTTTGTAAGCCCGTTTGTTCCGTGCCTTTCCGCCGCTTCTGCCGCTTCCCTCGCACTTAATCCGTTTATAAAATCCATATAACATCTCCCTCACAGACAAGTATAGACAAGTCATATTTATGCGCGAGGGTGATTCTATATTCATAAAAAGAGCTGGAACGCCGATTTTACTGTGGAATTTCGGCATGGGGCATGGTACAATTTCAGTATAGAATCATTATGTACGTTGCGGAAGTTTGCTGTGATTGGCGCAACGAATTTATATTTTGAGGTGGTGTGATGGGTGAGTCTTTATCTCCAAAAGAAATAAGAGATAGGATAAAAAATTCAATAAAACTCGGTTTGTCCACTCAAGAGATAGAAGAATTGGCAGCTATGTTGCGAAAGCATAAATCATCTGCTAACGTGTTTTCTAAAGAAATAAATGCGATGATGAAAAAATCGGGGCGTGATAGATATATATACTCCGTGAAACGTATTGCCGACCAAGAAATAGCGTGGTCATTAAAAAATGGTGATGGCACAGTAAGAACAGTGGATGAAGAAGGAAATGATTATTTTTATATCTGGCCGTTCAAAGAATATGCTTTAAGATGTGCAGTTGGTGAATGGGCGGGATTTGGATTGCACCGAATATCACTGGATGATTTATTAAATGTGATATTGCCTAACTTATCCGCAGATGGAACGCAAGTAGCCGTGTTCAAATCATTAAATGACCCTTCGATAACTTCCGTTTCGGCAGATGATTTTTTGAACAACATACTGCATGAGCGTTCACAATTTCGATAATTTATATTTTGAACAGCATAGCCGTGGGGGATAGTATGCGCCGTGAAGATGAATTAACAAAACACTCTTTGGAATTTGCCGTAAATGGATATAAAAATAATATCTTAGACTGGCTTTCATTAACAATAAAATGTTTTGAAGAACATGGATTTCCGTTAAAATCGGTGTCATATGATATAGACTACAATAGATATGAAAGAAAGAGCCTAAAAACATTTTATAAAAAAATTAATGAGGACATTTCCTATCCTACGGATAAATTATATAGTTTTTCCGTTTTTTCAGGGGTGACACAAAAATATCCTGACACATGGTATTATGGCTGTTTTTATGATGAACCTTGGCAAGAATTGAATTTGTTTTTTGATACAAGTTTTCCTGAAAAAGATGTATTAGCATTTTACAAAAATTATCTTCAAGTGTTGTTAAATAACTGCACCGCTTGGACAGGGTATTCGTATGATTTACCATGTAACAACGCATATGAGTATGGAAATGCGTTCGACATTCATTACAACACAAGGTATAAAGAATTTGGAGGGAACTGGGGTCATGCAACAAGAGGGGTATATAACCACCTTGGACATTCAGTTGGACGTGCCACGTATGAAGAAGCTGTGCCACCCGGAAATAAATACCGCCATATATATAAACAAAATCTCCTTTCAAAAGCACACATGGAAGAAAAATTCGGCAAAATGCTTTTACCTGAATGGGTGGAAAAAAACAACTATGGCATAATTGAAAAAATCGGAATGGAAAATTGGCTATGGATTATTCCGGAAGATAAACTATATGAACTGCAAGTAATATTTTATGACAAAGGGTTGTTAATAGGGGTTGAATAACAAGAATATCTGAAAGCACGCATAAGCCAAGGTATCAAGCCTCGGCTTATTTTTTTGCAAAAATTCAAATGTTCAAAAAAATTCCGCTAATTCCCGACAAATAAAATGCAACCGTGCATGAGTTTTGCAAGAAGCACAAAAAAGCCCGATAAATCGACAGGGCATTTTGTAGAATTTGCGATACAAGAAAATATTGGCAATATTTTGGAAATTCATTACCCGCAATTTTCCGCATGGTACAATGCCAAAAAATGGCAAACGACGCAACAAAAATCGTTTGCAAAAAAATTAGAGGGACGTGATTCAAATGACAGCATTTCAAGAAATACTGCAACTTTCTATCGACAGCGTGAAGCCGAACCCGTACCAGCCGCGCAGAATTTTCGAGCCGACAGCGTTGGACGAGCTTGCGGATTCCATCCGCGTATACGGTGTGCTTCAGCCGATTAGCGTGCGGCTAATCAACGGCACAAGCTACGAGCTTATCGCGGGAGAGCGGCGGTTACGCGCCAGCAAAATTGCGGGGCTTTCCACCGTACCTGCGATTTTGGTGGAAATAAACGACCTGGACAGCGCGGTTCTTGCGATGATAGAAAACCTGCAAAGGCAAAACCTGCACTTTCTTGAAGAAGCGGAAGGCTTTGCAAATTTGATTGGCGAATACGCTTTCACGCAAGAGGCCTTGGCGCACAGGGTAGGCAAAACGCAGTCTACCATTGCGAACAAATTGCGGTTGTTGCGGCTTTCGCGTAACGTACAGCGGCAAATTATCGACAACGAATTAACGGAACGCCACGCCCGCGCACTTCTCAAGCTGGAAACCGAAAACGACCAGCTTGAAACAATTTCAAAAATAGTAAACGAAAGCCTAACCGTTTCCAAAACGGAGTCACTGATAGAAGACTCCATTCGGCGCAAGCCCGACAAAAAGGGCAAAACAATTCCGTTCAAAGCATACATACGGGACATCCGTATTCTAACCAACACCATTCGCGAAAATTTGGAAATCGTGCGTCGTAGCGGAATGGAAACCCATTTCGATATGCAGCAAACCGACACGGGTTACAATATCCAAATCACTCTAAACTACGCCCAAACCCAACTGCAAACAAAGGCGGTGTAACAGATGCAAAAATCCTTGCATAAACTACCCGTAGCTGTTACAGTTTCTTGTGTTGGGAGGTAGAACATGAACACAAAATCCACAATGCGCTTCGATGAAGACTCCTTCGATTTAGCCGCACACAAAAAAGCCGCAGACGCAGTAACCCGCGAAAAAGCCCGCGTGTCCCGCGTTCGCAAACAAGTGCGCCGCGGCAAGATTATTCTGGCTGTTGTTATGGTTGTAATTTTCTTCGCACTATTCTACATTGCCGCCGAACTCGATTTAATGCAGATATTCTAGGCAATTACGCACCAAACGCATTTTCAATATGGTTTATATGAACCTGCCCGTTATTTTGGACAGCCTCGATTACGTCAAAACGGAAATCGTGGTTGTCCAATTTATTTACAGCTATGTAGTGCATGGCGGTGCGTGTTATTTTCTTTTGCTTCGCCGTTCCAACCGATTCACTCGGCGCACCGTAACCAAGGCCGGAACGGTACTTGACCTCCACAAAAACAATGTAATCCCCATCGCGCACGATTATGTCAATTTCACCCGTCCGTGTGCGATAGTTACGCGCCAAAATTTCGCAATTCATACCGACAAGAAAAGACTCGGCCGCTTGCTGGCCGAGCATTCCTGCTTCATATTTATTCATCGACACAAGAATCATCCCCTTATATTAAATCATTATGTCATCGGCTTTTGTTATTTTTAATAAATTATCAAGTTTTACATATTTTGCGCCCCTAAAAAAGACACCATCCTTGTTGCCAATCGTAATTTTATTTGGCAGTTCTTTGGGAGGTTCTTTAAAATAACAAACCTTTGCTTTTTCGTTGTTTACTTTTTCCAGCTTAAACTCTTTTATCGCGGCGTAGTGCGTAATGGCTGAAGGCGAGCCATCCCCGCCGCGATATAGCGCAATGAATTCCAAATGACTTTCTCTGTCTTCACTTATGCGGCAAGGCCACCAGCACTGTGAATCAATAAAAACATCACGAAAACTACCCTCGTTGTTGCAGGAAAGTATAACCGTATCGAATTTTTTTCCGCGTTCTATTTCAATCAAGGCATCTACATCAATTGTGTGTTCATCAAGCAAAAACTTTTTTGCGTCAACCAGATATTTCTGGACAGCTTCTTCAATAAGTGTGTTTCGTGCAAAACTTGACGTCCCTATCTGCGAGAACTGCTTTACCGTCATATCAATTTCGTCAAGGCTTTTGGAATCGAAATAAACGGCTACTTGCTTTTTGCTTGCTTTGTTAAGCAAGCCACTGAAATATTTAGAATTTTCGTTAGTCATTTCACTCGCTCCTTCTGTCTGCGCAATGGGTTGTGCTACCACTGTATGATATATCAAAATAATATCATTGTCAATAGCATGATTCATATTTATATTGATATCATGTCTTGCGGCAAAGATAAAGTCCTTCCAAAGCCCGCGATTTTCGTATTCAGGGGCGTGTTCCCGCGTCCTAGTCATATTCCCCCGTCCCCCCTCATATATATATCCAAACAGATTATGAGGGAGGGCCACTTCTGTGAAAACTTATATAGAAGAACGGGCCGTGGAAGTAGCAAATTTTATCATCAGTTCAAATGCAACAGTGAGGGAAACAGCCAAAAAGTTTGGCATAAGTAAATCTACCGTACATAAAGATGTCACAGAAAGACTTACGAAAATAAATCCAAACTTGGCGGGAGAAGCTCGGAGGGTATTGGAGGTAAACAAATCGGAGCGTCACATTCGTGGCGGGATGGCGACCAAGGAGAAATACTTGCATCAGCACACGCACATTCAGAAGGTTTAAAAATGTTGCTGTGAAATTTTTTACGTGCTTCATACGGATAATCCCTTGACAGTGTTGACGCCACAGGTGTAATCTCTAATTGTGTAATGTTTTGGAGGTGTGCTGTGACAGGGACAATTATTGAACTGATAAATGCAAAAGAGATGGAACGTTTGAAAGCATTGCTGCAAAGCGCGGAGGAATTGGAGGTTCTGCAGGCGATTTATGATTTATCGCCGGAAGAGCAAGTAATCGTGTTTCGGTTACTGTCCAAGGATACCGCGCTTTCTGTGTTTGAAGAGCTGGACACGGACGAGCAGCATATTCTGTTAAGTTCGTTTACGTATGAGAAGACGGCGGAATTTGTAAACGAACTTGCGCCGGACGATAGGGTTCGGCTTTTGGACGAGCTTCCCGCGACTGTGGCGAAAAAACTTATTGCGTCCATTTCCC
The DNA here is from genome assembly GCA_009788055.1 of Defluviitaleaceae bacterium. GTDB lineage: Bacteria > Bacillota > Clostridia > Lachnospirales > WQUN01 > WQVC01. Next base: position 14,795 of record WQSG01000050.1, on the reverse strand, counting down.
ACGAAGAGCGCGAGGCTACAAGTTTACTTATGGGGTATGATGCGCGGTCTGCCGGGCGCATAATGACTACGGAATTTATCGCTCTTAACAAAGAAATTACCGCAAGTGCCGCGCTGGATAAAGTGCGCAAACAGGCTAAAGAAAAAGAGACTATATACACGCTTTTTGTCACAGACAATCATAAGAAATTGGAGGGCGTTCTTTCGCTTAAAGATTTGGTTATGGCGGAAAGCGTTGAAAAAATTGAAGCGATTATGTCCAAAAAGCCCATAAGTGTTTCAACGGACACAGACCAAGAAGAAGTTGCGCGCACGTTGCAAGAGTTGGATCTTCTTGCAATTCCCGTGGTAGACCGCGAGGACAGGCTTGTGGGCATTGTAACAATTGACGACGCTGTGGACGTTTTGGAAGAAGAAACAACGGAAGATATCTTCGACCACGCGGGTCTTGCGGATATCACGGGCAACGAAAGCGACCGAAGCGAACTTCTTGTAAACGGAAGCTTGTGGAATATCTGGAAGGTGCGCTTGCCTATTTTGCTTATTACGCTGGCGTTCGCGTTGTTCTCGGGCGTGATTATAGACGAGTTTGAGGGCATTCTTGAAGAGATTGTTGCGGTTGCCATTTTTATTCCGCTTATCATGGGAATGAGCGGGAATGTTGGTACACAGTCGTCAACCGTTTTTGCGCGGGGGGTTGTTTTGGGGCATATTCAAATTAAAAATTTCATGCGCCCGTTTTTGAAAGAGATTTTGGTAGGGTTTAGCATTGGTATGGTACTGGGTGTTGCAACGGGTGTGATTGCCGCAATTTGGCAGGGGATGCCCATGCTTGGGCTTGCCGTTGGACTCGCGCTGGTTGTTACAATGACGGTTGCGTCTTTGCTTGGCTATCTTGTGCCGTTTATCCTTATCAAGTTGAATGTTGACCAAGCCGCGGGTTCTGCGCCGATTATCACGTCCATCAAAGACATTGTTGGGCTGGTTATCTATTTTGTTTTCGTATCCGCGTTTTTGGGACATATGCTTTAATGGCGGTTCAATTTGTACTTGGAAAACCCGGAACGGGGAAAACTTCGTTTGTTCTGCGCGAAATTTGGGAACGGATTGAAGCGGGCGAAACCGCGCCGCTTTATTATCTTGTTCCGGAGCAGTTTTCTTTGCAGTCGGAGCGGCTTTTGCTGGAGGGCAGGGGAGCGGCTACGCAGGTGCAGGTGCTGAGTTTTAATCGATTGGCGTATCGGTTGTTTGCGGTGCTTGGCGGCTCGCCCGGTCAACACGCGGACGATTTGGGCAAGCAAATGCTTCTGCGAAAAGTTCTTTTTGAAATTGCGGACGAACTTGAATTTTACAAACGTGCGGCGGCGCATCATGGTTTTGTGGAAGAACTTTCGCAAACGATTACGGAAATGAATCACTACTGCGTTTCCACCGAAGATTTGCGCGAACGCGCCGCGCTTGAAAAGCCCGCCTTTGCGGCAAAATTGCGGGACACGGCTCTTATTCTGCAACGCTACCGCACGGCGGTTAGCGGGCGTTATTTGCTTACCGACGAAATGCCGCAACTCCTTTGCGAAAAAATGGACGCGTTTGCAACGGGCGAGCCGCTTCCGCTTTTGGACGGCGCGGTTTTTTGGGTGGATGGGTTTTCGGGCTTTACGCCGCAAGAGCGTCAAGTTTTGCTACATATAATGAAGCGCGCCGCCAAGGTGACGTTTACGATAACGATAAATGATGCACTGTCCCCCGCGCCGCGTGAAACGATGGAAAAACTGGAACTTTTGGTGCGCAATAGCCGCGTGGAACTGTTGCCGAATATCACATTGGAAAAGAATTTTCGACACGAAAACGCGGCAGAACTTGCATTCTTTACCGCGAATTTCGGCAGGGCTGATAGGGTAGGGGAGTTTGCGAAAAGCGGCGAGAGTATTGAAATAATCGCGGCGAACGACAGATATTCTGCCGTGTATGCGGCGGCAGAACGGGTTTTGTTTTTCGTGCGGGAAAAAGGATATCGCTTGCGGGACATTGCAATCCTTTGCGGCGACCGCTCCAAATACGAAAAGATTTTGCAAAATGTTTTCGACCGTTTGCAAATTTCCATGTTCGTTGACACGGAAACGGATATTTTATCCCACCCGCTAACCGAGATGATTCGCGCCGCGCTGGATATTCCGCAAAAAAATTGGAACTACGAAAGTGTGTTCCGCTTTTTGAAAACGCGGCTTGCGGGCTTGTCGCAAGAAACCGTTGATATTCTGGAGAATTACGCCCTTGCGAACGGCATAAATTCGTATCGCTGGCGGTACAAATTTGCGGACGAGCAAGCGGAAGCAGGGCGCGAGCAGCTTCTTCACGCGCTTTCCGCGTTTGAAAAAATCCGCGCAGACTCCAAAGATACGGTAAAAACCCATGCAAAACGCGTCTTTAATATGCTGTACGCCCTTGAAGTGCCGCAAACATTGCAAAACCAATTTGACGAATTTATGCGCAACGGCGACCCCGCCGCCGCAAGGCTTGCCGCACAAATTTGGCCGAAACTTTGCGAAGTTTTCGACAAACTTGTGGAAATCTTGGGCGATGAAAAAATTACACTAAAAGAATTTGCCGTAACGCTGGACGCGGGGCTGTGCCAAGTGGGACTTGGGCGCATACCGCCAACGGTTGACCAAATTGTGTTAGGCGACATAACCCGTTCCCGCTACCCGAAAATAAAGGCGATGATTGTGCTTGGCGCAAACGACGGTGCGTTGCCGCCTGTTTCCGCAACGGGTGGGCTGTTTACGGATTACGAGCGCAAGCTGTTGAAAAATTCCGCGCTCGAACTTGCGCCCGATAATTTCCGCCGCACAAGCGAAACAAATTACAACTTGTATTGCGCATTGTCACAGCCAAGTGAAAAATTGGTTTTCATCTACGCGGAGGCAGAGACGAGCGGAAAACCCCTTAGGGTTGCGCCCGTGATTACTAAAATCCGCAAAATGTTCCCGTCGATTAAAACAACCCCCGCGCCAATTCCGCAGGAGCAACCCGCCGAAAACAGCGTATTTTTCGCGCCTGTTGCGCTTTCGCAAACCACGGCGGAAAGCCTGTACGGCAACACGATTTACACCGCCGCAACCCGCTTGGAATCCTTTGCGCGTTGTCCGTTTGCGTATTTTATGGGCTACATTTTGGGCGCGAAACCGCGCAAGCTGTACGAAGTTTTGCCAACCGACCTTGGCGGGCTGTTCCATGATGTAATCGCGGAGTTCACAAAAAAAGCGTGGAGCGGAGCGCAAGAACCGCCTTCGTCCCGCGAAGAAATTGCCGCTATTGTTGACCAATATGTAAATTCCATGGAGCTTGAAAACTCCATTTTCCACAGCACAGAGCGAAATAAACACGTTTTAAATAAAGTGCGACAAGTTGCGGCGGCGTCCTGTTTTGCGTTAAACGAGCAAATTAAACGCGGCGAATATCGTCCGCTTTTTGTAGAGCATGAAGTTTCCGCAAGTATAGATTTGGCAAACGGAAAGAAACTTGCCTTGCGCGGCATAATAGACCGCGTGGACGGTTTTTCTGCCGCCACCGAAGAATTCATCAAAATCACAGACTACAAAACGGGCAGTGCAAAATTTAACAAAGACGAAGCGTTAAAAGGCGTTCAATTACAGTTAATGCTGTACATGAACGCGGTTTTGCAAAGCCGCAAAACCGCCGCGCCCGGCGGAGTTTTTTACTTCCCCATAGACGACCCAATCATAAACGCGGACGAAATTCTGCCCGATTCCGTCCGTGAAGAAGCCATTTTAAAAAGCTTTAAGCCTTCGGGAATTGAAATAGGTGACGGCGCGAAAGCCATGGATTTATCCGCATTCAACGCCTTCAACCGCGAAATCGAAGAAAAAGTAAAAGAGCTGGGCGGCAGAATGACCCACGGCGACATAATTAACAAGCCCTACACAAAGGGGCAAAAATGTCCGTGCAACTATTGCAAGTACACGGACGTGTGCAACCGATAGTTTTGTTGTATTGCATTTTGTGAAATTACCTCTAAACATTTTGACAAAATTTGCCGATATATAATATGAGTATATTTCGCCTTGTTAATTAAGACGCGAGGGGTTAATGACGAAAGCGAAACTACTCACAAAAATAATCGCAAAAGCGAAAGTAGGAGGAGTTTCAAAAATGAATCAAGCAATTAAGCAGTGCATTGCTCTGGTTTTGGTATTTATCTTAGGGCTGTTTAATGTCGTGTTTGCCGCTTATCCGGTAGGCAGTCAGTTGTGGTACGAACTTCCGGATGCGGAAATTTATGAACTGTGTAACTATGAATCGTATGGCTATGAACCCTATCCCGAGCCGTGCAACCCGGAATTTGTTTGCACAGAAGTGACGGATGAGGAAGAACAGAAGATTGCAGAGCCTGAACTTGAAGAGTTTGAGCCGGAAGAACCAAAAACTGAAGAGCCTGAACCGGAAGAACCTGAACAAGAAGAACCCGAGCAGGAAGAGCCGGAACTTCTGCCGGAAAACGCTGAAATGGAGTACGTGTGTCAAATGCCAACGATTGAGGAAATCACGTTGGAATTTGGTGGTGTATACCTCTCAATGTTAAACGATGTGTGCAACGATGGTTACGTATACGTAACTGTTTCATTAGACTTCAACCCGGGTATATGGGGTTTTATGGCGGAGTTGATTTTTGATGAAACAGTAGTAACGCCCGTTTCAATTGTGGATGAACTTGGCTTGCGTGACTTGCAAGTTATCTTACCACCTGTTGACGGCGGCCGTTATTACGGCAGGCTGGTGTTTTTGGCACACGCTATAAGCCTGTCACACGAAACCGGAGCAATGGCAACGGTAAGATTTCGTATAAACGATGGCTTTAACTGCGAATTGCCAATATCCATTGGTTTCCTTGACGTTACCATTGATGACGGCTTTGGTGAAATGAAAGAACTTATTGCAGTGGAAACTCACCAAGCCGTGACACCTTTTGGCATTCAGGCTTTTAGTGCTGTAGCTGCACATTCATCCAATCACCGTTTCCACAATATTGTACTTGGTGATGTGAATAATGACGGGAGTGTAACATCCGCCGATGCAACATGGCTGGCACGTTATTTGGTTGGTGAAAATGTTGAAATTAACAGACGCAACGCAGACGTTAATTTAAACGGCATAATAGGGCTGGATGATTTAACGCTTTTGCAACGGATGCTGGTGGGGCATAATGTGACTTTTGGACCACAGCCTGACCGATTGGTTATTATCACATATTACATTTCCGGTGCTGTTGCATATGATGCAGAGTTTGTATTGCGTGTTGACGGTGTTGTACGAAGCACGTATCAAACTCAAACCGGCATTATAATTACCGGTCACATCCCTGCCGAAGGTACGGTTCGAGTTGATATAACTTCAGGGGATAGGTGGGCGACATATCATGTGCAGAATTTCAATGGCGGTTTTAGTGTTGTTAATTTAATCTATCCTTTGTATATTTCTGTTTCAAGCGAAACCGCTAATCAGGGAGAGACTGTGCGTGTTTCCTTTGTGCTTTGCGGTGATAGACCTTTTGGCGGGGTGGCTACTGTTCTTTTGCCTATTGAATATGATTCAACACGGCTATATCTTCCTGCCGGTGAAGTACAGAGGGCAGGATGGGGACGTTTTTTTCACTTTCTTCATACGAGACTTAGTCCCGGGAGGCTTACTGTGATGTGGTGGGGAACAGTAAATGACCACTTGGCCGGTACTATGCTGAATCTGTATTTTACGGTTTTGGATAATGCACCCCCGGGAGAAGCGTTTGTACGGATAGTTGACCCAAGTGCTGGTTCCTTAGCCGGTGACCCACGTCCTGTTAGTCCGGAGAACGGAGGCGTGAATGTCCTTCCGCCCCGTGTTGTTCTTGCGGCATTAACACAACCGGATGGGCAAGACAGAACCGTAAATCCTCCGGGGTCTAAACCCATGACATCAGGGTTGTTTAGGCAACATTCCAACCTAACCGCTTGGGATAATGGTTCGCAAGTTCCCATTGGGCGTCCCGGCAATACCCCTGTAAACTTTAGACACCAAAGCACCGTAACAGGGTGGAAACCTCACAGTATACATGGTGTTGACAATGCTTCCGCTTTCCAATTTAGGTTAAGGACTGCAGGGCACGAAAATATCCAATTTACGGCAATGATGAAAGCCACGGGCAGTGGGCCGGATTATTGGGAACTTGCGTATTCCACCAGTCCAACAGGGCCGTTTACGTTAATACCCGATGTTCGCTCGCCGCGTATGCAAGCACCAAGCGCATTTAGAACTGACACATTTGCGGATTTTAACTGGTCGGGTGCAATGGCTTTTCCCAATATTGAATTGCCTGCAAGCATGGCAGACAGGGATGTGATTTACCTTAGAGTGGTCTACGATGGTAGAGTGGTTATCGCTAACGGTAACATTGCAATCAACAATGTTGTAATCACAGGCACTCCAATTATGTAATGCGATAAGGGGGAGGGATTCTGCGGAGTCACCCCTCACCTCCCCCTTTTTTTGTTACTATTTTATCTAACCCCACAAGGAGGACTACATGAAAAAAATAATTTGTCACATGATTTTAATGCTTGTTGTTTTTGCAATATTCTCACTCTCGCCTGTGTATGCACGGATGGTAGATGATAACCGCGCAAGCGTTATTGTTTTGTTCCAAAGCGAACCGGCCGCAGTGCAAGCGGCAAAAGCACAAAATGATGTTCAACCTTTTAGCGTTGCAAACGCAGAAAGCATTGTTGAAGCCGAACACGCCATGTTTAGGCAAGAACTTAGCGAGCTTTTTGGCGTACAGGCATTTGCGGAAGGGCAAGGGTATGAAATCAGGTGGGAGTACCGCCAAGCATTAAACGGCGTTAGCTTAATTTTGCCGGCACACAAAGTTTCCGCGCTTTACGGTTTTGAAAGTGTAAGGGCTGTTATCCCCAATGCCGAAATAGAAATTGATATTCCCGCACCGGAACAAAAACACCCCACAGAACTTACCGCCTTGCGCAACCCGCAAGGCGCGTTACTCGGGCGTGCCACAATGCGTGCGAATGATATGCACAATTTGGGCTACAGGGGCGAGGGTATTGTAGTTGCGGTTATTGACACAGGCATTGATTGGAATCACCTTGCATTTGAGGGTGCGTTTTTGACATTGGAGCAAATGCAACAACGCAACCCTAATATAACAGAAGCGGATATTATTAACGGATACTTTAAAGGCAGAAATTTTAGGGAAGGGGAGGCGTTAAATGACCCTATGGAACTTCTTGATGATTGGGGCGGTCACGGAACCCCTGTGGCGGGCGTGATATTGGGGCGCGACAGCGGCAGAAGCGTGGGCGTTTTGGGCGTTGCGCCACGTGCAAAAATGTTTGCGTACCGCGTATCTGATAATCTTGTACTGGTTGATGGTTTGTTGGCGGCAATAAACATGACTGCGTATGACAAGCCCGATATAGTAAATATTTCAATGGGGACTCGTTTTCCGACTTCACCAATGGGCATTATGTCCATTGCTGTAAACAATATTAAACTTGCCAACCCGGACATGGTATTTGTCATAGCGGCGGGTAACAGTTACGAAAATTATACAGTTTGGTCGCCGGGAAACTCGACTACTGCAATAACCGTGGCAAGTGCGGATATTTCATGGCAACTTGAAATAAGCATTTCGGACTTTTCATCTCGCGGGCCGGTGGGGCGCAGTTTTGAAATAAAGCCTGATATAACTGTACACGGACGCTATGTGCAGTCTGCCATGCCGCAGCGGCGGTACCATACGTACAGAGGTACATCTTTTGCCGCACCGCACGTGTCGGGTGCTGTTGCTTTGCTTATGCAATACAGTCGCGAAAATTTTGGTGCGTCTTGGACGGCGGAAGAAATAAAAGCCCGTATCATGAATGCGGCAATGCAGGTGGGTGATTACAGCGTGTTTGCAACGGGTGCGGGATATATTGATGTTTATGCCGCCGCCCATGCAGATACCATGGTGTATGTATACTATCCGTTTGTTGCCACAGACCCCGCAGTGCGGTTTGAATATCAAGATTTTAAAACGGTTAGAACAGGGTCGTTCAGCTTTGGTGGGTATGCACTATTTTCTGATGAGAGAATGGGCGCGATTAGCCGTACTCTTTCCGCCGTAATTGAAAATCACAGCCAACAGCCAAGGTATTACACAATCACATATAGGTTTTTAAGCAATCCGGACGGCGCGGCAAGCTTAGAATTTTACGGAAACTTTTACGCTTTACCCGGCGGCACAGCCGCGTTTGACGCCACAATAAATATTGCGGCAGGGGCAGATTTCGGTTTTTACGAAGGTTTCATTTATGTAAATACAGATGGTGAACGGGTTGCGGCATTACCCTTTGCGTTTGTTCTGCAAGATGATGAACTGCCCTCTTTTTTTGGAACGGGGGATGGACAGCTACCACCCGCTTGTGTGGGTTTTCCTTATCTTTTCGGGTTCGGCGTATTTAGTAGATGGGGGCTTTCGTGCATAGATGTTGCAGATGGAAAACTGCCCTATGGTTTGGATTTTGAACGGGCGCTTTCTTTCCCGATAACTCCGCTTGGTGATATCTTTGTTATAATTATCGGTGTACCGCAAGAAACAGGCATATTCAATTTTACCGTCCGTGTGGAAAATATGCTGGGTGCGGCATACCACGATTTTTCACTTGAAGTGCGGGTATGCCCGTACCACGATTTGCGAACCGAACTTGGCGAACTGATACGAAAATCGCAAGCCCTATTGGACAGCACAAAAGTATCCGTTACCGGACAAGAAATATCTTTCCGCGATTACTGGGCAATTCAAGCCGAACACAATGCTTTTGATATAGCGATAGGCAATGCCGCACTTGTCTATCGTGAACTGCATAGGCGATAATTCCGGTAACTTCACGTATCTAGTGCCTGTTGCAAATCCGCAATTAAATCTTCTGCGTCTTCAAGACCTACGGAAATGCGCAAAAGGCGTTCGTTTATGCCTTTGGCGCGGCGGTGATTTTCGGGGACGTCTGCGTGGGTTTGCAGGAATGGATATGTGATTAGCGTTTCTGTTCCGCCAAGGCTTTCGGCAAAGCCGATTAGGTTTACGTTTTCCAATATGCGGCGGGCGGTTTCTTCCGTGTCTGTTTCAAAGGAAATCATGCCGCCAAAGCCGCTTGCTTGCTTTTTGCAGATTTCGTAGCCGAGGCTGTTTGGTAATCCGCAATAAAACACGGCATTTACTTTTGGGTGTGAAAGTAACCATTGTGCCAGTTTTATTGCGGTTTTTTCTTGTTGACGCATACGGACGGCAAGGGTTTTTATTCCGCGAATCATAAGCCAGCTATCGAACGGCGAAAGACACGCGCCTGTCGTTTTGTGGATGAAGCGCAATTTTTCGGATAAATCTTGACTGTTTGTCACCAGAAAACCCGCCAATGTGTCGTTGTGCCCGCCCAGATATTTTGTGCCGCTGTGAACCACGATATCCGCGCCCAGCGCAAGCGGCCGCTGGAAATACGGCGTGAGAAAAGTATTGTCCACCGCAAGAATAATCCCGCGCTTGCGAGTGATTTCCGCAACGGCGGCTATATCCGTCACTTGCATCATGGGGTTGGTTGGCGTTTCCACAAAGATTGCCTTGGTTTTTTCGCAAATCGCATTCTCCAATGCCGCGATATCGCCCGTGTCCGACAGCGTCACCTCAACGCCGTTCTTCTTGGAAATATGCTGAAACAACCTAATCGAACCGCCATACAGGTCGTCGGACGCAATAAGCCTATCGCCCGGCGAAAACAGTTCCATAAACGCGGTTTCCGCCGCCATCCCCGACGAGAATGCCAGCGCGTCAATGCCTTCTTCCAAATTCGCAATCACATTTTCCAAATACTCCCGCGTCGGATTTTGCAAGCGGCTGTAGTCAAAGCCCGTGCTTTGCTCCACGCCGTGGTGCAAAAATGTCGATGTCTGAAAAATCGGCACACTAACCGCGCCCGTATTGTCATATTTTTTGTTGCTTCCGTGAACACATTTTGTCGTAAATTTCATTTTTTCAAATCTCCTTTTAATGACAAAGTTCTCGGGGTAATGAAGTGAGCGGTTTACCGCGAACGGCACCCCCCCGAACCCCGCAAACTTTTTGAAAAAAGTTTGAACAAAAACTTTAAATTGGGACTAGCGACAAACCATATCGTAATCCCAAAACCGCGCGAATGCGCGGTTTTAAATATAATACATATCGCCCGTGCTTTGGCGAAGGTCTGCGAGGGTGACGGATTTTAGTGTGGTGCAGATGGTGTCGTCCAGCGGCTTGAAAACGAGATTGTTTATGATTGCGGATTGCTCAATGGGGATGCTTTCCAGCGATTTTTCCGCGCTTTCAAAAAGAGTGGACTCTATCGGGGCAAGGATGTCGTGCAGTGTTATTTTTTCGGGGCTTTCGCGCAAGGTGTATCCGCCCTGCGCACCCTTTGTGGAAATTACAATCCCGCTTCTTTTTATGATGGAAAAAACCTGTTCCAAGTAAATTTTTGAAATTTGCAGTCGGGTCGCAAGGGTTGCAACGGGGATTGGTTCGTTTTTTTCGTCTGCCGCCAGTTCCATAAGCGCGGCAATTGCATAACAGCCCTTTGATGAAATTCGCATATAATTTCCTCCGTAAAAAAGATTGCATAGTTGTTATATATGTAATGGCGGAACTTGTCAATAGTGGTTGGTATTAGTACAAAATTTACATTTTGTTCATACGTTTTTCATGGGTAGCTGATATGATATTTGCAGTAAAGGAGGTAATTTGCATATGAATGACGATTCTAAAAACTTGAATGATATTTTTGGCATGAGTGACATTGACAAAATTTTTGAGGATATTGAGCGGGATTTGAGCGGCGAAACGGCGGCAGAAGTTCCCGCCTCGCAAGAGGATTTCGATTTTGCAAAATTTTTGCTGGTGCCGCAAGATGACGTGCAAACGGAGTCAACGGAACCCGTAGCGCAGAGTGAAGATTTCGGCATAGAAAAAGTAGAAAACATAGAGCCGCCAAGTTTCTACCGCGAGACAATTAAGCCCGCGCCGCGAAAATCGTTTTTTAAAACGGCGGTGGTTTTGTTTTTTGTTTGCACGGTTGGCATGGGGATGCTGGGTTTTGGTATCGGTTTAGGCTGGGGATATGTGCAGGTGCATTCCGATATCGTGGGTATATTTATTGAAGAGGGCGGCAATAATCCCGATGGTGTATTTTTCACAGGCGCGTCATATGTATTTGAGACGCTTGAACCTGCGGTTGCGGGGCTTTCGGATGTAGTGGAATTACTTGCGCCGTCTGTGGTGGGGATTACAACCTACCGCCAAGAAATTCAGACGCGGCAACCTGACCGCTTCCGCGATTCTCCATGGGGCGCAATGCCCGAACGGATGCCCATTTTTAGCCCTACAAGTTACGGCTCCGGCATTATTTTTGCAGACTCCGACGACAGAATTTTTATCGCTACAAATTTATATGTTGTGCGTCCGGGGTATCGGTGGGATGTTAGTATTGCGGGTAGTGCGCCAATTCCTGCGTTCCCCGTAAATTCCAATCCGTATTACGATTTGGCAGTGCTGTATGTTTACAAAGCGTCTATTTTGGAAGCGGGAATTGACTCCGTTGCGTTTGCGTCTTTCGGAAATTCCGACGAAATGCGGATAGGTGATGTTGTTCTCGCAATCGGCAACGCCATGGGCGAAGGAACTTCCGTCACACGCGGCATAATAAGCGCGGCAGAGCGTGAAATTCTCATACCCGGCAGAATGCATCCGCTTACCGTTTTGCAAACGGATGCCGCAATAAATTACGGCAACAGCGGCGGTCCGCTTATCAACGGCTTGGGCGAAATTGTTGGCATAAATATCAATCAGGCGTCGGGGCTGATAATTGGCTCGTCACAGGCAGAGGGCATGGGATACAGTATTTCGTCCAATATCGCCGCGCCCATCTTGTTGGGAATTGCCGCAAACTACCGCGCCCCCGCAATCGGAATACTTGGCGTAAGCCTACACGAAGACGACTACAGAATGGCAGAATACTGGGGCATTCCCGAACTTGGCGTTCGCGTGATTTCTGTGCAGGAAGGTCGCCCCGCATATATTGCGGGCATTCGCCCCAACGACGTAATAACAGGTTTTGGCGGTCGCCCCATCTTCGATATGCAACAACTAATCGCCGCAATCCAAGAACGAGAAATTGGCGACACCGTTGAAATTCGCATTCTTCGCGGCGGTTCTTTCGCACTAACCGTACAAGTTGAGCTTGCCATGATGATTAGAGAGACTTTTTAAGATAGTTAGACCTCGGGGACTCCGTCCCCGAACCCCTGCGAACTTTTTTGAAAAAAAGTTCGACAAAAAACTTTAACAATTTGGATTTTTTCGATAGTATCACCCCTCCTTTTTTCTACCATGAAAACCGATGGATTTTTTCGTCGGTTTTTTCGTGCTGTTGCACTTTGCAAATTATGTTATACTTGTCTAAGTTAAGGAGGAAAAAATATGCCATATGTATTTAATCGTTACACAAATCTTTTGGAATTTAGTGCGTCGCCGCATGGGCAGTTGGACAGGGAAGACCCTAATCTGTACCGCGACCAGTTTCCGTATACGGAAATTCCTAAAACAGTGTTTAACTACCGCAGTGTGCCGATGGATATGCCTGATGAAATTTGGATAACGGATACTACATTCAGAGACGGCCAGCAATCGCGTGAACCGTACACCGTGGAGCAAATCAAACATATTTACAAATGCTTGCATCGTTTAAGCGGGCCGAAAGGGAAAATACGACAGAGCGAGTTCTTTTTATACTCAAAGCGTGACAGGGATGCTGTTTACGAATGTCTTAACTTGGGCTATCAGTTTCCCGAGGTCACTGGCTGGATTCGCGCCACTAAAAAAGATTTTGAATTGGTGAAAGAAGTTGGCCTAAAGGAAACGGGCATTTTGGTAAGTTGCTCCGACTATCACATTTTCCTGCAAATGAAGATGAACCGCCGCCAAGCACTGGGGCATTATGTTTCCATCGTGCGGGAATGTATTGAAACGGGCGTTAAACCGCGCTGTCACCTTGAGGATATCACGCGGGCAGACTTCTATGGTTTTGTTGTGCCCTTCGTGCGCGAACTGATGAAGCTGTCCAAAGAAACGGGCGTTCCTATAAAAATCCGCGCTTGCGACACAATGGGTTATGGCGTAACATTTCCCGGTTCGGTAATGCCGCGCAGTGTGCAGGGCGTTATTCACAATTTGACACATCATGGCGGTGTCCCCCACGAAATGCTGGAGTGGCACGGGCATAACGATTTCTACCGCGCTGTAAACAATGCTGCTTATGCGTGGTTGTACGGCTCGTCTGCGGTAAACGCTTCCCTTTTCGGAATCGGAGAGCGCACGGGAAACACGCCGCTGGAAGCAATGGTATTCGAGTACGCGCAAATTCGCGGCACATTGGACGGCATGGAGACAACCGTAATCACCGAACTTGCCGAATATTTCCAAAACGAAATTGGCTACAAAATCCCGCCGATGACCCCCTTTGTGGGCAAGAATTTCAACGTAACACGCGCAGGTATTCACGCGGACGGCCTACTTAAAAACGAGGAAATTTACAATGCTTTCGACACCACAAAAATCCTAAACCGTCCGTGGAAAATAGTCATTTCCAATACATCAGGGCTTGCGGGAATTGCCCACTGGCTTAACACATTCTTCAAGAAGTCCAAAAACGACCTTTTCGACAAAAAAGACCCCGCCGTTCTGAAAATAAAGGACTGGGTAGACGCCCAATACGAACAAGGCCGCGTAACCTCCATCACCGACGAGGAAATGGAAACCATTACAAAATTGGTGCTTGAAGGGGAGAAATAAAAATCCCCCGTGAAGTGTTTGGTGAAAACGCTTCACGGGGGTACATATGCATTTTACAAGCAACGAGCGCAACCGCCACTCGGGCAAATTGTTGGGAAGTGACCTACCAAAGCCCGCGCAAGGCGGATAAGGTCATATGTGTTTACAACGCCGTCACAATTTACATCTGCGGCGCGGCGGTCGATTGTTACGTAGTGACCAACCAAGTGCCGCGCAAGAAGTGTCGCGTCGGCGGAGGTAACGCGTCCGTTGCCGTCCATATCACCCATGCGCGTGGGTTGTACCCGCACTTCTCCCTGTACTATGCGAAAATACAGTTCCTCGTTGTCAACAGTGGTTGGCGTGTCGTACCCATCAAAGGCATTTTGGCGAAGCCAAGCGGCGAGGCAAATCTTATTATTTCCGATGCGCTGTCGCTCCAAGAGATAACAGGCTCGCCAAACAGCCTCGCTGTGACCCCATACGAAATTGGCGCATGGAAAATGAATGTTACTGCCACGGGATTTATGTGCGTGAGCAGTGATGCACGATTTAATGGTGTGTGGGTAGATATGGGTGTAAACACTTTCGGCTCTACCAACGGCACTCCCCTTGGAACGCATTGGTATTTGCATGAGTCGGGTAATTTTACCCTCACATGGACGAATTGGAACGCCAACCCGAATGTGCCTCGCGCTGGGGCATGGTTTATAAATAATGCCAGCACTCCGCGTTTGGATAATGCTTCCTTGTTCCGCTTTGTAACCGCCAACGTCCCCACAAGTGCAACTGCGCCACCGCCGGACGGTGCATGGGGAACTGTGACAATGGCATGGACTTCCCACACAGGCACAGAGCCGAGTTTATATGGGTTTGAACGCCATTTNNAA
>WQSG01000049.1 GCA_009788055.1 Defluviitaleaceae bacterium | reverse complement strand
ACGATTTTGGGGTTTAAATTAAAGTTTTTGATTGAACTTTTTTCAAAAAGTTCATGGGGTTTGGGGCAACGCCCCAAGGTTTTAATGTTTTGCAACAGCCCTTTTTTACACCAAAAACCATTGCGAAAACCAGCGTAGGTATTCTTCAACGAAGTCCACGCGGATAGGTCGCCCCGCAAGCACGGGGTAGAACAAAACGAACAGCGCGAGAACGATTGCCGCATACGCAAAGTAAACAAAATCGCGTTTTACATATCGCTTGAAAAACAGTGCAATAAGAAGCACAACAAATGCCACGCTTGGGAAGTAGTGATAAATAAAAGTTAGGCGCGTGATGAAAACCCAAGGCAGAAAGTTTACGGAATATGCAACAAGAAGAAACACAGTGTCGTATTCAAAGCGGCTTTTTTTCGCCAAGCCGTAGATGGCAAAACCTGTTGCAACAATGCCGAACCACCAAACGGCGGGGTTGCCCATGGACGACATTCCTGCGCGAACAGTGTCTGAAACAACGGTTTGGTATTGCCAAAGCGGCGTGATAATAAGCGGCCAAGTCCACCACGGGGACGCAAAGGGGTGGGTCGCGCCAAGCACGTAAAGCGAGTGGTAGTTAAGCATCAAATTTTGATTATCCCAAATTGTTGCGAAGAAACCGCGTTCGGGCGTAGCCATGGAATACACAAACGGAATATACGACAGCACATAAATGACAATGGGTATCGCGACAAAAAGCCCAAAGCATGAGAAAAAAGTGATAACGCCTTGCCGCTTGTCGCGCAGATACAATTTATACAGCGCGGGGAAGAAAAGTATCGGCAGTCCAATCGCGCCGTATACGCCCTGCCATTTAGACGCGATTGCAAGCCCCATACACGCGCCGCAAATTGCAAGAAGGGTCAGGGATTTTCGCAAAGAATTTCGCTCAATTTCCGTGGTGTATCGGTACATACAGAAGTACATCGCAAGCACAAAAAATGTGACAAAGGAGTCAATTGTAGCAAGGCGCGTGTGGGAAAAAAGCATAAAGTCAAAGGCAAAAATAAACGTGGCGAACAGTGCGAGATTATTCGATTTTAACAACTTACGCGCAAACGCATATAGCAACGGCAACATGAAAATCCCAAACAGCGTACCGGGCAAACGCCACGCAAACGGGGTCATGCCAAACAGCCGAATACTTGCCGCCATAAAAACCTTGCCCAGCGGCGGGTGAGTGGTTTCGTAAACGGTTAGGCCGTGTACAAATTCGTAGCCCGTGCGCGGGTGGTAGATTTCATCGAAGTAGGTGCTGTTCATGAAATTTCGGCTTTCGGGCAGAAGATGGTACTCGTCGAAAAGTGCCGCCGCGCCGTTACAGCACCAACAAAGCGGGTCGCTCTTTATTATGGGCGGGCGTATAACTTCCCCGTCCGCGCCGCGAAACGCCATTTCCTGCAAGCGTAGCCCGTGCCGTGCATCAATTTCGATATACCGCGCATATGTGTGAATATCCGCAAAATGCCACGCAAAAACCGAACCGCCATTCGTGGAATATAACTCCGTCCAGTATTCGCCGTCAAAGGAAGCGCGAAGCGTAAACCCAACATCATGCCGTTGCCCAAGCAAGTATTGAAAGCGCGAAAAATGTTGCGGTTCAAGAAAATCAATGAGAACCGTTCCGTCGTTGCCGTCACCCGCAACCCACGTTGTCTGCGGCGATTGCATATCCCCCAAATTTACAAATGCAATAACGCTGTACACCGCTACCAGCAAAATGATATTTACGAAATCATAACGGCGCATAGGCGGTGCGGATTCTCTGGACGCGAATACTTGCCGTTTTTTTGAAGCGGAAACCTCGTCCGTATGTGATGCATCCTCGGCATTAAAATACCGCTCACGCAAACTTTTCACCAGCACAAAAATCAGCGCGCCCGCCAGAAAAACCATCAAAAACGAAACCGCTCGAAGCGAAGAATTATCAAGCAAAGCCCAGTCAAAACCTTCGTTAGCCCAGCGCAAAACTTCAAGGCAATTCAAAAAGAATACCGCCGAAAACGCCCAGTAAAAAATAAATTCCCGCCGCTGACGGTTTTCCAAATAGTACACAAGAAGAAACGCTAACGCGGGAAATAAATACCTCTCGTGCATTCGCACGGAAAACGCGAAAATTACAACAAACAGCGCGGCAACAATCAAGAAGAAATGCTTGCCGTTATGCCGTGTGTAGTCTATGTGAAGCGCGGCAAGCGTGGTTGCGATAATCGCAAACACAATGGCGTAGCCCCACGACGCGTACGTTATACCAAGCAACGTAGAATCCAACGCGCCCCAGTTTTGCCCAATCATTGCCCAAAAATTGGACGCATTAACGGAAGCATGACCGTACATTTCCATGCCATACAGTAGCGTCCGCGCCGTGGTTTCAAGCCCAAACGGCAACGCCGCAAGCACCATAACGCCCACACCCGCAAGAATACTTACCGCAAGCTGTAGCACCGCTTTGCCGCTGTATTTGTTCACCCGCAAAAAATCATACGCCGAGTACAAATAAACGGGGCCCAAAAACAGCGACTGCGGTTTTGTAAAAATCGCCAGCCCAAATAAAATATACGCAGGCAGAAGTTTTTTGTCCTGCAAAAACAAAAGCGACCCAAGAAGCATAAGCACGAAAACGGATTCCACCTGCCCCCACGACGCGGAAATTAAAATAACCGCAGGGTTAAAAAGCCACGCCGCCGCCACAAAAAGCGGGAAGGGCGATGCTTCATCGCTCCCGCCAAACCGAGCCGCAACTTTGTAAATTACAAACCCAATCCCCAAATCCGCCAAAATCGCGGGCAAAAATGTGAAAAACCTAAACTCTGCGCAGGAAAGTACGTGCCAGTATTCGTTGCCAAAAATGCCTTGTACACCTGCCCGCAACGCACCCAGCAAATATAAAACGTACATATAAACAGGCGGATAATCCGCAAAAAAGTAATCCGAATAAAAGTTTGAAGGCCCGCCCTCAAACATCCGTATCGCCCAAAGCTGAAAAGTCATTACATCGTTGTCAAAATGAAAATTCAAACTAAACGCAAACAGCCTAGCCAAAAAGCCCGCAAAAAGCAAAATCCAAATATATTGTTTCTTCAAAAAGCCCACTCCAAACGCATCCTAAAAGTTAAAGTTTTTTGTCGAACTTTTTTTCAAAAAAGTTCGTAGGGGTTCGGGGACAATGTCCCCGAGAACTTATCTTAAGAACTTATCTTAGAATTTTTCTTGTATTTTATCAAAATTGCCCTTCCTGTGCAAAAAAATCATTTTTCATCCTTTGCCCCGCATACAATATCAAGAAACGATAAAGGGGCTGTTTAAAATGAAGCAAACCACGCACGAAAATATTAAGCAAATGGATATCGCCCTTGGCGGCGGAATTTTTGGGGAGAAAGCGCGGATTGACACGATAAATCATCCCGTGCTGGTAATAGGGCTGGGCGGCACGGGAACGGACGCGCTTCTGCGGCTGAAATATCAGATTAACCGCCGCTTTAAACTTGGAGAAAATCCCGTTACCAAGCAAAAAAAACCCAAGCCCGACAACATAGAATATATTTCGTTTGAAACAAACGAACACGACCGCAAAAAGTATAAAGGAATTTCCCTTGACCCGTATACGGAAACGGTCTTGCTGTCCAACGCAGGCATCGGCGCGATTTTGAATAACCGTTCCACCTTGCCCGATTACATAAGCAAATGGCTAAATCCCGCGCTAACAATTACAGACGGCACAAAGGGCGCGAGTGGTAATCGCCAATCGGGGCGGCTTCTGCTGTTTGAAAAAATAAACACCGCAATTGACGCAATCGACAACAAAATTAAAACCCTCCGCACCGACCAAGAAAACAAACTTCTGGTGTATATCCTGTCGGGGCTTTCGGGCGGTACGGGCGGCGGAATGTTTCTTGATGTTGCCTACATCGTGCGCGGATTAATGGAGCGCGAATTTGGCGGCAAGGGCATTGACAAAGTGGAAATCACGGGATATCTTTTCACGCCTGATGTGCATTTGGCGGGGAATAACTTAAATATTCACACGCAAGAATACATACAACGAAACGGCTATGCCGCCCTGAAAGAGCTGGACTATTTCATGAATATAGAAGAACGCGGCGAGCGTTTTTCCCAACAATACGGCACACGGTTGGAGGTAAATTGCGCCCTCGCGCCATTCAATTTGTGTCATTTGGTAAGCGCGTGTAATATCGACGGCGTTTTTCTGAAAGGCGCGTATGATTACTGCATGAATGTTACGGCGGAAAACATAGTAAATTTCCTCGCGCTGGAGGATAAGGAAAGCGGCAACGAATTCGCCATCCAAGACTATAACAGCAATCTCATTTCAAATATCGGCACTATGAAAAGTAATCTGCCGCAGGGAATGTCGCACTCCGCAAATTTTGTTTACAACATCATAGGTGCAAGCGCGGCGGTTCTGCCGACGGAGGGCATAAATTCGCAACTGGCGCATTCGCTGTTTAACGAACTCTCGCCGCTTTTTGAAGCCGAACCCGACGACCACGAGTTGCAACAATTTGCGCAATCCGCAGGGCTTGAAATTAACACGCTGGGCGCGGAACTTTCCCGAAATTTCCCCCCGATAAAGCTGGACTATGCCGAAACGGATTATTACAGCTATCAAAATGTAATAAAAACCCGCCGCGTAAACGTGGACGAAAAACTCGCAGAACAATACGCCGCCGCAAAACGCGAGCTTTCAAACGGCGCAAGCCGCGAGATAACAGCGGCGGCGATAGAAAACGTAAAGCGCGAATTGCGCGAAGTTTTCTTAAACCACAAGCAAGGGCCGCTTTACGCCACGCGGCTAATTTCAAGCACAACAAACCCGTGCTTGCTTGCGCGGCTGGATGCCTACGGCAAGCACGTAAGCGAAAAAATTTCCGCGCTGTCGGAAGAAATTGACGCACTGGAAATTTCTGCGGAAACCCGCTTGGAAGAAGCCCGCAAGGCATTCTTCCTAACACGCGAAAGCAAAAAAAACGCCTACATTGAAACGGCAATCCGCACTTTTCAAACGCGTTTGCAAAGGGATATCTTCACGCGGCTGGTGGAAATCTACAAGGAAATCCGCGCCGAAATCGAAGCCGAAAACGACCGCGTGTATTCCGCGTATGACAAAATCCTGCGCGAAATACGAAAAATTCTGCAAGCAAACGACTCGCTTTTGCGGGACGGTATTCAAAACGAAAATGCAAAAAGTTATCACTGGGACGTAATCGCCGTGAAAGATACCGCCGCAGAAATTGAATCAAATCTGCGAGAAATCGGCTTTGAAACACTTGCCCGTGACTTCGCAAAATTCTTGCTGGAAAATTCCGCAAAGTGGTTAAGCGATGCAGAGCTTGATATAAACGGCTCGTTTTCGGATTACATCTGTGACAAATTTGAAATTTTAACCCGCAGTATGCCAGAGTTTCTGGGCTTCCGATACGGCAAAGAAAAGTTGACGGAGTTCATAACAGAGTCCGAAATCGCGCCCCGATTATACCGTGACGCAAAGCCCATCTTCCACTTGGACAATGCCGCAGGTATTTTCAATTTCCCAAGTTACGGCGTGGTAAGCGTCCCCGCAAACGCGCCTGAAATTCTGCGCGGAATCGAAGCCTACCAAGACCACGCCCTTGCAAACTTGCGCTTTAATATTCGCAAAAGTTCCATCACAGACCGCATTTTTTGGCTTAACACGCAGAATGGCATCCCACTTTTTGCGTACACGCCAATCCGCGTTTACGAAGAACTTTACGAACGCACGATTAATACAAAAGAGGGCATAGGGCGGCATCTTGTAATGAACGAAAACGAAAACTGGACCAATCTGCCCTCGCCGTTGCCGGAAAAACTTTGGGGCGATACATACACAAACCCGCGTCAAAAAGTCCTTAACGATGAGGCACGAGAAATTTTCCGTCAACTTAGCGGGGTAGGGGACTTGCCCGCAATGTTGGAAGAAGACTTTTTCATCCGTTGCCCGCAACTAATCGCCAAGACCCGCCACGAACTCTCGAACCGAACCGTCACCTCCGAAACCGAAAAAGAAACCGACCTGACAGACGAGTTTCTGCGCGTTCTGGTTTGTGAGGCAATAGTTAAACGCGGCGCGCTGTACCTCTTCGAGAAAGAACTGGAAGACGACCCGTGGCCGCCTTTCGCAAACCTTATGGACAACGCAGACTTCCCCGAATTTACCATGTTCAGCCGCTATAAAACTCTGGATACCACCCGCCAAACCACTTTGCGCAAGAAGGCAAAAAATCACGAACGCCTTTGGCCCGAAGACAAACTAATCATAAACCTGAAAAAGTGGCAGGGCAAAATAGCTGTGCGAAAAAACCAGCTTGACAACGAAATGTGGAAGTGGCAAAACGGCAAAGATATGTACACTTTTTACCGCAACGCGCTGTTACGGCTTAACACGCAGATATCCGCGTTAGCTGGTTAATAAAACCGTGGGGACTCCGTCCCCACACCCCTGCGAACTTTTTTGAAAAAAAGTTCGACAAAAAACTTTAACTCAAAACCGCGCATACGCGCGGTTTTGGGATATGCGATGTTCTTTATCGCTAGTCCAAATTTAAAGTTTGGGTTCCGCCTTTTCAAAGGCGGACGGGGTTCGGGGCAGAGACCCGAGAACTTAAAAAGGAGGATTTTATGTTAAATAATTTGTGGGGCGGAATGATTTTGCTGGCGATAGTTGTGGCACTGTTTACGGGGAACATCCCCGCGTTGACGAATGCGGCAATAGAGTCTGCAAGGGACGCGATAACATTATGTATTACCATGCTTGGGATAATGAGTATGTGGGCGGGGCTTATGACCGTGGCAGAAAAAGCGGGGCTGGTGCAAGCACTGGCGCACAGGGCAAGGCCGCTACTGCGGTATCTGTTTCCCGACTTGGGCAAAGACCACCCCGCACACGAGCCTATTGCCACCAATTTTATTGCTAACATTTTGGGGCTGGGTTGGGCGGCAACGCCCAGTGGGCTTCGCGCAATGAAAGTGATGCAGGAGGAGAACCCGCAAAAAGATACCGCAACACGCAGTATGCGGATGTTTATGGTAATAAATATGTCCAGCCTGCAGTTGGTTACGATATCCGTTGTGGCATACAGAATGCAGTATGGCTCTGCAAACCCATCAGAAATAATAGGTCCCGGGCTTATTGTCACGGCAATCACCACGGTTATTGCGGTGGCTTTCTGCAAAATCTTAGACGGCTTAGAGCATAGCAAAGAACGAATTTCCGCGCCTGTGCGCGAGAAGAATATTCGTTTTCAATCCGCCAATGTTCGCGGTGTACGCTCATGAGCCAAGTGATATTATTTCTGTCCGATTTAATAATCCCCCTCACGTTTGCGGGTATTCTTATGTACGCATTCAGCAAAAAAGTTCCCGTTTACGATAATTTTATCGTAGGGGCAAAAGAGGGATTTTTAACCGTGTTTGGCATCGCGCCTACTATTGTTGGCTTGATGGTTGCGGTTGGAATGCTACGCGCCAGCGGTGCGTTTGATATGCTTAGTTATTTGGTTTCGCCGCTTACTAACTTTTTGGGATATCCAACGGAAGCTGTCCCGCTTACGCTAATGCGGCTTGTGTCTTCAAGCGCGTCAACGGGGCTTTTGCTGGATTTGTTTGAACTGCACGGGCCCGATTCCTTCCTTGGCCGTTTCGTTTCCGTAATGATGAGCAGTACCGAAACCGTTTTCTACACCATGAGCATCTATTTCATGAGCATAAAAATAACCAAAACGCGCTTCACTTTGGCGGGCGCGTTGCTGGCAAATTTTGCAGGTGTCGCGCTGTCGCTGTGGATTACGAATTACTTGTATTAGACCTGTCCGAAAACTCCGCAACGCCGCCTTGGTGGTCAATTTTTCACAATACTGCGTCACAAAAAGCCTTGCGTACCTAAAGGTACGCGGCGTTTTTTGTGTTCCTTGTCTTGCAAAAAATTGCCGCGCCAAATCGGCATTACGGAGTTTCCGGACAGGTCTATTGATATTCTGATTGTCGTTTTCTTTGCGGATATGGCGTCAACTCGTCTGTACTGCCAAGCAGATAATCAACGCTGGTTTTGTGAAGAGCGGCAAGTTCAAGTAAAATTTGTGTGGGAATATCTCGTTGCCCAAGTTCATAATTGGAATAAACCTGTTGCGAACAATTTAAAAAGTTCGCAACTTGTTTTTGTGTCCAGTCCTTATCTTCTCGTAAATCTCGTATGCGACGGTACATATTCTCACCTTCCGGAAGAAATGTACCTTACTGCAAATTATTGTATTGCACATTACCGCAAATTGCAGTATGATAACAAAAAATGACAAAAGGAGACACTTATGCGTTTGGTTTTATTTGCAGTTTTATCAATGATGCTTTTCGCATTTTCTGCGTGTGGTGGGGAAAGCGAGGCAGTCATTGCATTACGGGAAACACGGGAGACTTTTATCACTGACCTTGAAAATTTCAGCGGTCTTGTTTCAACCGCTCGAATACACGCGGATTACATGGCAGACAGAATGGAAAACATTTGGACTCACGCACAGCGGGAAACGATTAATCCGCAAACTATAAGATATGTAGTAAATTTGACAGATGGAAATTGGGACGATATTGCAGATATGCCCGAAACAACCGCAGAAATTCTATCCTTTCTTGAATCTCACGAATATTCATTTAATAGTTACAATGACGCACTGGCTTTATTTGCCGGTTCGGCAACCGCCGCAGACCTTCGCAATAACTTTGGACAAGCCCGCGAAAATTTAAGAGTCGCAAGAACAAGAATTGTAAACCCGCCATACGAGCTTACACAAGCTACGGCAACAGCAGGTATCATGTTCGATTATTTAGATGATTTGATAAACCTATTGAACGAAGAATACTACGAAATAATCTTTAATTGGCGATAAATTACTCGCAAACCTTCCGCATATTACTCCCTGATTTTCGCACAATAATCAGGGAGTGATTTTTTATGAAGAAAAATATATGGCTGTTAATGGCGATAATTTTTGCGGTAAGCGGGTGCGGTGCGGCGCATGATGAAATTATCGAAGCCCATGCGGTAACACCGTACACGATTATGGTTTACATGAACGGTTCGGATTTGGAAAGCGAATTTGGGGCGGCAACGGACGACTTGGCAGAGATGTTGGACTCCGGGCTGGATTCGCGCAACGCAAATGTTTTGATACTAACGGGCGGCGCGAACAGATGGCAAAACGATGCAATCCCCGAAACGGAATGCGTCATTTGGCAGCTTGCCGACGGCTTTTTATACGAGCAAAAAAATATGGGAAGGGTAAACATGGGCAACCCAAATACCCTGCGCGATTTTATAAAATTTTGCATGGAGAATTTCCCTGCGCAAAAGTATGGGCTAATCATGTGGGACCATGGCGGCGGCTCTATCGCGGGCTTTGGGCATGATGAAAAATTTGACGACGCAAGCCTTACGCTTTTGGACATGAAAAAAGCCTTTGCGGAAGCAGGCTTAGCGGAAAACAAACTGGAATTTTTGGGATTTGATGCGTGTCTTATGGCGACTGTGGAAATGGCGGTTTTGGCGTCGGAATTTGCGCGGGTTTTAATCGCGGCGGAAGACCTTGAGCCGGGCGAAGGCTGGGACTATATGTTTCTTGTCGCGCTAAACGCAAACCCGCACATGAGCGGTTTTGAGCTTGGCGAAATCATTGTTGATACGTTCATAGAATTTTTTGAAAGAATCGGCGTGGCAGATGAAGAAATCCTAACGCTTTCTGTAATTGACCTTGAAAATGTTGCACCGGTGATGGACGCAATGGGCGAGTTGATGGTACGTGCTTCGCAGTCGAATTTCGACCCCAATGCGTTTTATCGCATGGCAGTGCGCCGCGCAAACACAAAAACCTTCGGTGAGGGCAGTCCACGCGATAACTACGCCGACATGGTAGATATCGGCGACATGGCAATTCAGCTTGCAGACCTATATCCCCGCGAGGCGGCGGCGGTTCTTCACGCGCTTGCAAACTGCGTCACGTACAACCGCCACAATTCGGATGTAGAAATTTTCGGTCTAAGCACATTTTATATTTACGGAGGAAAGTCCGAGGGAGAACCGTCTTTGCGTACCTATTCCGCGCTTCAAATGGACGATGCCTACACGCAATTTTTGCACCGTTTCTTTGACGGGTTGATACGCACAAACAGTAACGCTGAAACCGTTTGCACAAAGCGCGTTTTGTGGCAACACATAGAGGGCGAAAAATACCGCATGGCAGGCCTGCAAACAGGCCACGAAAACTGGCCGCGCATAAATGGCGAATGGGTGACTCTGTTCCCCGTAACCGCCACGGCAAACGCCCGCCGTTACGCCATTCCCGCGCAGGTAAACGGCAACGCCGCCGATATCATCGTAATTTTCACGGACGAAAACCCGCGCGGAAAAATCCTTGGCATTCGGCACAACGCGGAAAACGTGTTCCAGAAAGGCTACGACCCAATAAGCATGGGTGACGAAATCGCTTTCGAGTACCTCGTGTACAATTTTGCAACGCAAACAGAAAGCTGGCACAAGACCGAACCATTCACCGTAACCGCCGCGCCGCGCCTTGTATGGCAACCCGCGCCCGCCGCGTTTTCGTTGGGCTATCGCCGCACGGATATTTTCAAAAACGTATCATATGTACTTTAATCTTACCTGCGTTTCTTCCGCAGCAAGCGTAACCTCCGTGCCGCTTGAAATGGAAATTCCGCTTGAAATATCTTGCTCCATAAAATCTTTTGTGAACGTAACGGCGCGGTTCTTGCATTGTATTTGAAGTTGCGGCAAATGCGATGGCGCGGTTGGTGATGGCGTTAGAATTACAGAGTCAAACGCGGCGGGCGAACTGCCCTGCAAAAGCGTACCCAGCGTAACACGATTGCCATACTCAATAAGATTTAACGTGCGCGGTTTTGTGGCTGTGCCGTTAACCTCAATAATCACCTTCCCCGTAAAAACACGCCTTGGCTTTTTCGCAAGCAAAAACCCAGCAAAAATCGCGATTATCGCGCCCGCCGCTATTGCAATTAAAATACTGCGCGTGTTGTTTTCGTATGTATTTTCTTCCGTTTCATATGTAATAATTTCGGGTTCTTCCGGCAGAAATTCCGCGTATTCCTCCTGCGGAATCTCCTCGGGTTGCGCAGTCGGTTCGGGCGTGGGTTGCGACTCAGGTTCTTCTTCTCGCGTTTGCGGCGCGGCAATCATTTCTTGAAAAAACGCGCTTATTATTTCGGGAATATCTGCCGCGTTTGCTGTTTCAAACGCAAGTCCGTTTGTTGCTTCCGCAATGTATTCGATTGGTTGCCACGCCAAGTTGCCGTCAAAATTCAGCCCGATGGTGTGTATCGGGATGCCCATTTCATACGCGGCGGCAATTGCCGTATAAACATCATGTTGCGCGTCCTCGTTAGTTCTCACGCCCCACGGGTTCACATTCATATTGCCGTCCGTGAAAAAAAGAATTATCCCCTGCCGCTCTCCGTTTTCTTCTCCCGCACCAAACATCCGCACAGCTTCAATTAGTCCCACCCCGTGGTCTGTCCACGAAGCATATTCCAGCCCGCTAATAAATCCCTGCAACTCCGCCCTGTCCTCACCCGTATGTATCCACCGCAAATCCAAACTACGCTCCACATTGCCCGCATACGCCACAATCCCGACCCTGTCCCTATCTTCCGCCAGCTTACCCACAAACATATTCATCGCGTCCCTTGAAATCCTGTACGGGTCTGCCGTCCGCATAGACCGCGAAACATCCAGCACCAAAACCGCATCAATCGGCTTCAACTCTTCCGCCGCCACATTCACATATGTAAAAATCAAAACCAAAATAACAAAAATTTTTTTCATTTTAATTTCCTTTCTGAAAAAAACCGTGGGGCTCTGCCCCACACCCCGGAAACTTTTGAAAAAGTTTCATCAAAACTTTAACTCGAAAACCGCGTACGCGGTTTTCAGAATGCAACGCAGTCTATCGCTAGTCCATGTTAAAGTTTGGGTCAAGCCTTTTTAAAGGCTTGCGGGGGTTTGGGGGCAGAGCCCCCAAGGTTTTACATTCTTGCAATATACACAACCTTATCGCTTTGCGCGGTTGGTGGGTCGTGCGTGTAGCCGTTGCGGATTTCGACGGAAGAAAAACCGGCTTCGCGCAAAAGATTAGAAATGTTAGAAGTGGGGTAGGCGCGTTGTTTGTGGATTTCTTCAAAGGCGTTGTCTTCGTTGCGGAGGAAGAAAGTTATGCGGTATTCGTTAATTTTTGTTTGGGGGTCGTAAGCGTTTTCCCACTCGTAGGACTCGCCGCCTTCGCCCACGTCTTCAAAAATATTGTTAGAAAACATCTCTTTAAATTTATATTCGGTGTTCATGTCAAAAATGAAAATTCCGTTGGGGTTTAAAAAAAGATGTACGCGCTTGAAAACGGTTAGCAAGTCCGATTCTGACAGGATGTAATTTAGCCCGTCGCAAACGCAAACTGTCGCGTCGATTGTGCCGAAAAGATTTAGTTCGCGCATATCTTGCCGTATGAAAAGAATATTTTTGTTCGCCTCGTATGCCTTGCGGTTCGCTTCCGCAAGCATATCTTCGGAAGCGTCTGCGCCGATTAGGTCGTATCCCATTTCTGCCAAGCGCAGGGTGATGTTTCCCGTTCCGCAAGCCAAATCCAGCACTGTAAAATTATTGCGCGGTTTGCCGCAAAAATGCTCAAACAAAACCTCGTCTATGTATTCCGCCCAATTTTCATAGGGCGTGCCAACCATAAGCGCGTCATACATACTTGCAAAACCTTCGTAAGAAGCCATTATTCGCCCTCGGCAGAAGCCGTCGCTTTTTTGCGACGCGCCAAAATGCCGCCAATGCGTCCGCTTTCTTTTGCGGAAAGGCTTTTCCAACCGCTTGCGTTCACCTTATCCAAAAGTCCCAGTTCTTCGGCAATTTCCAGTTTTAAAATGTCGTTGGGTTTTTCGCTCATAAACCGCACCTCCTACCGATAGTATTTCTAAGAAACGTTGCGAATATACCTGTCGCGGGCGGCGTTGTGTTCCGCTTCGGTGCGAGAGAAATAGTGTTCGCCCGTGTTTTCATCACGAAGAACGAAGAACAGATAGTTTGTATCGGAAGGCCACAGGGCGGCGCGGATTGCCGCTTCGCCCGGATTGGAAATTGGCCCTATGGGCAAGCCCGCGTGGCGATACGTGTTATACGGCGAGTCTACTTCCAAGTGGACATACAGCAAGTGAACGGGCGGGTCTTCCATGTTGGAAATCTGGTGTACATACCGCACGGTAGAACACATTTGCAAGCGAATATTCTGCGCCAAGCGGCGGTGAATCACCTGCGACACAAGGGGGCGTTCGCTGGCAAGACGGGTTTCGCGCTCTATAATGGAAGCCATTATGATAACTTGGTCGGTGGTCAGATTCATTTCCTCTGCGCGGGCGTGAAGTTCGTCATTAAATCTGCCGTCGAAATTGTGTAGCATTCTGGTGATAATATCGCCCGGGTTCGGATTAATCGGAATCTGATATGTGTCCGGGAAAAGATATCCCTCCAGCCTGTTTGGGCGACCCGTGGGAACGTCTTGCAAAAATGCGAAACTGAAATGCCCGTACTGCGCCACGTAAATAAATTCCTCTGCGGAAAAGAATCCGCGTTCCTCGAAGTACGCCGCCATATCGCGGATTGTCCAGCCCTCGGGGATTCGTATTTCATAGTGCGGCGCAACCTCATGCGGCCTTGCACGAAGCGCGCGATTAATTTCAACATTGTTCATGTTCAAATTAAGCGTGTATGTTCCCGCCGTGTAGTCGTTGGAAATTCCGCGCAAAAACAGCTCTACGTGGAACAAAAATCTGCTTGGAATAATGCCGTAATCTTCCAACCTTTGCGCAATTTCCGCCGTAGACGAATCGTGCGGGATATGAAATTCAAACTCGTAATTCTCACCATCCGCAACCATTACATCCGCAAAGTCGCTGCCAAACTCAAAACCCCATGTAAATGCCGCCAGCACCATAAATCCCACCAGCACCATAATTACCAAGTTAAATGTCATCCCCGCAATGTACATTAGAAAATTTACGGTTTTGTCTGCTTTCATGCTGATTCCTCCTGTTTGATTTTTAAGACCGTGGGGGTTTCACCCCCACTGCCCCCACAAGGGGACATTGTCCCCTTGACCCCTAATTTGAAAACCGCGTATGTGGTTTTCGGTTGCGCTGGTGTGGGGTTATTATGAACCCAGCTTTAACACTGGATACCCGAGGAAGTCTTGCTGATGTCCCGGCAACCAAATACCTGCGCCAATATGTGTGTGAGAAGGGTTCAATATATTCTCTCTGTGCCCTGCGGTTGAATGCATCCATGACCTTACTGCACTTGCCGCGTCATTGACTGGCCCGGTAATGTTTTCATACGCACCTCCGCCTCGCCATCCTTCGCGCCGGGCTCTCGTCGTAGGACTCGAACCATCACTTCCTGTGTGTGATACAGTGTCCATGTTTTGCGTCATGTCGTGGCTATGAACCCTAGCTGCACGACCTAATGAATCGCTCCAAGCGACAGGGTTTAGTCCATATTCCGCACGGACTTCATTAACTACTCGTAGCATTTCTCGCTCAAACACATCGGATATTTCTTCAAGGGAATAACCCGACAGATAAAGAGTCAGATTGCCGAGCGGATTATGATGGTATTGAAAAGCAAGACGATAGGGCGATTCAGCTATAAAAGCCGGTGCAATACCTGCGTATTCGCCAAAGCGTAGGCGTACCGCTATGGTAATGTAGCCACTTGCCGCATCATAGCCTACGCCCATTGATTCAGTAAAAGTAGCACCATAATCTGCGAGCAGTGGTGTCAACATCTCGTGTACTCTGTTCACAATTTGTTCGGGAGTGGGATAGTCAGCCACTCTAAAGGTTAGTGACTGCGGACATCCTCCAAAGTTGAAGCCGTCATAAAACTCAATGCTTTGACTTCTCCACCTTGCAGCATCAGCAAGAAGATTCCACCATTCCACAGGTTGGCTTATCGTTATGGGGTTTCCTGTCCTCCTATCGATAATCCCCGTGTCATTCCGCGTGGCATTAAAAATTTCAAAAACTTCCCGCTCGAATGCGCGGGCTTCCTCTTCGGTGATGGCGGGGGTGGTTGCCGTATCGTTGTCAGCGTTTCCGCTCCCAAGGAAGATGGTTTGGGTTGCGGCATTCCAGTCCACATCCACGCCCAGTCTTTCCGCAACATGGCGCAGCGGTACAAAGGTTCGCCCTCCTTGAAGCATTGCCATTCCCATATCGTCGGGCAATTCTTCGCCGATAAAAAGGCTGAATATCGTGGTGTAAGGGCGGTTTGGCACAATGGTTACGGCTTGCTCTTCCCCGTCCCAATGCACATCTGCCCCCAGTGCTTCCGAAACAATACGAAGCGGCACCATCGTTCGCCCGTCTGCAATAAACGGCGCAACATCGGTTTCTTGCGCTTCACCGTTTACCGTAAGGGTGGTACTGCCTATCGTCATTACGATATCGGCAATCGCACCGCTTTCAGCCGCATACATACGGCTTGCCCCTTGCATAAAAACAATCGCAAGCACTAACGCAACCACTGTTCTAATTCGTACATTCCTCATTAAATATTCCTCCTGTTTGATGAATTATCGGGCAAGTTGCCCCAAAGTTTCCGTAAGCAAGCTAATTTCACCGCTTTTATATTTAGGTTTTTCACTCACAAAAAAAGTCCTCTTGTTAAGATAAATTTCACCTTTGGTTTATTCAAGTCCAATATCAAAATTTTCAAGCACATTCATTCCAAGCACTTCCGACACAATCACATTGTCGTCATGCGGGGTGGCTACTAATACATCTTTTATGGTAAACCCGCAAAAAATAACCAGCGGAATTTTGCGTACATCACATAATAAACCTTGTTGACTAAATCCCGATATTGCACAGCCCTTTACGTTTACAATGGGATAGCCGCGTTCTTCGGCATTTGCTTTATTCAGCATGGTTATAAAAGCCCCTGTGTCAATCAATAAATCATGTTGAATTACAGGCAAGTTTCTATTTTGATAATCCACACTTTGAATATGGACTATCAATTTGTTTTGTGTAGCGTCAACCTTTCCCTTATGGGCGTAACTAATATTATACATTCGCTGCAACCTCGCTAATACCAAAAACATTTAACTCATTGGAAAGGAAAGACAAGTGCATTGTACGACCGTATTCATCATCTAACTTTCTGTAAATACCATCTTCTCTGCCTTCCCAAGGGCTATCCGCAACAAGCATTGGAACACCTGTTTCCATTGGAACGCCTATTTCAAAATCGCAATCAACAACATACACCCATTTATCTTCAAACTCTTTCCGCATTTCTTTTTTCGTCATGCGTTTAGGATTTTCCAAAATCATATACATATCGCATACCTCCATCCTCTGAAATCCGCGTTTGCGGTTTTATGCTTCGCTTAATTGTTCCCATTCTTCGTAGAGAAGTGATAGCGTTTCTTCTAATGAAGTCTTTTCCGCGAAAACGGCTTGGGCGGCTTCGGCGTTGGTGTTTATTTCTTCGGATTCTAAGCGGTTTTCGCAGTCGGATATTGCCTCTTCTGTTTTGGAAATTTCGGCTTCTAATTTTTCTATGCGTGATTTTTTGCGACGGGCTTGGGACTCGCGCTCTTTTCTTTGCAGGTATTCTTCTTTGGATGTAGACGGCTCGGCGGGGGAGGGTAGGGCGGTTTCGGCGGCGGGTTGGGTCTTTTTCTCGGTGTAATAATCGTAGTTGCCCAAAAATTGTGTTATGCCGTTTGCGGTTAGCTCGATGATTTTTGTGGCTGTGTTGTTGATAAAATAGCGGTCGTGGGAAATGTAAATTAATGTGCCGTTAAATTCGCGCAGGGCATCTTCAAGAATTTCCTTGGAGAAAATATCAAGGTGGTTTGTGGGTTCGTCCAGTATCAGAAAGTTTGCCCCTGCAAGTATTATTTTAGACAAGGTGACGCGCCCGCGTTCGCCGCCCGAAAGCGCGGATATGGGCTTAAAAACATCGTCGCCCTTGAACATGAAAGAGGCGAGAGTTGTGCGGATTTCTGTCTGCGAAAGACGGGGGTAAGTGTCCGCGATTTCCTGAAAAATTGTTTTGTTTTCAGACTCGGCGGAAAATGCGTGGGTTTGGTCGTAGTAGCCCATGCGGACGTTTACGCCTTCGCGGACGCGCCCCGTAAGGGGCTTCAACTCGCCAACAAGAATTTTAAATAGCGTCGTTTTGCCTATCCCGTTCGCGCCGATTAGAGCGATTTTGTCGCCGCGTTTTATCTCAAAGCTGATGTTTTCAAACAGCGTTTTTTCGCTGAAACCCATGGATAATTCTTCCGCAAAAAAAACATCGTTGCCCGAGTTTATGGCGGGTTTAAGGCGTAGGCGCATTTGTTCGGGTGTGTTTTCGGGCGCGTCTAAACGTTCTATTTTGCTCAAAAGTTTTTCGCGGCTTTTTGCGCGAATAATTGCCGCTTCCGTTTTAAAGGAGCGTATTTTTTTTGCCACTTCTTCGTGATGTTTTAGCACCTTTTGTTGCTCCGCGAATGCTTTTTCCGCAAGGGCGCGGTCTGTTTCTTTTTTATTCAAAAAGTGGCTGTAGTTTCCATTATATGTCACCGACTTTTTATTTTCAATTTCGATGGTTTTTGTGACTACTTTGTCCATAAAATATCTGTCGTGGGAAATTAGAAGCACTGCGCCTTGAAAATTTCGCAGGTATTCTTCCAGCCAGATTACGCTTTCGATATCAAGATGGTTTGTGGGCTCGTCCAGCAAGAGGAGGTCGCTTTGCTCAAGCAACAATTTGCCCAAAAGTGCGCGTGTTCGCTCCCCGCCCGAAAATTTGTTTATGGGTTGCGTCCATTGCTCCTCGGAGAAACCCAGCCCGCGAAGCACACCTTTTAGGCGACTTTCTGTTTCATAGCCGCCTTCTTCTTTAAACCGAAAACTTAAACTGTCGTAGCGTTTTAATGCGGTTTCAAGCTCCTCGTTTTTGAGGTTTTTCATGGTTGATTCCAGCGTGCGGATTTCGTTTTCCATCTGTTTTAGGTTGGTAAAAACATCGTCCAATGCGGCGTAAAGTGTGCGGGTTTCTGTTTCGTCTTGCAAAACAGTACCCGTTTCCATCTGCGGCATATACCCGATTTTTATGGAGTTGCTTTTTGTAATCGCGCCGTCGTCCGCTTGCCATTCGCCCGTTATCAGCCGAAAAACGGATGTTTTGCCCGCGCCGTTTACCCCAACCAACGCCACTTTTTCTTTCTCTTCTATTAAAAACGATACGGAGTTGATAATTTCTTCAACCCCTATCGCTTTTTGTACGTCCTTCATTTGCAAAAGCACGGAAATTCGCCTCCGCGGAATTTTTCTTAGATTATAGCATTTTTTTACAGAGTGTGTATACTTATTATCACGGAGGTGACGGCATGAAACTGGAAGTATTGCGGTTAAGCCGCTGGGAACATCCGGGCGAGTTTCCCACGTTTGCGAAAGGAACGGCGGTTGCCCTTGCGGACGAAGAAGATACGGAATTTTTAGGCTGGCACGAATGCACCATTGCCGGGCATGAAACATTTGCCCCAAAAGTTTTTGTTTGTGACGGAAAGTTGACGCGAGATTATAACCCAACGGAGCTTATACAAAAAGTAGGGGACGTTTTAGAATTGCAGGAAATTGTTGGCGCGTGGCTGATTGCAAAAAACGAAAACGGCGTAACGGGTTGGATTCCTGCGGAATGCGTTAAAAGCGTAGGATGAGCATGAAAAATTGCGGAAAATGTGGGCGTAAAGGCAATTGCGCGGATTGCATTACGGGCGAGATTAGCACTGCGGAAAATTACGAAACGGGCGGCGCGTTTTGCGAAACATTGCGACAAAAAGAACGCGGCGTAAATTCCGATGTAAGCCAAAATTGCTACGGCATTGCAATTGATATCGGAACAACAACCGTGGTGATGGAACTTTTGAATTTGCAAACGGGGGAACGTGTTGCCGTGTCTTCCTGCGCGAACAGCCAGCGCGAAATGGGACTTGATGTAATTTCCCGCGTGACGCAGGCGAACGCAGGCGGCTCGGCACGTTTGCGTGAGCTGATAATGCACGACATAGAGCAAGGAATTTGCAAACTCTTATCAAACAGCGGCACGGATAAAACAAAAATTTCCCGCGTGGTAATTTGCGGGAACACCACCATGCTGCACTTGCTACAGGGTTTTTCTTGCGAAACTCTTGGAGTTTTTCCGTTTACACCCGTGTCGGTTGAACTTGTGCGGGCAGAGCTTTTTGGTTTCGATACGATAATAATGCAGGGTGTTTCCGCTTTCATTGGCGCGGATATTGTTGCGGGGATTTTTTATTGTGATAAAACCTTGGGGGTTTCACCCCCAAGGTCTTATCACTTATTCCTTGACCTTGGCACAAACGGCGAAATTGTTTTGTTTGACGGCAAGAATTTTTTTGCAACGTCTGTTGCGGCGGGGCCGGCGTTTGAGGGTGGGAATATTTCTGCTGGGTGTGCGAGTGTGTCGGGCGCGATTGCGAAGGTGCATTTTTCAGCGGAGGAAAATGTGTTTTCTTGTGAGACAATTCACGGTAAACCGCCTGTGGGAATTTGCGGCACGGGAGTAATTTCCGTCTGCGCGGAGTTACTCCGCCACGGGCTTGCGGACGAAACGGGGCTTTTAAAAACGGGTGACGTTACAATTTCATCCGATGAAAAAGAGATTTTGTTCACGCAAAAAGATATCCGCGAGGTTCAACTTGCAAAAGCCGCCGTTCGTGCAGGCATTGAAATTTTAATTGCAGAAGCTGGAATTTCTTATGAAAATATCGAAAAAGTCTTTCTTGCGGGCGGTTTTGGGTATACAATGGACGCAGAAGATGCGGCGGTTTTGGGGCTTATTCCCTCCGCGCTTAAAGAAAAGATTTTTTCGGTGGGAAACGCCGCCCTTGGTGGTGCGGCAAAATTTCTGCTAAACCCCGATTATGCGGCGGAAATTCAAAAAATCGCGTCGAGTGTAAAGGAAATAAATCTTGCAAATCACCCCAAGTTTGAGGAATTATTTATAACGCATTGCAATTTTTAATTTCGGAGATGACTATGGAAACCACAGAAAATTTAGTATTGGAAGGGCGCAAAGCCGTTCTGGAAGCGTTAAACCACGAGAAGCCGATTGACAGAATCCTATTGCGGCGTGACGGCGGAAAGCCCGTTGAAGGCACGTTGCGAATGATTGCCGCAAAAGCGCGAGAGCGGCGGCTTGTTGTGCAAGAGGTGGAGCGCGTCAAGCTGGATGCGTTATCGGAAACGGGGCATCATCAGGGGGTAATCGCGCTTTGCCCTGCCGTGCCGTATTTTTCCGTGCAGGAGATTTTGGATATCGCGAAAGAGCGCGGAGAACCGCCTTTTGTAATTGTTTTGGATGGCGTGACAGACCCGCACAATCTTGGTGCGATTTTGCGCAGTGCGGACGCAGGCGGCGTTCATGGCGTGATTATTCCAAAACGGCGTGCCGTTGGGCTAACGGGAACGGTTGCAAAAACGTCTGCGGGGGCGTTGTCGCACGTTGCGGTTGCTAGGGTAGGGAACATCACGCGCACGTTGGACGAGCTTAAAGAGGCGGGGCTGTGGATTGCCTGTGCAGACATGGAAGGCCCTTCGCTTTTTGAATCGGACTTGGGCGGGGCTGTCGCGCTGGTTTTGGGTGCGGAAGGGGAGGGCGTTTCCCGCCTTGTTGCGGAAAATTCGGACTTCCGCGTAAGCATTCCCATGCTGGGAAAAATCGGTTCGCTTAATGTTTCGGTTGCGGCGGGCGTTCTTATATATGAAGTTGTCCGCGCAAGAATGAAGGCGAAATAATGCACTATTTGTTGGTTGACGGCTACAATGTGATTCACGCAAACGCGGGGCTTTCTTCCGTTGCCGCCGACTCTTTGGAAACGGCGCGGAAAAAACTTTGCGACGCCCTTTGCGAATTTCGTGCGCTTTCGCGGTATCGCATAATCGTTATTTTTGACGCGCACTTGGTAGAGGGCGGCACGGGCAGTGTGGAATCATATCGCGGAATAAAAGTGGTTTTCACCAAGGAGGCCGAAACCGCCGACAATTACATAGAACGCTCCACGCGGCAAGGCCGCCTTTCTCCGCTTTCAGATAAACAAGGCGAAAAATTCGTCTCGAAGCCGGATTCTGTCGCTTTTGCCCCAAAACGAAACGACCGCATAACCGTTGCCACGTCGGACACGCTTGAACAGTTAATAATCATGGGTTCGGGCGCGGCGCGTATTTCTGCCGAAGACCTTTGGACGGAAATCGAAACAGCCCGCGCAGAAGTTCTGGAGCGTTACAACAAAACGCGCCCCATAAAAAAGAACCCCCTCGAAAGCTTTTTAGACGCGGAAACCGCACAGCTACTGGAGGAAATGAGATGCAAATAGCAGACGAAAAGCTGGTAGAAAATTTCCGCGCAGGGGACAAGGCGGCGTTGGATATTCTTTTGACGCGCTTCAAATCGTTGGTGAAATTCAAAGCCAAAGCGTACTATGTAGTGGGTGGCGACCCCGAGGATTTGATACAAGAAGGTATGATTGGACTGTACAAAGCCGTGTTGGATTTCGACGTTGCCAAGAACGGCAACTTTGCGGCGTTTGCCGCTTTGTGTATAGTGCGGCAGGTGCAAACAGCAATAAAAACGGCAACGCGACAAAAGCATATGCCGCTAAATGAATCGCTTTCGCTGGACAATGTGGCAAGCGGCAACGATTCCCAAACGGAAGAAGAAACCTATCTTGCAAAACTTCCCGCAGGTCGCGCAAGCGACCCCGAAACCCTCTTACTTGGGCGCGAAGCCCTGCGCGACACGCAAGACTTTATCAAGAACAACCTAAGCGAACTGGAACAAAACGTACTTCTGCAACACACCTGCGGCAAGACCCACGCCGAAATCGCCGAAAGCATCGGCAAAAACACAAAGACAATAGACAACGCCCTGCGGCGTATTCGGAAAAAGCTGACGGCGTTATCTAAGTAAAACCAGAACATCCTGCGCTTTAACGCCGTCCACGGTTTGTTTTTCGCCTATTTCTATTTTTTCAATCAAAGTTGCAATTACGTCCTTGTCCGCAGTTTCGATGACGGGCATTTTTTTTATGTACGGAATGTTTTGCGGGGCTTGTTTTAGCTGTGCAAGTTTGTCTAAAATTGCAAGCCGTTCTTCTTCGGTTTGGATGGCAAGTGCAGTGAATGTTTCGGCAGAAATTGCGCCGCAAAGCTTTTTTTCGTATAGCTGTTCTGCGTGGGCGTCCAGCGCGTGAAGCCGCCGCTGTAGTTCGCCGCGCTGGCGGGCGGCTTTTGCCTTGGATTTTTTGCGGCGTTCGGCTCGGTTTTTTTGCAGTTCGTGACGGATGGATTCTTCATCAATAACGGTTTTTTCGGCGGCTTTTTTAATTAGGGAAAAGATCAGTTCTGTTAAAACGGTTTCGGAAATGCTGTGCCGTGTGCAGATGCTTCCGCCGCTGTCTGCGTGGGTGCGGCAGATGTAATTCTTGTTACAGAATGTCATGGTTTTTTTGCAGTCA
This sequence comes from Defluviitaleaceae bacterium, assembly GCA_009788055.1. Classification (GTDB taxonomy): domain Bacteria; phylum Bacillota; class Clostridia; order Lachnospirales; family WQUN01; genus WQVC01. Next base: position 767 of record WQSG01000049.1, on the reverse strand, counting down.
GCGCAGAAAATTATTTTTGAAAACAGTGCGGGTTGCGGCTTGCGGGACGAGTAATGTGCTTTTACTTTCGTGTTGCGGCGTTGCACCGCGTCCCATACATCGCCGCTGATGATGGCGGGGTGCGTGTTTTCTGTTCGTAGCCATTCGCTTTTGTCGCGGGGGACTGTTCGCCCGTCGCGGTGAGAGATTGTTTTTCTCTTGAACGCCACGGTATGCCCGCAGTAAATTTCGTTGTGCAAAATGTGCTTTATCATAACGCCCAGCCAAATGCGGCTTGTTTGCGAATGTATGTGCTTTTTGTTGCGCGTGAGATAATACAGGCGCGGCGGCATGATTTTTTCGTCGTTAAGCACAGCGGCAATTGCGGCATAGCCAAGTCCTTCCGTGCGCAGGGCGAAAATCCGTTGTACAATTTTTGCGGCGTGTTCGTCCACTATTAGGCGGGTGTGCGCCTGCGGGTCGCGCTCGTACCCGAAGGGCGCGACCCCCGATAACTTCTGCCCGTCCTTTGCTTTCGCCGTTAAAACCGCCTTGATTTTGTCGCTTAGGTTTTTTAGAAAATAGTCGTTCATCGCGTTCAGAAACGGCATGATGTCGTTTTCACCGTTCTCTGTATCAATTCCGTCTTGCAGGGCAATAAAGCGGCAACCAAGGGCGGGAAGTTCCTCTTCAGTATAACGTCTTTAACGAACCCCGGTAGTTTTGTCGGTATCCACCAGCCCGTTTATCCGATAATGAATATCAATTTGCTGGCTTCGGTAGCTTCT
>WQSG01000048.1 GCA_009788055.1 Defluviitaleaceae bacterium | reverse complement strand
TTTCATAGCCCGGCGTATGCCGGCGGCTCGAAGAGCCGTTCCCGCCAACGGCGGGAAGCTTTCCCTTAAAAGTTTCCCCTCCCCGAGAACTTAAATTAAAAAAATTTCGCTCCAACTCATCCGCAAGCCTATGTAACGCAAAATTTTCATCAAGGCGCGGCGGCGGCTGTTGCCAAAAACCTGCGGACGCGAAAAGGGGTTGTTTGCGTGCCGCCGCCTTTGCCGCCAAAGCTTCATTAAATTGCGATTGCGTTGTGTTTAACAAGGGCAGTGCCGCCGCAACGACAAGGCTCTTTTTTTTGGCTTCGGACAAAATTTCGCCGTACTCGTTTTTGTTGCTTAACAGAAAAATTCTGTTGTAATCGTTTGCGGTAAGTCCCTGCAAAAATTTATATGTATTTGCGTTTCGTGTTTCCGTAGCATCGCAGTCGTTGGATTCGTCCAGCAAAACAGTGAGGGTAATATCCACGGCGGCAAAATTTTCGCAAAACTTGCCGCGAAGATTCTCCCCCGCAGTTTCAACAAGGGAAAGCGCGTCCGTTTCTTCTGCCGCCGCTATTACATAAATGTTCACGCGGTTAAGTCTCAGTCCGCCCTCGTTCGCCTGAATTTTCGCGATTGTTTCCCGCGCTTCACCTTCGATTGTAAAAATTTCGCCCGCAGAAAAAAGCCGTTTCGCTTGCCGCAAAATTTTTTCGCCCGTCAATTTTACTTTTCCCAAAAATACAAAAATCACAGGATTTTTCATCCAAATCCCTCCAATTCCATATTATGTATATACAAGTCGTGCGCGAAAAATGTATAATGAAAGAAAAAGCACGGTTAGGAGAATTTACATGAGCGAAAAAATTATGGTAAATATACGCGGGGTAGGAGAGGCGAAAGTGCTGCGTGGTACAAGCCTTTTTGAACTCAGCGAAAAATATGCGGCATCGTTTGCGCGCCCCGCGCTTGTTGCAAAAGTTAATAACGAACTGCAAGATTTATCGCGGCCTGTGCTTTACGATTCTGCGGTGGAATTTTTGGACATCACAAATTCGCAGGGCTTTAGGGCGTACCAGCGGGGGCTGTCGTTTTTGATGGTGTATGCGGCAAAAACCGTGCTGGGCAAAAAAGCGCGGGTGGTAATTAACCATTCGATTAACAAAAATTTCTGTTGCGAATTGCCCGAGTTTGATGAAATTTCAAAGGAAACACTGGCGGAAATTGAAGCCGTAATGCGCGCCGCCGTTGCAAAAGATTTACCCATAGAGCGTCACACAATGCCCAAAGAACTTGCCCTAAGCACCTGCGAAGAACTGGGGCTTTACGATAAAATAAGCCTGTTAAAATACCGCACAAACATGAGTTTCAGCTTTTACAAGCTGGACTGGATGTACAATTATTTTTACGGCGAAATGCCGCCGCGTTTAGGGCGGCTGGATAAGTTTAAACTTGTGAAACGCACGCGGGGCTTTATGTTGCAATTCCCTGCCAAAACCGAGCAGTATGAACTGTCCGAACTTGCGCCCGAGAATAGAATTTCAGAAGTCTTTTCCGAAAGCAAACGCTGGATGCGTATAATGAAGGCAGACACGGTTGGCGCGTTAAACGACAAGCTGTGCCAAGACGGCAACGGCGAAATAATCCGCGTGGCAGAAGCCCTGCACGAGAAAAAAATAGCCGCCCTTGCAGACCAAATTATGCAGGAACACCGCCCCATTGTGTTAATCGCAGGGCCGTCGTCGTCGGGAAAAACAACTTTTGCATCACGGCTTGGGGTGCAACTGCGGGTAAACGGCGCGGTTCCGCATATAATTTCGCTGGACAATTACTATCTTAACCGCGAAGACTGCCCCTTGGACGAGTTCGGCAATTACGATTTTGAAACCATTGACGCAATCGACACAGAGCAAATAGTTGACGACCTGAACGCACTTTTGGCAGGAGAAAGCGTGGAAATTCCGTCATTCAATTTCTACACGGGACGCCGAGAATATAAAGGCAATGTGCTGAAACTTTCCCCTGCGGATGTTCTAATCATGGAGGGCATACACGGGCTTAACGAGCGTGTTGGAGGCGGCGTTCCTTCTTCCGACAAGTTCAAGATTTTCATTTCAGCCCTGACACAAATAAACATTGACGACCACAACAGAATAGCAACAACGGATGCCCGTCTTATGCGCAGAATGGTGCGGGATTTCCTTTTCCGCGGCACGGTTGCGGCAAAAACGCTGGATATGTGGCCAAGCGTTCTGCGCGGCGAAATAAAATACATCTACCCAAACCAAGAACGGGCAGACGCATTTTTTAATTCCGCGCTTGTATACGAAATGTGCGTTTTAAAACAATACGCAGAGCCGCTTCTCTTTGGCATAACCCCCAACGACCCGCACTATTCCGAAGCTCGCCGCCTAATTAAACTGCTGTCGTCATTCCTTGGCGTTCCCAGCGAGACTATTCCGTCAAATTCAATTTTACGCGAGTTTGTAGGCGGAAGTTGTTTCCATCATTAATCCGTGATATAATAATGCGCAACTGCCGCAACGGAGGTTTTAGAAATGATTTCAAATCAAATTTTACAAAGCACCGTTGACGGTCTGAAAAGCATTACCCGTAAGGAAATTACGGTAATAAGCCGTGACGGCAAACTTGCGGCAACAACGGAATCCGATGCAAACCCGGTGTCGCTGTCCTTTGTGGAAAATGTTATAAATTCCCCTGCGGAAAACCAGCTTATTCAGGGCAATCAGTACTTTAAAGTGCTTGACAACGGCATTGCGGAGTATATTCTTGTGGTAAGCGGCGAAGATGAAGACTCGTTCCGTGTAGGAAAACTTGCGGCGTTTCACATTTTGGCACTTTCCATGGCATACAAAGAACGCTTCGACCGCGACAACTTCCTGAAAAATCTGCTTCTTGATAATCTCTTATTGGTAGACATTTACAGCCGCGCAAAAAAATTGCGCATAGAAAACGGTGTACGCCGCGTGGTATACCTCGTGGAAACATCCGTTGATTCAGACATGAGTGCCGTGGAAATTTTACGCGGAATTTTCCCCGACAGGCAAAAGGATTTTATAACAGCCGTGGATGAGACAAGCATTATTCTTGTTAAGGAATTAAGCGAACGTGACGATACAGATGATATAGAGCAAACGGCTCTGGTCATTGCCGACACCCTCTCCACCGAAGCAATGACGGACGTTACCGTGGCAATAGGCTCGCCCATCACAGACCTTAAAAACGTGTCGTCCAGCTTCAAAGAGGCGCGTTTGGCACAAGATGTAAGAAAAATTTTCGAGATGGAAAAACAGGTTGTAAACTACGAACGCCTCGGAATTGGGCGGCTTATTTACCAGTTGCCGTCGCCGCTGTGTCGCATTTTCATCAACGAAATGTTGCAGGGCTTTTCCATGGAAGATATCGACGAAGAACTGTTTATAACGGTGCAAAAGTTTTTTGAAAACGACCTTAACGTCTCAAAAACCGCACACGATTTGTTTATACACCGCAACACGCTTGTATACCGCTTAGACAAAATCCAGAAACTTACACGCCTTGACCTTCGCAAATTTACCGACGCAATCACCTTCAAAATCACTTTGATGGTAACACGATATATGCAGTACCGAGAGAAACAATCGTTCTAGGAGATGCACATACATGATTGAATTTGACAAGGTAAGTAAAATATACGAAAACGGAGCGCGTGGCCTTTGTGATTTGGATTTATTCATCGAAAAGGGCGAGTTTGTTTTTATTGTGGGAACAAGCGGCTCCGGAAAGTCCAGCCTTGTGCGCTTGCTTTTGAAAGAGATTGACCCAAGCGGCGGCAATATTTTCGTGGATGGGCAGGATATCACAACAATTAAGCGGCGGCATTTGCCATATTATCGGCGTAAAATGGGCGTGGTTTTCCAAGACTTCCGCCTCTTAAAAAACAAGACCGTTTTTGAAAACGTGGCGTATGCCATGCAAATAGTTGAAGCCACAAACCGTGAAATTCGCCGTGCTGTGCCGCAGGTGCTGGCACTTGTCGGCTTGCAGAAAAAAGCCAAGGCGTACCCGAACCAGCTTTCAGGCGGCGAACAGCAACGCACCGCCCTTGCCCGCGCCATTGTAAACCGTCCGCCCCTTCTTATCGCGGACGAACCAACGGGAAACCTTGACCCGGACACGGCTTGGGAAATCATGACTCTTCTTGAAGATATAAACGACAGGGGAACAACCGTTGTGGTTGCAACACACGCCCACGATATCGTTGACGATATGCAAAAGCGCGTAATTGCACTGCGCAACGGCGAACTTGTAAACGACATTGGCGTAAGCAATATCCCTGAAATAGGTGGTATAATAGATGAAACCGAGGACTATTAAGTATTACATCCACGAAGCGATAAGAAGCATAATTTATAACCGTTTCATGTCTGTTGCCAGCATATTTGCGGTAGCGTCCAGCATCTTTATTGTTGCGGTTTTTTATATAATTGGCGCGAATGTTGAGTATTTCATGAACCAGCTTGAATCCCAAATGGGCATGGCGGTTCGCATAGACGAAAATATTTCCCCCGCAGAGCAGCAGCGTCTTGAACAGCGTATTCGCGAAATACGCAATGTTGCGGATATTTCTTTTGTCTGCCGTGATGAAGCACTGGAAAACATGGAGCGCACTTTGGGTGAAGATGCCGTTCGTGGGCTAAGTATCGACAACCCCCTTCGCGACTCCTTCATAGTAGAACTTACAGACCTTGCCTTTCACGATGAAGTTGAACACGCAATCACAAACCTGCGTCCCTACGGCGTGGCGCAAATAGACAGCGATGCCGAATTTGCAAGAACCCTTACAACAATTTCGCGAATAGTTCATATAATTTCCGCAATTCTTGTTATAATCCTTGCGGGCATTTCTATTATCATAATCACAAACACAATACGCATTACCGTAAACGCCCGCAAAACCGAAATAAATATCATGAAGTACGTTGGCGCAACAGACTGGTTTATCCGCTGGCCTTTCGTGCTGGAGGGTATGTTAATAGGCTTGCTTGGCGGTGCTGTTCCCGCACTGATATGCTCCTTCGGCTATGGGCGCGTCATTGGCGCAATCAACGAAATCCCTATGCTTGCATGGGTTAGCTTTATGCCCGAGGAACATATAATGCAGTATGTTTTCCCGTTTTCACTTGCGCTGGGCGTTATAATCGGTTTAATCGGTTCGGTTACGTCTGTAAAAAAACATTTGAAAGTTTAAAGGGCTATCCCTTTCACAAATATAAAAGGAGTGTTTTACATGGCAAAAAAGAAAATCAGAATTGGCCACTTGCCAATTATCGACCACCTAATCCTTGGTATGAGCAAACACAAGCTTGAGAATGGGATTGAAAATTTGCAACACGTTGAAATTGAAACGGTGCAAATGTTCGGTTGGAACGAAGTGGGCGACGCACTTATGAAAGGCGACATAGATATGGCGTTCATGCTTGCGCCCTATGCTATGGACTTGTATCACACCGACCCCAAAATTAAACTTGTGCTTTTGGGACACCGCGACGGTAGCATTATCGTAACAAACAAGCGCGCAAACATAGAAACATTGCAGGACTTCAAAAACAAAGTTGTTTTGATTCCCTTCCAATCTTCCGTACATCACATGATTTTCCACAAATTTATGCAATCTGAAGGAATTTCTGTTGGTATCGGAAAAGATATCATGACGGAAGTTGTTGCCCCCGGTCAAATCCCAATGATGATTGAGTACGACGAAACAGGCATGATTGCCGGATACATTGTTGCAGAGCCTTTTGGAACAAAAGTTGTAAACGCGGGCTTTGGTAACGTTCTTAAATTGTCCAAAGATATCTGGCCGGGTCATCCGTGCTGTACGGTTATCGCCCGCGATGATTTAATAAACGGAAGCCCCGAAGCCGTGCAAGAACTTATCACTTCATTTGTAGCTTCCGGAAAAGAAGTAAAATCTGACCGCGAAAATACAATCAAAGTTGCGACATCCTTCCTTGGCCAAGAAGAAGACGTTGTTCGCGCAATCCTCGAAGACCCCAACGAGCGCGTTACAACAGACAAACTCCTTCCCAAGCTGGATGAACTACTTGAAATCCAAGATTACCTTATCGACAAAGTTTCCGTTCCCGCAATCTCCGGCAAAATTGACATGGAAAAATTCGTAGATTTACGCTTTGCTATCGCCGCAGGCGCGCAGTAAGCTGATTTAAAACCTTGGGGCTTCGCCCCAAACCCCACGAACTTTTTTGAAAAAAAGTTCGGCAAAAAACTTTGACTTGAACCCGCGCAAAACGCGGGTTCGTGATAGGGGTCAAGGGGACTTGTCCCCTTGCAGGGGTTTGGGGACGGAGTCCCCAAGGTTTTGTTTTTGTAAAGGGGCTACTTAAAATGAATGTATCTTTCAGAAAAAAATTGTTCGCGCTTTTAGTGGCGTTTATTTTTGTGTTGCCGATTATGCCTGTGGGTGCGCAAACTACGCAGGAGCGTTTGCGGGAACTGGAGCGGCAACGTGCGGCGGCAGGACAGCGGGTATCGGAGCAAGCGAATTTGCTGGCGGGTACGGAAATGGCAATGTCGCAGGTGATGCAAGAAATGCAAGCGATGGACCAGCAAATTACAGATGCCGCAGAGGCTTTGGAAGCGATTGAATTTGACTTGCTTGCAACGGAGGTTCGCATAGAGGAAGCGCAGGAAGATTTGGCTGTTGCAACTGCGGAACGTGACGCGCAAATGGAAATTTTGCGAGAGCGTGTTAGGACTATGCACGAACAGGGTTCGGCTGGCTTTATCGAAATCCTTTTTCATGCGGAAAGTATATCGGATTTTTTTTCGCGGCTGGAATACATACGTGCCGTTACACAATTTGACAGAGACCTTTTGGAACGATTAGAGTCTGCGGAAGAGCGGCGCGTTTCAATTTTGGACACGCGTACAAGTGACCTTGCTTTGATTCAAGATTTGCAAGCGCAAATTCTTGTAGCCAAAGAAGAAATTGAGCAAAGAATGGGCGAGCGGCAAGTGTTCTTTGCGTTGCTTCACGCCGACGCGGAAAGATATGCGGAATATATGGCAATCCTTGAGGAAGAAGCCCGCGTAATTAACAGGGAATTTGGCGTTGTGCAAGCAATACGCCAACAGGAACTTGCGGAAGAAGCACGGATACGCCGCGAAGCAGAAGAGGCGCGTTTAGCCGCCGAAGCCGCCGCCCGTGCCGCCGAAGCCGCCGCAAGGATGGAGGGGCTTGAAGCGCAGATGGCCGCAACAGGGGCAAGCGTCGGCAGTTTTACGTGGCCGTTGCCCGCTCGCCCGCCGATTGCCGCCAACATAAGCAGTGAGTTTGGCACCCGACCCGACCCGTTCACGGGGCGCAGTGCGTTCCACAGCGGCGTGGATGTTCCCGCGCCCGCCGGCACAAGAATCAATGCCGCAAAAGATGGCTATGTACGCATTTCCCGCTGGAGCGCAAGCTGGGGCAACTACATCATCATAGACCATGCGGGCGGTTACAGCACACTTTACGCACACAACACTCGCAACCACGTGCGCGAAGGTCAGCGCGTATCTGCCGGGCAACACATTGGCGACGTTGGCACAACAGGCCGTTCCACAGGCAACCACCTCCATTTTGAAATCCGCATGAACGGAGTGCATCGCAATCCGTTGGGTTATTTCTAATGGAATAAACTAAAACCGCGGGGGCAATGAAGTGAGCAGTTTACTGCGAACGGCACTGTCCCCGCACCCCTGCAAGCCTTTGAAAAGGCTTGACCCAAACTTTAACACGCGACTAGCGGCAAACTGTATCGTGAGTTTAAAAACCGCGCGAATGCGCGGTTTTTAGTTAAAGTTTTTTGTCGAACTTTTTTTCAAAAAAGTTCGTGGGGTTCGGGGCAACGCCCCGAGAACTTATTTTTTAAAGGAGACTCGCAGATGAAAACAGATATTGAAATTGCACAGGCAGCAAAGATTAGGAATATTTCGGAGATAGCGGAGAAGGTCGGTGTTCCTGCGGAGAGTTATTCTCCGTATGGGCATTTTAAGGCTAAAGTGGATTATGGGTATAAGTCGGGGAAGGGTGAGGGGAAGGTCGTTTTGGTTACGGCTATTAGTCCTACGCCGGCGGGAGAGGGCAAGACTACCACGACGGTTGGGCTGGGCGATGCCCTTTGTAAGATTGGAAAAAATGCGGTTATCTGTTTGCGCGAGCCGTCGCTGGGGCCTGTTTTCGGTGTGAAAGGCGGCGCGGCGGGCGGCGGATACGCGCAGGTTATTCCGATGGAAGATATCAATTTGCACTTCACGGGCGATTTACACGCGATTACGGCGGCGCATAATTTGCTTGCGGCAATGTTGGACAACCATATTCAGCAAGGGAACGCGCTTAAAATTGACACGCGGCGGGTGGTTTACCGCAGGGCGATTGACATGAATGACCGCCAGCTTCGCGGAATGGTAAACGGGCTTGGCGGCAAAACAAACGGTACGCCCCGCGAGGACGGTTTTGATATTACGGCGGCTTCCGAGGTTATGGCGGTATTTTGTTTGTCTGAAAGCATTTCAGATTTGAAAAAGAATTTAGCGAATATAGTTGTGGCATACAATTTTGACGGCGAACCCGTGAGAGCGGGCGACTTGAACGCGGCGGGCGCAATGGCGGCATTATTAAAGGAAGCGTTTAATCCGAACTTGGTGCAGACGCTGGAAGGCACACCCGCGATTATCCACGGCGGGCCGTTTGCGAATATCGCGCACGGCTGTAACACCGTGACGGCAACGCGCCTTGCGTCACAGCTTGGCGATATCGTTGTGACGGAAGCTGGTTTTGGCGCGGATTTGGGCGCGGAAAAATTCGTAAATATCAAGTGCCGCCGCATGGGGCTGGAACCAAGTGCGGTTGTGCTTGTTGCAACTATTCGTGCGTTGAAATATCACGGCGGTTGCGAAAAAGCCGAGTTAAACCAAGAAAACTTAGCCGCACTGGAAAAGGGTTTGCCCAATTTACAGCGGCATATTGAAAATATCACGAAAAAATTTGCGTTGCCCTGCGTTGTGGCAATCAACAATTTCCCCACGGACACGGCGGCGGAAGTTGAATTTATGCGCAAGGCTTTGGACGGAATGGGCATTCCCTTCGCGCTTTCGGAGGTTTTTGCCAAGGGCGGCGAAGGCGGAACAGAACTTGCCCATGCGGTTTTAGCCGCGATGGAAACGCCTTCAAAAATCAAATTCACCTACGAACTTGACGCGCCGATTGTTTCAAAAATTGAAGCAATCGCCAAGGAAATTTACCGCGCAGATAAAGTCACGTTTTCGCCCTCTGCCGCGGCGGAGATTCGCAAATTGGAGAAGCTGGGCTTCGGAAAATTGCCCGTTTGCATAGCAAAAACGCAGTATTCGTTCTCGGACAACCAAAAGGCATTGGGTGCGCCCTCCGATTTTGAAATCACCATAAAAAAAATACGCCTGTCCGCAGGCGCAGGTTTTGTTGTGGCGTTGGCGGGGGAAATTATGACAATGCCGGGTTTGCCGAAAGTCCCCGCCGCAGAAAAAATTGATGTGGATGACAGCGGTGTGATTAGCGGGCTGTTTTAGGGCGTGTTTCCGTTACCGCCAACGCCCGAATTGCCCCAATCATGGAAAGCGACCCCAACGCACAGATAACGTCATTGGGGGTTGCGGATTGTGTTGCGAGTTTGACGGATTGTTGCAAGCTTTCGCAAACGGTGATATCCGCGTGGGGGCTTGCGGCGCGAATGCATTTTTCCAGAGTTGATGCCGGCAGTGCGCGTGGATTTTCAGGCGTTACCAAAAAGAATTTTTCCGCGTGTGGGATAAGAAGTTGCGCCATTTTTTCGTAGTCCTTATCTTCCAAGACGCCGAAAATGAAAATTGGTTTCGCGCCGTTGCATACGGCTTCCAGCGTGGAAAGCGTGACCTGTATGCCCTGCGGATTGTGCGCCACGTCCACAATGACGGTGGGGGATTTGCAAATTATTTCAAAACGGCATTGCCACTGTGTGTTGCGCAAGCCGTTTTTTAATGCGCTTTCGGAAATTTTCCACCCGCGTGAACGTAAAATTTCTATCGTTTCTAGCGCGACGGCGGCGTTTCGCAATTGATGTTCGCCCAAGAGGGGAATGCGCAAGTTCTTGTGCATTTTGTAGCTGAAATTTTGCCCGTCTGTTTCGCATTCCGTTGGCGAAATCGCGCCGCTGTCCGCGAAAATAACGGAGGAGTTCATCTCGGCGCATTTTTCCCGTATCACATTTTCAACGGAAGAAATTTGCGGGTGGCACACAACTGCGCCGTTTTTTTTGATGATGCCCGCCTTTTCGCCCGCTATTTTTTCCACCGTGTTGCCCAGCTGCGCCATATGGTCCAGCCCGATTGCCGTGATTATTGCAACCTCGGGCGTGGGGATTACGTTTGTGCTGTCCAAACGCCCGCCAAGCCCAACTTCCAGCACAACAATGCCGCAGTTTTCGCGCTGAAAATGTTGGAACGCAAGCGCGGTTATTATTTCATATTCGGTTGGCGCGTCCGACATTTGCGCCGCCAACGGCTGCATAAACGCCGTATGAGAAATCAACTCTGCGTCCGAAACGGGCTTGCCGTTTATCTGAATCATCTCGCCGAAATGCTCAATGTACGGCGAGGTGTACAGCCCCGTTTTGTAGCCCGCTTCCGCCAAAATGGACGCAAGCATCGCCGCCGTAGAGCCTTTACCGTTTGTACCCGCGATGTGTACAAATTTTAACTTTTTTTGCGGGTCGCCCATAAGGCGCAGTAATTCTTCGATGCGCGAAAGCCCAAGAACACTGCCTTTCCACGTTGTCCCGTAGATGAAATCCATCGCTTGGTTTATTGTGGTGATTTTCATATTTGCTCCTTTTGGCGGAAAATAAATTCTCGTAGTTGGTCTAGCTGTTCGTTGATTTCCGCAACGAAGGGTTCTTCCGCCGTGAATAATTCTTTTAGTGCGGGTGTGTCTTCGGCGTGGGCGGCGGCAAAAATCGGTTGCACAAATTCGTTAAAATGCCGCCCGATTAACGCATTAAGCGTGGAAATTTTGTGTAGTGCTTCGGCACGGCAAGCCTCGGTAAGATATGGGTCGTGGTTTACGGAACGCCCTAGATTGTCCAAATGCCTATTGATTGCCATATGCGCTTGAAGTGTGTGGTTTTGGAGATTGTTAAGCAGTGGCGAATCGCCTTGGATTAACGCGGCGGTGCTTGCGGTGCGGCGTATGTCCATAAAATCCGATTCAATCCAACGGAGGTCTACATATTTTTCAAAAAGGAAATCCAAACGGACATAAAAATCTGCACGGCGAAAACGGCGGCGTTGCATATTTTCGGCTTCCTGTATTCGGTTTTGCCAGCTTGCGTAGGTTGTTTCAAGCAAGTAATGTATGCGGCTGATAATGCTATCGGTGATAATAATGTTTTCGTAGCGGATTCGCAAAATTGCGTCCGTGTCGTTGGCTTGTGCCGCGGTAATCATCAACGCGGAGTTCTCCATCATGATGGCAAACGAGTCCTGTATTTGTGCAAGTTCGTCAAGTATTTGGTCGCGTCTGGCAGGGTGTATCAGCGGGTCTTGTTCGAGAGAATCCTCAATCCGTAAAATGTTGGATTCAAAATTGTACTGTTCCGTACGAAACGCAAAGACAGTGATTGTGCGGCGTGCATCCTCATACTCCGCCCCTATATTATTCAACGCAAGGATATTGATTTCTCGCCGTATGTCCTCAAACTCCAGCATGATGTCATGCAACGCGCTGTATCTTTCAAAGACGGATTGCAACGCGTCTGCGTTTGGGCTTTCGCCGTGGGGAACACACGCGGAAAAAACCAACGCCGCCGCAAAAACCATTGCGATTAGAAATACATTTTTCATTTTGCCACCTCACCAAAAATATAGTAATGCGCCCCAAGCGGAACGCGGCTTAGATATTTTTCCATCGGAAGAAAAATTCGCAGTGCGTGCGGGAAAAAAATCGTGTAAATACTTCGTGACGTGCAAAAACCCGCCGTTCGCAAAATATTTTTGATATGCGCGGGCGGCAACAAATTTGCGTTGCGGTCAACGGGCTTCTCATATTTTGCAAAAACGTGGCGGGTTGCGGGGTTGTACGGATTTAGTTCAAAGATAAAAATTTTCGCGTTTTGTGTAAGTTGTGTCTTTATCATTGAAATAATTTGTTGGTGTTCCGTTCGCGGGATATGGTGGAAAACCCCTGCGACAAAAACAAGGTCGAAAGTTGTATCAAACGGGATGGTTTCGACAAGCGGGGCAAAATTTATTTTTTCGCAACCGTTGGCGGCGGCGTTTCTTTTCGCGGTTTCGATAGACTCCGCCGAAATATCCACGCCAAAAATATTCGCATCGGGAAAGTATCTTTGCAGGTACGGTTCAACATCCCCCACGCCGCAACCAAAGTCTAAAATATTTTTCGGCGTGAAATTCTGCCGCGCAAGCACCCGCGCAACTTCCTTCACTTTGTATTCCAAAAAATACTCTCTGCCAAAGCCCGAGCCTTTTATCAATTCGCCGTGCCAGTTGTCGTAACTGTTTGCGAGTTTGTCAAATTCCGCATTCATTTTATCACCAACGCGATTATATCATTATTACAGAAATACGGGCAACAAAGTTCCCGCCGTAAGCAAAACAACCCCCGCCCACCCCCTGCGGGAAAGCCGTTCGCGCAGAAAGATGCACGCCGTTACCATTGTAAAAACGGTGCTTAATCTGTCAACGGGAACAACGTGGCTTGCGTTGCCGATTTGTAATGCGTGGTAAAAAAACATCCAGCTAATGCCCGTTGCTGCGCCGCTTGCCGCAAGAAACGCCCATGTTTTCGGCGAGTGCGAAAGCTGTAGGTCTTCGCCATTTCTGCGCGCATTTTTAACGGCAAAAATCGCCATTAGAATACATATTGGCAACACAACCGTGGTTTGCAACGCCGTCCACAAATATGGGTTTGTGTCGCGCACTCCAAGACTGCTTAAAATGTAAACCAAGCACATAAACACCGCAGATAAAATTGCGGAAAACAACCATTTTCCGCCGCCAAGCCTGCCGTCCACAATGGCCCACGTTCCCGCCGCCATTAAAAACATAGCCGCAATCATTGTGATTGTAAGCGGTTCTGCAAGAAAAACAACAGCCATTATCATTGCAAGAATTGTACTGCTTTTGTAAACGGGAACAACTTGGTTTACATCACCGATAGCCAGCGAATGGAAATAAAAAATCCATGAAAGCCCAACCGCCGCCCCCGAAAGAAGCGCGAAAATCCAAGTTTCGTTGCATATGTAGCGCAGGGCGTAAAGTTCGCCGGTTGCGGCTGTCATGCCCCACGCAACCCCGACGACGACAACCGTGCGCACCGCGGTTGCGAAATACGAATTTACGTGTCGCAATCCAATTTTTGCAAGCACAGTGGCCGCCGCAGAAAACACGGCGGCTCCGAATGCGTACAAAAACCAAAGTTCCACTATTTACAGCACCATTAGTATTTCCCGTATGATTTTACAAGCCGCCATGGTAGAAATTCCGCTGTGGTCGTAGTGCGGGGAAAGCTCCACCACATCGCAGGCGACTACGTTTGAATTTTTGAGAAGCAAAACGGCGTTGTGAAGTTCTTGGAAAGAAACGCCGCCCGGTTCGGGAGTGCCTGTACCGGGGAAAACGGAAGGGTCTAACACATCAAGGTCGATGGAAAGATAAACGGGCTTGCCGTTTAATTCGCGGATGAATTTTTCCACACCACCCAAGCAAAACTTACACATTGTAGTATGCTTTGCGGCGAATGCAAATTCGTCCGCATCGCCGGAGCGTATTCCCGCCTGAAAAATCCGCCCGTCGCCCAAAATTTCATGTGCGCGGCGCATTACCGTTGCGTGGGACAATTTTTCGCCAAGATAATCGTCGCGCAAATCGGCATGGGCATCGAAGTGTAAAATGTGCAAATCGGGATGCTTTTTCGCAACGGCGCGTACCGCTCCCAGCGTAACAAGATGTTCGCCGCCTATCATAAAGGGCTTGCTTCCGTTTTGCAAAATTTCATGCGTTCGCGCTTCAATCATTTCCAAAGCGCGGGCGGAATTTCCAAGGGGCAGTTCCAGTTCGCCAACGTCTGCAATTTTTAAATCGTACAAATCTTTCTCCGCATATGGGCTGTAGCTTTCGATACCATAAGAATTATCCCTAATCGCCTTGCCCGCAAACCGCGCCCCCGGCCTAAAAGATGTGGTGCTGTCAAACGGCGCGGAAAACAAAATTACATCGGCGTTTTGCGGCGCGCATTCGCAACCCATGAAAATATTAGGTTCAGTCTTCAACATCGCTTAACAGCTCCTCTACATAACAAGGCAGGTAAAACGCGCCTTGGTGAAGGTTTGTGTTGTAATACCGTGTTGGAATTTGCAGGGCGTTCCATCTGTTGTCGTCTAAATCTTTGGACGGGTGAATGCCCTTGGAAGCGAACCCAAAAAGCCAATGCCCCGATGGATATGTTGGAATGTGCGCCTGATAAACGCGGCTCATCTCAAAGGATTCTACAATGCGCTTGTGGGCGCGTTTTACAATTTGTGCATCTTTTTCGTAAAAGGGGCTTTCGTGCTGGTTAATAAGAATGCCGTCCGCTTTTAATGCCTTAAAGCAATTGCCGTAAAATTCTTTGGAAAACAGCCCTTCGCCCGGCCCGAACGGGTCGGTGGAATCCACAATGATAATATCGTATTCGTCTTCGCGACTGCGCACAAATTTTAGCCCGTCTTCGTAAAAAATATTCACACGCGGGTCTGCGAACCCGATTGCCGTTTTCGGCAGAAATTCCTTGCAAAGCCGCACAACTTCGCTGTCGATTTCCGCAACATCTATGTTTTTTATTTGCGGATATTTTCCAAGTTCGCGCATTACGCCACCGTCACCCGCGCCAACTACCAAAATATTTTCCGCATTCGGGTGCGTCGCCATTGGCACGTGCGTAATCATTTCGTGATAAATAAATTCGTCTTTTTCCGTAAGCATCATAAAACCGTCCAGCGTCAAAAACCGTCCAAACTCCGGCGACTCGAAAATTTCTATCCGCTGATACTTGCTTTGCACACAGCACAATTGTTTTTCAACTTTAACCGAAAGTTTCACGTTCGGCGTGTGCATTTCGCTAAACCACAGTTCCATAAAAATCACCTCAAAAATACTTTAGGATACAGCCAAAAATTACACGAAAAAGATTGTTGCCGCATTAACAGGTGAGACGATATATGAGCCGCTTCAGTTCATGCTTCTTTAGACGATGTCATCCGTTCGGCTTTTAGCGTGCGCTGACTATAATAGTTCGCGGGGCTCTGCCCCACCCCCGGAAACTTTTGAGATAGCTTTTCGCTAGTCCAAATTTAAAGTTTTTGTTCAAACTTTTTTCAAAAAGTTTGCGGGGGTTCTGGGGTGGACACCTCGAGGTCTTCCCCGCGATTTTCATTATTGTAAAGCTCCATAAACTCCTCGCCTGTGATGGTTTCTTTGTTGAAAAGATATTCGGCGATTTCGTTTAGTTTGTGTTCGTTGTCTTTGAGGAGGGATATGGCTTTTTGGTAGCAGTCGTCGATTATGGAACGGACTTCTGCGTCAAGCTCCGCGCCTGTTTGGTCGGATACGTTTAGTACGGCACGACCGTCCAAGTAGCGGTTTTGTACGCTTTCCAGCCCCATCATGCCGAACTTTTCGCTCATGCCGTACATGGAAACCATGGAACGCGCCATCTGCGTGGCCTTTTCGATATCGTTGCTTGCGCCTGTGGTTTTTGTGTCGAACTGGACTTCTTCGGCGGCGCGGCCTGCCATTAATACGATAATTTCCGCCAGCATTTCGTCTTTGGAATGCATATATTTTTCTTCTTCGGGGGCGGAAAGTACATATCCAAGCGAGCCTTTTGTGCGCGGCACAATGGTGATTTTCTCCACGGGTTTGGCGTCTTTTTGAACGGTTCGCGCCAGCGCGTGACCAACTTCGTGGTAGGCTACAATGCGTTTTTCTTTTTCCGTCATTATGCGGTCTTTTTTCTCCTTGCCCGCAATTACTACCTCGACGGCTTCAAGCAGGTCTTCTTGGGCAACCTCTTTGCGTTTCATGCGCACGGCATTAAGGGCGGCCTCGTTTATCATGTTGGCAAGGTCTGCGCCCGCCGCGCCCGGGGTAATTGCCGCAATCCGCGAGAGGTCTGTGGATTCGGACATTTTTACTTTTTTCGCATGAACATTGAGAATGTCAATGCGGCCTTTGAGGTCGGGCAGTTCCACGTTTATTCTGCGATCGAAACGACCGGGGCGAAGAAGTGCCTTGTCCAGAATTTCGGGGCGGTTTGTCGCGCCCAAAATTACCACGCCCTTGGAGGAATCGAAACCGTCCATCTCTGCCAAAAGCTGGTTTAGGGTTTGTTCGCGTTCGTCGTTGCCGCTCATTTGGCCGTCACGGCTGCGCCCGATTGCGTCAATTTCGTCTATGAAGATAATGCACGGTGATTGGCTGTTTGCTTGCTTGAACAAATCGCGCACGCGGGACGCGCCCACGCCAACAAACATCTCCACAAAATCCGAACCCGAAAGCGAAAAGAACACAACGCCCGCTTCGCCCGCAACGGCTTTTGCAAGCAAGGTTTTACCTGTACCGGGCGGGCCGACCAAAAGCGCGCCCTTCGGTTGTGTCGCGCCGATTTCCGTGTATTTTTCGGGGTTGTGCAGGAAGTCTACGATTTCCGTAAGGCTCTCTTTTGCTTCCCCTTGCCCCGCTACGTCTTCAAACGTGACGCCCGTTTTTTTCTCCATATAAACCTTGGCGTTGGATTGCCCAAAGCCCATTATTCCGCCTTTTCCGCCCATCATGCTGCCAAACATTCTGCGGAACATTAAAATCATCACCACGATAATTAAAATCGGCATAACCACTTGGAAAAAGATTAATTGTATCCAGTTTGTTGTTACAATTTCGGCGTAATAAACGATTCTTTCGTCTTCATCCAATGTGCTGTTGTGTTCCATTAACATTGCACGAAGCCCGTTGTTGTCGCCAAAACGGGCGGTGTATACGGTGCGACCCGTTTCCTCGTCCGGTTCGCCAAGCATGGAAATAAGCGCGGGACGCAACACACCCGCAAACCCGCTTTGCTCTTCCGTCTCGTTTAAAATGGGCGCGAAAACAGAGCGCAACCAATCCGCAAAATCCGGCGCGGCCGGTTCGGCTTCTTCTTCCTCGCCGTACTCTTCCTCGTCCGGGTGAAGCGTAATCATAATCCTGTCGGCGCGGGCTACCACTTTTTCTACGCGCCCTTCTTCCAGATACTCCACAAATTGGCTGAAATAAATACGCTCCGGCGGTTCGCTTCTGAAAAGCATACTCCAAAACATTTGCAACAGCATGAACACAGAAAGGGATATCACCATCACCATGAAAAAACCGGGAATTTTCGGCGGTGTAGGCGTAAGTTTTTTGTCTTTTTTCTTTTCGTCCAAGGTTTTGCTCCTTCTCTTTACAGCCCTGCAATCGTGTGAAAGCTATCCTTTAGCGCGCCGTACAAGCCCACATAAACGGGATAACGCTTGTCGTAGTTGGAAGCGGTTGTCTCGTTGGGGGTGAAAGTCTCTGTGATTTTGATAAGGGCGGCGCAAGCATCTTCCACGTTTTTGTACGCGTCCGCGCCAACCATTGCCAAGATTGCCGCGCCGAAAGCGGGGCCTTCTTCGGATTGCATTTTTTCTACTTTAAGGCGCAGAATATCTGCAATCATTTGGCACCACAGCGGGGATTTCGCGCCGCCGCCTATTATGCGTGCGGTTGTGACGTTCGCGCCCAAACCGCGCACACGGGTTAGGATGTCCCGCAGAGAAAATGATACGCCTTCTAAAACGGCTTGCGTCATGTCTGCGCGGGTGGTGGTCATGCTCATGCCAACGAACGCGCCGCGAGCTTTGGAGTCGTTGTGCGGGGTGCGCTCGCCCGAAAGATACGGCAAAAAGTACACGGGATTTGTTCCGATTTTGTCAATATTTTTTTGCTCCGCAGGGTAATCTGTTGTGGATAAAATTTCTTCGTTCCACCACTTGTTAGAGCCTGCCGCCGCCAAAGTTACGCCCATAAAATGATACCGCCCCGTGGAATGGCAGAAGGCATGAATCGCGGCGGGTGAAGTGTCAACGGCAAAATTATCTGCCGCAACAAACAAAACGCCAGACGTGCCAAGAGACACAGAACACATCCCCTCCGACACAATGCCCGAACCAACCGCGCCCACGGCTTGGTCGCCGCCGCCGATTACGACTTTTGTGTTGGCAGAAAGCCCTGTTTCTGTTACGGCTTGCGCGGTTACATTTCCGACCGCTTCATATGAATGGAAAAGTTTTGGCAGTTGCCCGCGGGTAACGCCCACGATTTCCAACATCTTGTCCGACCAGTCTTGTTTTTTTACGTCCAGAAGAAGCATTCCCGAAGCGTCGGAATAATCCGTTGCAAACACGCCCGAAAGTTTATATGCAATATAATCTTTCGGAAGCATAATTTTTTTCACTTTGGCAAAAATTTCGGGCTCGTTGTCTTTCACCCAAAGAATTTTGGGCGCGGTGAAACCCGTCAGCGCGATGTTTGCGGCGTTTTCCAAAAGCACCTCACGCCCAATTTCATTATTCAAATAGTCGCATTGTTTTTGTGTGCGCTGGTCATTCCAAAGTATTGCCCTGCGCAGTACATTATCATTCTCGTCCAGCATAACAAGCCCGTGCATTTGCCCGCTGAAACTTACGGCGGCAATTTCGCCAAGGCCTTCCGTTAATTCGCGCAGGCCGTCGGATGTTTGTTCCCACCAGTCTTGCGGGGCTTGTTCGCTTCGCCCGTCGTCGTACATATACAGCGGATAATCCCGCGATACCGTGCGCAAAACCGCGCCCTTCTCGTCCACCGCTACCAATTTTACCGCAGATGTTCCAATATCAATTCCAACTGTCAGCATACTTTTCACCCTTGTTCTAAGAATTTTTCCAATCAAAAGTATACCAATTTATCGGTAAAAAGCAAATCAAGTTAATCGGGAAAATTTGTTGACATAGGAAATTCTGATGATACAATTGGTTTGGAATTTTTCTTAGAAATTTTTAGAAATCCAGTTTTTCGTAGACGGCGTTTTTGTCATCTTGTGACACGCCAAGGTAACGCTTTGTGACGGCGTAGCTGTTGTGGTTGTAAATTTCCATGATAACAACGGGCGAAATGCCGCTTGTCCAAGAATGATAGCCGAAGGTTTTGCGCAGTGAGTGACAGCCAACCTTGTGAATAACGCCGATTGCGTTTGCGGCTTCACTGATTAGACGATATGCGTGTACACGGCTGATTGGTTTGTTTGTACTTATGTTTAGGATGAGTGGCGCGTTTGGGGCGGCTTGCGAGAAGTGGGCTTCCAGTGCGCAGATGATGTTTTTGTGTAAGGCTATGATTTTGCTTTTGCCTGTTTTGCGCTCTGTTATGGTGATGGATGTGCGGGCGCGGCGGTTTGTGAAGTCGTATACGTCACAGGTGCGCAGGCGTAAAATGTCCGAAATGCGCAGGGCGGTGTGTAGTGCAATGGTTACTAAAACTTGATTGCGGGTTTGCCCAAGCTTGCGGTAATACGCAAGAAATGCCCTTACTTGTTTTGGGTCGCGGATTGGTTCTGTGAGTGCCATAATTTTTTCCTCCTAAAATATATTTATAGTTTTGTCGGGGTGCCGATTGTGAAAATTGTATATACTAGAGATGCTGTCAAATTTTTAAATACGCAGGCAAAGAAAAATGTTAAGCGTATTAGAGAAGCTATTTCCAAACTTACAAAGAATCCTCCGGAGGGAGATATTGCGGTTCTGCAAGGGTACAGAGATAATCGAAAGCGGTTACGGGTGGGTTCATGGCGTGTTATATTTAAATTTACTACGGAAAACAAGATTGAAATATTGATGATTATTGACATAGGAAACAGGGGCGATATTTACAAGTAGAAAGGGTGGTAATGTGTCTACAATTGCAACGGATGCTGCCAGAATGATTGATATACTTCCGGTGGATGAGCAACAGTTTGCATACGAATTTATAAAAAAACTGGTGAGAGCATGGGACCCCAATTTTACAAAAGTAACAACGGAAGAAGCCATGAGGATTAAAAATGCCGAAGAAAGCGGTTTTATTCCTGATGACGAAATAGACTGGGATAGTGTTGGCGTTTAATCGGCGGGGAGCAGATAGGTAAATCCAACCCATGTAACATAATATCCATTGTGTTACATGAACTGGATTTGCCCGCATAAAATCGGGGTTGTAGCTGTACATAATTTGAACTTTCGCGAAGATTAAAATCATCTTCGCTTTTTTAATGCTGATTTTCACTGCGCTTGCGCGGATGTAACACAATGGATATTGTGTTACATCGCACGGGCAGTACTTGATAAAAGCATAGCTGCCTATGTACTTCAACTAAAGTTTGCCAACATTGGCACAACAGGCGTTTCATCTGCGCGTGTATGTATCGGGGCAACAGACAGTGCGGATAATCCTGCATATCCGGAAATATCCGTTACCTACGAAGAATTTACCGCAAGTGGCGGCACTTTTGGTGCTAAAAAACTTTTACCGCTTCCAAATAACACGGCGGCTAACTTTAGTGTCTATGTAATGAAGGTTGTAACCGTTGATGGGAACACACTTTCGTTCCCACGTGAACAATACAGCGCGAATGTTGACAAACGTGATTTAGTGGCTGAACAGCGTATGGTGGAAAGCGTGAAAAGAGAGGAGCAAAACAAGGCAAAAGAACTGTCTTGGAGTACAGTATGGTACCGTCCATTGTTTGCTTTCAACGGTGTTATTTTGCTGCTGTTTACATTATGGAGTTTATCGGCATACTTCATTAGACCGAGAATATGGAACAGTAACTTTCAAGATGGCTCGTGGGCATGGTTAGTGCGGGATAGAGGGTTGCTCCCTGATATTCTGATTCCGAGCTTTCGCACCGTTTGGTGGATGAGGAGTGCCAATGTGTCAACATTCACGAGTTACTTGCTGAACTTTGCACCGATGATATTGTTGTTGTTGTTATTTTGGTATGTGTGGTTTTCTACGTGGAGGAGCATTGGAACGCCCGGCATATTAAGACGTACTGCAATAATGGCAATATTTATGCCCCTTGGACATTTTTTATTTGACACGGTTATTGCATTGTGGCTGTGGACATCATTAGAACTATATCAGTGGAATTTGGGTATTCCTGAACTGGTTAGGCTTAGCGATATATTTGTATTCAGCGAATTTATGCTTCCGTTTACTGACTTTGGGGGATTTCTACGGTGGATGGGATTCTTTCTCTTGTTTACCATCCCATTTGTATGCGTTTTCCTTAACATCCGAAGGTATGACAAGTCAATAAAATTATCTCGGTCGCTTATGTTTTGGTTGCCACCACAGGAGGGAGAAAAGTAAGTGAACAGCACCCTCACGTTTTCAGATAAGCGCGTAAGTATCAGCGGGGAGTATTACACCGTTTCCAATGGGTTTATCGCAGAAGCACGCGGCGAAATCCAAATAAGCTACAAAGATTTGCTTGCGGTTGAGTTTGTAAAACGCCGTTCTAAAAAGGTGATGTATGCAATGCTGTTTCCTGCGGCAACTTTAATGTTTGCATGGAATTTAAAGGAGATAGTACCATTTGCGGCGATGGCAGTTCTTGCCATGGTGGTATGTTTTATGGCGGTGGTATATCTTTCATCAGTGCGGCAATTTGTGGAGATTACATCTATGAAGGGAACGTACCGTATACCTGTACCGCATGGTGATTCGGAGATGGAAGTTACGGTGTCTCAATTGCAAAAACGTATTTCTTCTTGAAATAGTACTAATTTAAACCGCCGCAGTTCACTCGCGGTGGTTTTTATATTAAAGTTTTTTGCTGAACTTTTTTTCAAAAAAAATGTTTTCTTCACACCTTGCAGATTGTGGCGAATGTG
The DNA here is from genome assembly GCA_009788055.1 of Defluviitaleaceae bacterium. Lineage (GTDB taxonomy): Bacteria > Bacillota > Clostridia > Lachnospirales > WQUN01 > WQVC01. Next base: position 2,179 of record WQSG01000048.1, on the reverse strand, counting down.
GTAATATAGTAGGTAATGTTCTTAGAAAATTTACCGACCCATGGGAGGTCTTATATAATGATTGATTTTAAAGAAGAAATTGGAAAATACAAACCCATTCGCCCGGTTGACGAAGTTGAAGACGCAATCAAGGACGAAGTTTTGGATATCATGGACTTGTTGCAATATATTTCCGGCAAGACAATTGGCGGGAGGGAAAAAAGTTGAACTGCCCTAACTGCCAAAAAACATTCAAAAAAGGTACCAAATGCCCGCACTGTAATGTAGACACCGTGCTGTATATGGGAACGGTGCGCCTTTCGGATAAACTGCACAACCAAGGTCTTGAGCGTCTTAAAAACGGCGACCTGTATCACGGAATCCAACTGCTTACAAAAAGTGTAGCCATAAACAAAAACAATGTGCCCTCGAGAAACTTGCTGGGGCTTGCTTTGTTTGAAGTGGGACATATCGGTGAGGCGTTAAAACACTGGATAATAAGCCAGTCTATGCTGAAAGAGGACAACGCCGCCACAAAGTATATAGAAAATGCCAACAAAAACGCCCGCCAGCTTGAAAAACTAAACGACGCGGCGTATATGTTCAATCAGGCACTGGGGCATATCAAGCAAAAAAGTGACGACCTTGCCATTATCCAGCTTAAAAAGGCACTGGAAATTAATCCGCGTTTCATAGACGCGTCGAATTTGCTTACCCTGTGCTACCTGATTCAAAACGACAAAGAGCGTGCAAGCTCGTCTGCGGAGAAGGTTCTCGCGCTGGACGCGTTTAACCCTATCGCGCTAAATTACTATTCCATCATAAATCCCGGCAAAAAGCCGCCGCGCCCCTCTGCTTCCAAGCAAAAAAGCGCGCCGTCTAATGTCGGCCCGTACAAGGCTCTTGGTCTGGACGAAAAAAAGCAACGTAATTTCCATTTTGCGGAACTTTTTACATTTCTAATCGGCGTGGCGTGTACCTTCGCGGCGTGTTATTTCCTTTTGATTCCCGCGCTAAACAGCGGTTTTGAAACGGAAAGACGTGCGGCGGCTGTCACCCTTGCAGATGAACGGGCAGAATTTAACAACGAACGTGCCGAACTGGAAAGCCGCATTGAAGACCTGCTTGCGGAAATATCAGGCAGAGCCGCCGAAAGCGCGACCTATGTAGAAAAACTTGAGCGCGAAGAACGAATAAACCAAGTGAATCACGCATACCTCAACTTCCTTGGTGTGGACGCCGCCGCGAATGCGGAAAACCTTGCCGCGCTTCGCAGAATAGTTGACAGTCTGGAAAACTTCGATTATTCCGACCTGCCGCCCGATATCATCAATCGCGTAACAACCATTTTTGAAGAAGCCAATCCCAGAATCGGACTTGGATATTACAACGCGGGTCTTGCATCATTCAACCCGCCGCGTGACTCATACATGGCGTTAAACCATTTGGAAAACGCCCGCCGCTTCCTAACCGAAGACGCAACACAGTGGAATCGTCTCCTCTTCATGCTGGGCACTCTCTACTACAACGAGGACGGTCGCTTAGAAGAAGCATACGAAACTCTTTCCGTCCTGCGCGAACGCGCACCCGGCTTGCCATCTCCCTTCACAGGAACGGAACGCACCGCGTTTAACAATATGATGACCAGCATTGAAGGACAACGGTAATTTAAATCGCAGGGATTTTAATCCCTGCGATTTTTTTTCAGAAACAAAATTGCTTGACGGTAGCCGTCAAACCCTTCGCCTGCGATGGTTTTTACGCAAGCAAGCCCTGCGTATGAAATTTGGCGGAAGGGTTCGCGCTTTGTTATGTCGGATATGTGAACTTCTACGGCGGGAAGGGCTACGGCTTTTAGTGCGTCAAGGATGGCTATGCTTGTGTGGGTGAAGGCGGCGGGGTTTATCACAATGCCGTCGTAATTGCCAAGGGCAGACTGGATTGCGTCAATGATTGCGCCCTCGTGGTTGGACTGCATTACGGTAACTTCGATGCCCTCTGCGGCGCAGGTTTCGTGGATTAGTTTTTCCAGCGCGGCATAGGTTTCGTTGCCGTAAATGCTTGGCTCACGAAGCCCGAGCATATTCAAATTAGGGCCGTTGATTACCATTATTTTCATTTGCAAACAGCCCCCTTAAGAACCTGTATTCATCGCCCAAAACGCCGCCTTGGCGGTCAATTTCCCGCCACTCTGCGTCGG
>WQSG01000047.1 GCA_009788055.1 Defluviitaleaceae bacterium | reverse complement strand
GGTTCGGGGGGAGGGGGACTTTTCAAAGTCTTCCTCCCCCCGAGAACTTTTTATCGCAACCTTCTCCCTCATCATCTCGTAAACCTTGTCAATGGAAGTAGCGGCGTTTTGAATATCGTTTATCGCCCATGTGAAAATGCGGGTTGGCGCGTCAATCATCCACAGGTATCCGCCGAAAGCAACCATCTGCCAGAGTTCGAGATGCCCGTGGATTGTCAGGAGTCCGCCGAAAAGGAGGAGGAACCACGGCAAAAGCGCGGCGCAGGTTTCTATTACGGGGAAGTATTTTATGCGAACCGCCGCCGCCGCCATATTCGCGTCGAAGAAATCTTTGTTCACCTGTTGGAATTTTTCGGTTTCGTGGGATTCTTGGGTGAACGCCTTTACAACGCGGTTGCCGCTGATATTTTCGCCGCACATGGAGTTTAGGTTTGCGAATTGCTCGCGCACGTTTCGGAATGCGGGGCGCACGCCGGAAGATTGCTTCAGGGCGGCAAAAATTACAACGGGCGTTGTAATAAGCATGGCAAATGTAAGCGGCAAACTTATTGTAGCCATTATTATCACCGCCGCAATGTAAAGCTGAATATGCTCGATAACCATGTAAATGACAAACGCCACAAAATGTCTTATTGCATCAAGGTCGCCCGTCATGCGCGACATTATGTCGCCCACACGGTTTTTGTCAAACCACGAAAAACTTTGCGTATGTAATTTGTGATAAACGTCGCGCCGCAAATTAAACAATATTTTTTGCGAAGTGTGTTCAAACATCATCGCAAATAAATACCGCGAAACAGAACGGTACACCGTAATCACAATCATAATGGTAAGATATCGCGGCAACAGTTCGTACTGCCCGCCCTGAATAACATTTTGCACAATTAGCCCCGCAAACAGCGGATTAACCAGCATAAGCCCCACATTAACCGTGTTTACAAGCAACCCAAAAATCAGCCGCCACTTGTAGCGCGTCACATACGGCAGAAACCACTTGGCAGCCCTCATCTTATGAGATGTCCTACGTTGTGGCCTACAAGCCAACGGGCAAGAAGGGTGATGTCTTCAATGGCTACACCTTGGTTGCTGTTTCCAATATCGGCGGCGATTAGGCAGATGGGTATGGGAAGCCAGCTTGCAACAGCGTAGTCGAATTGACCTGCAAGATATCGCGCCATTACGGTAGCATCAGCGGAGGTTACGCGCCCGTCACGGTTTACGTCGCCAACTTGGAATGGGACGGAACAGGCTTGCCATGCGGCGTAGAGGGTCATGTCGGAAGTTACAACGGACTCGGCAGTCCAGCGTGTGCCCGCGCCGTTCGGCTGTGTGAACCATCCTGTGAAGGTGTAGTTGCGCCGTGCCGCAATCGGTGGGGTCGCGTTGCTGTCGGGGTCTACGGTTTGCACCGACTCGCCACCGCCACGATTTTCCCCGCCCGCAAAGTCAAACGTGACGGTGTGGTGGGTCGTAAACGGCGCGTTTACAATTACCGTTGCGGTTTCGGAAGTGACAGACTGTGCGTTTGGCGCGCTAACAATCACGCGGAACAAATGCGTCCCCTGCGTAAGGTTTGTGGTAATAGGCATAACAGCGGACGTCGCGCCGATTATGGGTTGAAAGTCCCGCAAAATATCGGATAGATAGTGAATCTCCCATTGAAAAGAAAGCTCCGCGCCTTCGGTGGCGGTTGCCGTAACGTAAAGCTCGCCCGTAATTTCACCTGCGGTAACGGTGGTGCTTGCCGCAGGATGTTGAGTGATGGTGATATAGTTAATGTTTGCACACTCACAGGGGTGCGCGTTACAGTATTCGCACAGAGTCGGAAGCGGCGCGGCTATATTTACCGTGACTGATACCGTAAGCGATACGTTGTTGGGGTTTGCCACTTGCGGCGGCAATTCAATCGTCCCCGTGAAAGTAATGCTTTGCGCCGTTGTTGTTGTGGGGTCAAAAATTGGTGTTGGTGCAAGCATATTCCACGAGATTTCTCTCAGATTGTTTGGGAGCGCGAAATTTTCGGGGGCAGTGATTATCGCCGCAACCAGCGGCAATTGCCAGTTGCCAACTATCGCTTGCGCGTGTGTGATGTTTACATTAGAAAGCGGCAGTATCTCAATCAAATGCAGTTGCCTAAACGCCGCCGTTACTTCTGTTGCGCCTGCGGTTTTTGTAAATGTGACTTCACGGGAGTCAAGCACGTTACCAAAAAAATCCGTTACGCCCGTTGCGGTTACGCCGTTTTCCGCAAGGAAAAAATATTCGGGCGGGGTGATGGTTACGGTTATTGTGTCACCAACTTCTGCCGTGGTGGGGCTTACGTTTACATAGTTTGCAACCGCCGCATTAACCGTTACGGGGTAGGTTGGCGTTGCGCATTCGGGGCAGGTGCCGTCCATACAGCACGGGCCAACGGTATGATACATAATCGCCGCAAGCAAAAACGTAAGCGCGGCGTTGTGGTAAATTGTATTTTCGTTTGTTGTCCACTCGCCGTCACTGTCCACGAAACATTTTCCGTCAAAGCGGGACAGATGGCGGTTGTCTACATGATTACTGCCTTCTGTGAAATATCCGGGCGGGATTCTGTATGGCTCAAGCCGTGCGTCATGAGAGAAAATCGCGCTGAAAATGTTTTGCACACTGCGCTCTCCATGCCCCGATACATACGAAAACGAAATAGGATTAAGCCCCAGCATATAGTGCAAGGACGCCTCCATGTGTTCTATGGTACGTTCCGCAAGCGCGTCCTCGCCGCGAATTTGCGCCTCTGTTACATTGCCCAAAAGCATTGCAAGTGAGTTCTGCACAATCATCTGGTTAGAGCCCCACCACAAACCCCATTGCGGATAGGTAATGCGCCACTCGTTGCTGTGGTAGCGTTCCATTATGCGCCGCCAGTTGTAAAACCCGTTTGGTGCCATAAAACGGTCGCGAATAGCAACGGTGGGGGCGGGGTTGCCGCGCAGATAATGCACGAAGCCTTTTAGCCCCATGCCGCCGTGGGTGTAGCTTACGCTTTGCCAGCCGTCAAAAGCGCGTGTTACGTAAGGGTTTTCAAACTCACTTTGCAGATACGTGCGGAAAGGACTTGTGTCGCCGCCGCTTGCGCCCACGGCACGGTACAACGCGCCCGCCGCCCAAAACATGGAGCGATACAATTCGTCATCGGTGAAGCCGTAAACGCGGTTTGCCGCGTCAATGTGCCTGTGGCGCGGGTTTGCGGGGTTTGTTACCCAGCCCCACGCACGCAACGCCGCAGAAAGCATTTCTTCTGCGAAGGTATCGTATTCGGGGCGGCGGGATTCAAACATAGGGTAGTTGCGATACACAAGATATGCGTGTGCCAAAACCGCCGCCATATTCGCCGTGGCGTGATGGGAACGTAAATCCCTTTCATGCGCGGGGGAGTTGTGGTCTGTCCAGCGGTTGAGTGTGTCCTCAATCCAGATGATGTTATCGCCGCAGTAATTCGCCGCGATAAAAAACGAGCCGTCACGCGAATGATGTTCAAACCGAATCATTTTATCAAGTTGCCATCTAAGTTCGCTTAGTACGCCGGGCGCGTCAATGAAGCGCGGATTGGCGGGGTTTTGCTCGGGGATATTTAAGTCCAAATCAGCGAAAACACTTGGGAAAAGTTCATACGCCCAAAGCAAATCCGACACGGTTGTGGTGGACGGAACGATGTATTTTCCATAGTCGCCCGCGTCATACCAGCCCTTGGAAACGTCATAAATATTCCGCGGGTCGGGGTTGGGGTTGTTCCTGTCCGACCACAGGCGAACCGCAACATCGTTTGGGTGCAGGTTTTGCCGCGCAAAATCTCCTGCGTATCGTTCTTCAAGCTCCAGCCCTTGGCGTTGGAAAAAGAAATATCGGATTACATCCACAAGCAAATCTTCGTACACGTTTCTGCGAATAGTAAAAACGGGCGATTCGATTGTGTTTACGTCAAGCCCTTCCGCGATATCACGAGGGGAACGCGCCGCCGCGTTAAGCCCCGCATTGGGAATGCGGATAAAAAACCGCCCCGCCGTGTTCAAATTGCAAAAATAAATATGGTGCAACATTTCGCCCGACCACGAACGCCCGCCGCCGCCTTCAAACGGGTCAAGAATGGCTGTGCCAAGGTTGCCCGTGTACGCAACCGCGCCCGTGTCGGCGTTTATTACTTGAAATTCCCGCCCGTCCAACGAGCCGAATTTTGCGAAATAACTTACAATCGCGGGTTTTGGCCGCCCTATTTCATAGCCCACTTGGTTGATTTTGATAAACGGATGTTGCCTTTCATCATCGGGAGAGGTTATCCGAACGTCACGGAACTGCAAAAGCCCGCCCGTGCTTAAATTTATGCCTGTGACTTCGATGTACCAAAAGTCGTTCAGGCTGAAAAACTCGCGCACGGCGGCGGGGTGGTTGGGGTAATCGTAAAGGTCGCGAATGCTAAGGGAGAATGATTGCCACTCGGGCGTGGCGGTTAGCGGTCTGCCTGCTGTTTGCGCATTCCAAAAAAGCGTAGCAATTCTGCCATGCCTGTGGGATTTTAGCCCTATGCTGAAATTTTGATTCCCGCTTTCCAAATGCCTAACGTCAAACTCCAGCCGCCCGTTTTCCAAGTAGCACTGGATTGTTAGCGTAGTCCAACTGGGATTGGGCGCAAGTTGTGTGCCGCTCCACGCGCCCCAGTCTTGCGTTGTCCATTCAAAGGGGTACACGCGAATGGTTTGCAGTTGCAATTCCGCGTTACGCGCAGGGTTATCTGCCTGCGGTTCGGGCGGTGTGTATATCGGAACGCGAGGGTCGGGGCCTGTGTAGCTTGCGGGCAAATTTAATGTAATATCGCCGCCGCTCATGGCGTGCAGTTGCTGAAGCGAGCCGCGTACCGCAGGTTCGACAATGGTATTATCGCCAACGTATGCAGAGCCGCTCCACACACCCACGGCAAAAACGGGGTGCGTTGCATTTGTCGGCCAGTGCGGGTTGGACGGGTTGAAAGACCAAATATCTGTTGCGGTGGGGTTCGGCCCCCATGATGCGGGACTGCCCAAGTCAAAAATATTCCCGTACACGATGGTTCTGTAGCCCCAGCCCGGTTGTACGCTGTGTACCTCCACGCCCGCACGCATACCTGTATTGTTTTCGCGGTAAAACCTGTTGTATCGGATAATCGTGTCGTTACCCTTTACCGCAACAAAACTGCTTGCGGCAACTTCGCCCGGGGTATTTCTTCCGTGAATGCCCGTGCCGTGCATTATGTTATGCTCTATTAAATTTCCGGTTGTAAATTCTTTTACGTCAATCGGCTCGCCCGCGATACCGGGGCCCAGAACATTAAACGCGATGTAGTTGAAATCGGTATAGTAGCAATAGCCCGTTGTGGAAGCGGCACTGCCGATGTAAATGCCTTCTCCGAAACCGGGGCGGAAAAGCCCCGTATTTTCCACACGGTTGAAAATAACTTGGCAGAACGAACTTCCGTCCCTCAAGTGAATAGCCTCCATTCCCATGGAGTGAACAAAGTTGTTGCGAATAACGCTGTGGTTGGAATTGTCCAGCATAATTCCCTTTTGCCCGCCTTGAATTTCAAGGTCGCGGATTATCCAAAAGTCACCGTCCCAAATGTGAACAATCATGCCGCTTTGTATGTTGTTGCTGAAAATGCGTGAGGGGTTTTCGGGGTCTGCACTGCGCAGTGTAATGGGGTTGGCTTGTGTGCCGTGCCGCTCCCGCGCTTGAATAATTCCTGCGCGTGTGCCGCTTAAACCCGTGACATCGAAGTCGCCGCTGGCAAGAACAATCTCGTCACCCGCAATTGCGTTTCGCATTGCGGTGCGGAGTTCGTCCACCGTTGCAACGTTCACGGTGCGTAAAACGCCGTCAGCTACGGTTGGTGAAACGGTTTCTGCGTTTAAAACCGCACCTCCGTTCACAATCGGCAAAAGCAAAAATACAAGAAACATTGCGATGGATTTTCTTATTGCTCTCGTCATAATGATTACCTCCTATGCGTACGGGTCAACAACGGGTGGTGGGGGTGGATTGCGCTTTAGTTCTTCGCGGTAGGCAATGTATTCGTCAACCAAATCTTTGAGGATTGCAACGATTGGAATTGCCACAAGCATTCCCAAAATTCCGCCGTATGCCATGCCGATTGTTACGCTGATAATAACCAACAGCGGACTTAACGAGAACGAGCCGCCCATTAATTTAGGCTGAATAAAGTTGCCGTCCACCTGTTGTAAAATGAACATAAAAATACCTGCCACTGCCGCCGTCGGAATGCCCTGCGTGAAAGCCACAACGACTATAGCAAAAATTGTGCCGAAAATAGAGCCGAAGTAGGGGATGTAATTTACAAACCCAAGAATTAGCCCAAGTAACAGCGCGTGTGGCGAACCAAAAAGAATAAGCAAAACCGTCATAAGCGAACCAAGGATAATACCGTCTATGGTTTGCGTATAAATGTACATATGGAAATTGTGGTTAAGTTTGCGGGAATATTTTAGAACCGTGTCGTTTGTTTTGGACGAAGACAGCGCGGATATTGCGTTTTTCAAAAAGCCTTTCAAATTGTCCTTGTCAATCAGAAAATAGATGGACGAAATGATTATGAGAATCGAATTAAACAATGCACGTGCCGTTGCGCCAAAGCCCGCCATTACGGATATTGCAACGCCCTCTGTGTCCAATGTAACAATAAAATCGGACAGCATGGCAAAAACAAGCTCTTCGTCTATGCCGTCCTCGAAAAACGGCAAATTCCACGAGTCCACCGTAGCTATCCAATCGCGGAAAGTTTCTTCGTAGTTTTCAATTTCTTCAATGAAAGTTTCTATACTGTCCAAAACTGTGGGTATAACGAAGTTGAACGCAAGCACCAACAGCGCGATGATGATTATAAACAGCGAAAGTACGCTTAAACCACGGCTTCGCTTTTGTAAAAATTTGTGGTTTGCTCTTTGATAAATCCGCTGAATGGCACTGCAAGGCAGGTTCAAAATATACGCGATTACACCGCCGATAAAAAATGGCGTTACAACACCCCAAAAATGCCCCAGATGTTCCGCAAAAAAACCGATACCCGTAATCACACGAAAAGCGATAATTAATAACACACCAAGCAAAAAATACGGAACCATAGAACGCAACAAGCGCGACTTAAAAAATTTTTGCATATGTGAGAACCTCCCTTTCGCGAAATCTTACCATTATATATACGCCTTTACAAGAACTTATCTTAGAGGTTAGAATGGAGTGGAGAGTTGAAAGTTTAGAGTTGATAGTTGAAAGGGGCGAGAGAAATGTCTGCATTGGCGGCAAAAACAGGGACGGCTAACAAATTGTATACCTACGCGGATTATTATAATTGGGGTGAGGACGCGGAACGCTGCGAATTAATTGACGGCGTCGTGTATGGAATGTCTGCGCCTACGATAGCGCATCAAAATGTAGTCTTGGGTTTGGGGGCGGAACTGCGAAGCTTTTTCAAGGGCAGACGGTGCAGGCCGTTTATTTCGCCCGTGGACGTGCGGTTGTTTCCGAAAGGGCTTGACGATACCGTTGTCCAGCCCGATGTGATTGTGGTTTGCGACCCGAAAAAATTTTCCGACGGCAAGGCAATTCAAGGCGCGCCTGATTTGGTTGTGGAAGTTCTTTCGCGCTCCACATACAAGCACGACAACAAGCGTAAATTTCAAAAATACGAGCAAGCGGGTGTGCGCGAATACTGGATTGTTGACCCTTTGTATTGGCAAGTGTATGTGTATATTCTTAAAGACAACAAGTTTACGCGTTTCGGCGTTTTTGATGAAAGCGACGAGGCAATTTCAAGCCATATTTTTGAAGGCTTGGCGATTAAACCAAGTGATATTTTTGAAGAAGAGCAGGCAGAATCAGAGACAGAGGGCGAACAAAATTGAAAAGAGAAATGAAAAAAGAAGTGAAAAAAGAAGTGAAAAACAGAACCAAGAAAAAATTTATCGTTTCGTTTGGGATAACGCTTGCGGTGATGCTTTGTGTAATGCTTGTGGGCGGCGGAGTTTACGCGGGCATTCAGGTGTTGACTCGTGCGCCGTATATCCCCGCATATGTGGAAATTCGGCCGCCCGTGCGCGACTCCGACAACGCGGGCGAAACAGAAACACCAAACATAACCGAGTCTACAATAATGCAACGCAAGCCGTATTTTTACACGTTTTTGCTGTTCGGGATTGACAATAGCAATAACACGGACGTGATTATGGTTGCGGCGTTGGACACGGTTTCGCGGGAGGCGTTTCTTGTTAGCGTTCCGCGTGATACGCGCATTGAAACACAGCGGCGTTTGCGCAAGCCTGTCTCGGCATATGCGGTTGGGCGCACGGGCGGTCGCGGGCATGAGGGCGGCGTTGCGGAACTCACTTCAGACATGAAAAGCCTTTTCGGTTTCGAGCCTGATTTTTATGTGCGGATTGACTATGCCGCTTTTGAACGCGCAGTGGATTCCGTGGGCGGCGTTACGGTGAATGTTCCGTTCCATATGCGCTACGATGACCCTATCGACAATCTTAGCATTAATATTCCCGCAGGAGTGCAGGTTTTAAACGGACGGCAGGCATTGCATTTTGCGCGTTACCGCATGGGCAACGCGGGTTTCCGCACCATCACGGATTACGAGCGCATAGAGAATCAACAGCAAATTATCCGCGCACTTTTTGCGCAGCTTCTTTCGCCCGCGACAATCACCCGCGTTCCCGATTTGATTGACATTTACCGCGAACACGTACACACAAACATGACCTACCGCGAAATGCTTTGGTTTGGCGAACAGCTTAGGCACCTAAGCGGCGCAACAATTTCGACCTACACAATACCCACGCTTGGAACAAGCGGAACGCCGCACTGGTTTGAAATACCGTGTCGTGACGGGATTTTGGAACTTGTAAACCGCACGATAAGCCCCTTTGTGGAAGACATTACGGCAGAAATGGTGAATATAGCACAATGAAATTAAAGCGCATAAAAGAACTGATTGCTGTCTTGAATAACGCAAACCGTGCGTATTACCAAGAGGACAGGGAAATAATGTCCAACTTGGAGTACGACGCTTTGTATGACGAGCTTTCCCGTTTAGAAGAAGAAACGGGCGTTACGCTTGCGGGAAGCCCCACGCGCAGGGTTGGTTACGAGGTTGTAAGCGGCTTAAAAAAAGCCCAGCACGACGCGCCGATGCTCTCGCTGGACAAAACAAAGGAGACGGAAGCACTTGCGGCTTTTCTTGGCGAGCATGATGGATTGCTTTCGTGGAAGCTGGACGGTCTAACCGTTGTTTTGCGCTACGACGGCGGCGAACTGCAACAGGCAGTAACTCGCGGAAACGGCACTGTCGGTGAGGATATCACGCACAATGCTAAAGTTTTTCGCAATGTGCCGCTTACCGTGCCGCACAAAGGCAAATTCGATTTGCGCGGCGAGGCAGTTATCTCCATTGCAGATTTTGATGCAATAAACGAACTTGAAGACGGAAAATATAAAAATCCGCGAAACCTGTGCAGTGGGGCTGTTCGGCAGTTAAACAGCGAAACGGCGGCGAAACGGCGGGTTCTTTTTTTTGCATTCTCGTTGAAATCGGAAATGGCATTCGAGAAAAAACACGAACAATTAAAATGGCTTGCGGCGCAGGGTTTTGAAATTGCGGAATACGAAATTGTTACGGCGGAAAATGTGGCGCAAACCGTAGCGCGGTTCAAGGAGAAAATCCCCGCAGAGCCGCTGATGTCTGACGGGCTGGTGCTTACCTATGACGATATCGCGCACAGCGAATCACTTGGCGCAACGTCAAAATTCCCCCGTGACAGCGTGGCATTTAAGTGGGCAGACGAAATTGCGGAAACCGTACTAAAAGAGGTGGAGTGGGGGACTTCGCGCACGGGGCTGATTAACCCCGTTGCCATTTTTGAACCCGTTGACATTGAGGGTACGCAGGTTAGCCGCGCAAGCCTTCACAACGTAAGCATTTTGCGCGGACTGGATTTGCGGCGCGGCGACAGCATAACCGTGTACAAGGCAAACATGATAATTCCGCAGGTTGCGGAGAATTTAAGCCGTAGCGGGGCAGGGGATTTGGAAATCCCCGCAACTTGTCCCGTTTGCGGCGGAGAAACGGAAATCCGCCAAAGTTCCGCAGAAGACCCCGAGACTTTGTACTGCGTAAATCCAAATTGCGGTGCGCAAAAAATACGCGCTCTTTCGCATTTTGTAAGCCGTGACGCGCTGAACATCGGCGGCTTATCCGCACAGACCTTGGAAAAACTAATCGTCGGCGGCATGATAACGGACTTTTTGGATTTATTCTGCCTTGAAAAATTCCAAAACGAAATCACGCAAATGGAGGGTTTCGGGCAAAAATCCTACGACAATTTAATCGCAAGCATAGAAGCCGCAAAAGATGTACAGCTTCCCAATTTTGTGTACGCGCTGGGAATACGCCATGTGGGGCTTGCAACGGCAAAGCTGTTATGTAAATTCTTCAAGCATGATGCATTAAAAATTGCGGACGCTTGCAAAGATGAAAACTATCTTGAAACGCTTTCCGAAATAAAAGGCTTTGGCGAAGCAATTTCTCACAGCCTTCACGTTTATTTTTCGCAGGAGAAAAATTTGGATATGTTCGCTCGCGCATTGGAAATTTTGCGAATCCAAACCCCTGCCGAAGAACAGGGCGAACAGCCCTTGGACGGGCTTGTGTTCGTAATCACGGGTGACGTGACGCATTTCAAAAACCGAAAAGAATTGCAAACCGTCATAGAAAACGCGGGCGGGCGCGTGACAAACAGTGTCACCGCAAAAACGTCGTTTCTTATTAATAATGACGCGTTGTCGTCATCTTCCAAAAACAAAAAGGCGGCGCAACTTGGCATTGAAATTTTAACCGAGGATGAATTTTTAAGTAAATTTTCAAACTTGCGGTAATGCCGCGCCGGGGTTTCTGCCAACAAATTCTTCAAGGCTGATGATATTGTTGTTGTGCATATACATTGCGATTGCCGCGCCCACGTATGTGATATGCCACGGCTCGTGGATGTAGCCTGTGATATGCGTGGTTTCTGCGCGGTAGCGGATGATAAAGCCGTGATAGTGTACATTGTCTGCGACCCACCGGCCTGTCGGCGACGGCCCCGAGGCATCTAAAAGGCCGCCCGGCCCCCATAAGTCTAAGGCGCGACCTGTTTGGTGTTCGCTGTGATACGGGCGGGCAACTCGTCCGTCGCGTCTGCCGCCGCCAACCCACAATTCCGACTGCCGCCTAGCGGTGCGATACGCAGACGTAACCGCCAAGTCAAAACCGTTTGCCCGTGCAGAGGTGCGCAAGCTTACAAATGCGGCAACGGCTTCGGGCGTGGCGCGCAGATGGCATTCGGCGTGGTTCACAGGCACAAGCATTGCGGGCGTAAAGCCGTAAGGCAACCGATAAGTAGGCGTGATAAACAGCGGGTTCGGTTGGTGATTCACCCTAATCTGCGAATAGAACGGTACATGGACGGATGCATTAACCTTCCAAATAATCGTTTCCACATCCAAATAGGGACGCTCTTGCAAAAACGCGGCATACAGCGCGGCGTTTTCGTGTATGTAGAACGGCAAAAAAGCATACTCCGCGGGAATCGGCGGGGCATACACAGTGAGCGCGGCAGGTGTGGAAACATAAACGGCATACGAAATCGCTTGCACGGGCGGAATAATATCTTCATATTCCTGCGGGATGATAACGTATTGGATGTACATAGTGTAAATTTCTTCTTCGGGCGGGATTATTTGAATCCACGCCGCCGCTTCAACCACAGGCTCGGGCGGTGCGGCGGGTGTTTCCGTGGGCGTGGGCGGCGGCGTTTCGCGCACCGTTGCCGCTACCGGCAAATGCGCAGGTGCGTCACCCGCCCTTGTGGGTACGTGCGTGTCAAGCAAAATAAACACGGCAAACCCGACACACGCCGCCGCCGCAAGCAACATAAAGCAAGTACACACTCCCGCAAGAAAACGTAATCTTGCACTGCGTCTGCCTACATAATATGGATGGTATTTATTTTTCTTCCCGCGCACAATTGCCCCCAGCGATATGTCTATTTCAAGACCTCGGGGCTCTGCCCCGAACCCCGCAAGCCTTTGAAAAGGCTTGACCCAAACTTTAACACGAACCGACGATAAGCAAATGCGTATTTCTGAAACCGCGCGTATGCGCGGTTTCGAGTCAAAGTTTTTGTCGAACTTTTTTCAAAAAGTTCGTGGGGGTTTGGGGGCAACGCCTCCAAGGTCTTATGTTTTTACGCAACAGCGGGATTATAACACGTAAATTATTCCACCGCCATACGGTGCATTTCTTTTTTTAGGCGGGAGATAATTTTTTTCTCCAGCCGCGAAATGTAGGACTGCGAAATGCCCAAGAGGTCTGCAACTTCTTTTTGGGTTTTTTCTTCGCCGCCGGGGTACAGTCCGAAACGCAATTCCACTATTTTTTTCTCACGGTTCGATAATTTTTCCATTGCGATATTAAGAAGCTCTTTGTCAACTTCGTCTTCAAGGTCGCGGGAAATGATGTCCACGTCTGTGCCAAGGATATCCGAAAGAAGAAGCTCGTTGCCTTCCCAGTCGATATTCAGCGGTTCGTCAATGGAAATTTCAGACTTCGTGCGAGTGTTGCGCCGCAAATACATGAGAATTTCATTTTCAATACAGCGACTCGCATACGTTGCAAGCTTAATTTTTTTGTCTGTACGGAACGTGTTTATCGCTTTGATTAACCCTATCGTGCCTATCGAAATTAGGTCTTCCACGTTTATCCCCGTGTTTTCAAATTTGCGGGCTATGTATACCACCAGCCGCAGATTACGCTCTATTAGTGTTGCTTTCGCGCCGCTGTCGTCGTCGCCGCCCAACAGTGCCAAAACTTTCGCTTCTTCGTCCGTGCCAAGGGGTGCGGGCAGCACCTCGCTTCCGCCTATGTAGTAGCCGGTGTTTTCCTCTTTTTTTGCCAACGCACCAAAAATCATGTCGCGGGCCTTTGCATAAATCGCGCCTATCATGTGACGCACCTCCCGTTTCCCGAGTGTGATGGGAGGATTATAAAGCGTTATGTACGAAAAAATTTGTCGAAATAAGTTTCGTGAGGAAATTTTGTGTGGCTGTATATCTCGACAAATACCACGTGCGGCGGTAGCAATTGCACGACTGTAAAACGCGGGAAATCAATATGCGTATTGTTTTCTGTTTGTTGAATTTTATATGTCAAGGTGATACCATGAAAAAAACGGCAAAGGAGGAAATAAAATGAAACTTGGAGTATTAACCGTACCGCTGTACGACAGAAGCGTGGAGGAAGCATTTAAGTATCTGTCCAACCTTGGCGTACAGGCGGTGGAAATCGGAACGGGCGGCTTCCCCGGCAACACGCATTTGAATCCGCTGGAAGCACTTGCAAACCCGCAAAAAATTGATGAGTTGAAAGGGCTTCTTTCAAAATACAATCTGACAATCAGCGCGTTAAGCTGTCACGGAAATCCCGTCCATCCGAACAAGGACACGGCGCAAAGCTACCACACAGACTTTGTGAACACCTGCAAACTTGCCGAAAAATTGGGCATAGATACGGTTGTATCGTTCAGCGGTTGCCCGGGTGACCATGACGGCGCGAAGTTTACAAACTGGATTACCAGCGCGTGGCCCGGCGAATTTTTGGAAATTTTAAAATACCAATGGGACGATATTTTAATTCCGTATTGGAAAGACGCCGCCGACCTTGCCGCAAACCATGGCGTTACAAAAATCGCGCTGGAAATGCATCCCGGTTTTTGCGTGTACAATCCGCACACATTGTTGAAATTGCGCAACGCAGTTGGCCCTGCAATCGGCGCGAACTTCGACCCAAGCCATTTGTTTTGGCAAGGCATTAAGCCGACGGAAGCCATAAAAGCACTAAAGGGCGCGGTGTATCATTTCCACGCGAAAGATACCCGCATCGACCCGTTCAATGCCGCCGTAAACGGCACACTGGAAACCACCCCCTACAGCGAAATCCTTACGCGGGGCTGGGTTTTCCGCACCGTTGGTTACGGTCACAGCGAGACGGAATGGAAAGCCATAATCTCCGCGCTACGCGCCACTGGCTACGACGGCGCAATAAGCATTGAACACGAAGATATGCTGATGTCCGTTGAAGAAGGGCTTGAAAAAGCCGTAGATTTTCTGAAACCAATTCTAATACGCGATTCTGCCGCCGATATGTGGTGGGTTTAACCGCAGTATTCATCGCCGCGTCGTCCTTCTTTCGACAAAAAAAAATATTTTCTTCCAATACTTGCAATTTTTTACAGTTATGTTATACTTACCCTGTAATAAATTGCCGACGAAAATATTTTTTAACATAAAGGAGGTTTTTACCGTGAAAGCAACAGGTGTTGTACGGCGTGTGGACGAACTTGGACGTGTTGTTCTTCCTTGCGAACTTCGCAGGGTTATGCATATAAAGGACAGAGATTCACTCGAAGTTTTTGTTGACGGCGACAAAATTGTTCTGAAAAAATACGAACCCGCTTGCACATTCACAGGCTCCGCAGACGACCTTGTGGATTACATGGGGCGCAAGGTTTCCAAGCAAGCCATTAAAGAAATGGTTAAACTTGCGGAGAGTTTGTAAGGGTTTTTTTAAGACCGAGGGGCAATGAAGTGAGCAGTAAACTGCTCACTTCATTGCCCCTCGGTCTTAGTTTCGGCACCGCACGGATTGGTAAATTTGTGCATGGAAATTCCTCCTATGTTCGGATATTTATAGTTCGTGTGCGGCTGTTCCATTCTACGTCTGCGCCCAAAGCTTCCGAAATAGCCCTAAGCGGCACAAGTGTGCGACCGTCCACAATTTGCGGCGGTACGTCAAATTCTATGTCCCTTTCATCGAACTCATAAGCCTGTGTTGTGTCCTCGCCATCGCCGCCGCCGGTGAAAGCCCTAAGCGTTTCGACCCTCATGCCACTTGTGCCGACGCGCATATTAATTCGCACTGCGCCGATAACGGTTAGTTCTTCATATGCCACAATAAATTGTATATCCGGAAGCCATTGAACATTAAGCCCCAGCGTCTCGAAAATAGCCCGCATGGGAACCATTGCGCGCCCGTCGATTATTTGAGGCGGAACATCAAATTCCAAACGCTCGCCGTTTAGGTAAACAGTGGTGTCGGAGTCGGTATCGGCTCGCGGCCCTCTTGTGCCGTCGCAATATGATGGGGGAATTCTCTCGCTGCCCATTATCGAAATTTCTCTGTCGGAAAAAGCTACGGGGATTTCAAGAAACCAACTCCACGGTGTCATTGCTTGTCCGCCGACGCCCTCCGACGACGTTTGTAACCCAATTGATATTTCATTTCCCGTGTCATGTATTGACGCAACTTCGGTTCTGCACGCAGTACAACCATTCCATCCGCTTAACGAAATTGCAAAATAGCCGTCACGTGAATAATCGGCGGCGATAATTCTGGCAACTGTTTCGCCCCACTCATTGCTTCTGTTGTGATAAATTGTGGCTTGATAATTTTCCAACCGCCGCCCGCGCCAATCGGGCGATATGTCCACATATCGAGTTATGTCGCGCCGAGTGCCTTCGGCATAAGATATCTTGGCTATTATCGGCGGAATTTCCCAATCCAAGCCGTCTAAAAATGCACCAATTTTGGGCTGATGTTGTACATATTGCACCCTCACAGAAAATCCGTTGATTATGAAATTGGCGAAATTAAAATGCCCCGTTCGCGGATTATCAACATGAATGTATGAGATTTCATGCGCGGTATGCTCTCTTGTTGCAACGTCACGCAAATTTATCCGCCTTTGCCGCACTTGATAATTGTCATTTCGCATGGGTCTTTGGAGATAACCTCCGCTACTTGGCATGGGGATGCCATCCCATTGCAGGTACTCATTCAAAGCGAGTTCGTATCTGTGGGTGTCCACTGCGGCGAAGTATGCCGCGATACCACCATTCCTATATTCAAAAGCAAACCAAGGGTCTATTTCTTCAATGCGGATAACTAATTGCCCCTCAGGGGTCATATAACGAAAAAAAAGCGTTGCGCCGCGCCGCGCAAATCGCAGCACTTCCACGCTTTGAAATGTAATCCTGTAATCGGTAATGACAGGGAGCAAAATTGCGCCATGTTCTCTTACTTGTGGCAGTACACTTTTGAAATTTCCTTCGTGAAAATGATATGCATCCGCTGTTTTAGTCCATTCCACCAGCTCTTTTTTACAGTTGAATCTCGGAGCGGGATAATGCGGCGGCGCAAGTACCGACACACTTAACGGTGCGGCAAATAAAAGCATAATCGTGGCTAAACAGATGGCTTTTATTATTCTCATAGTTTTCAATCCCCTTCCATCTATCTGTATTATACCAAAAAATTGCAGATGAACAAATCAAGGGGGCATATGTAGTGGGGCGTGTTGCCCCAAAATTTTTTATGCTCGCGTAACGCTAACGCGAACTGTTCCGTTATCTGCGTTTGCGTGGATTACTACGGGGTGGGGGGTATCGTTTTGGAATTTGAAATCAAGACCGCCGTTGTGAGAGGTTGCGGCTTGCAGACCGTCACCCACATAATCTACCGGTCTGGAGTGGTCGTGGCGTTCAAGGATTGTCATTCCGGCGCGGTGCGCGGCGTTGCATAGGGTTGTGGAAACTTGGCACACTCCACCGCCATAGCCTTCGGACTTCTGCCCGTCAACAAAAATGATGCTCTTTTTGTAGCCGCGCTCGCCCGTTGTAGAGCCGATTGTGTTGTTAAATGAGAATGTTTCGCCCGGCTTAATCACCTTGTTGTTGATTGCAGACGCCGCAAGGGCTATGTTGCTTCCTCTGCCCTCGTCGGCTGTGTCGAAATTGGTTTCGTAGTGCGCAACGGATGTTCTTGTGTTTTCCGCGCTTGTGTGTATCGGAATTTCATGCGTGGTTGGCATTTCAATTCTCGGAGGGCGCGGGCTTCTGCGTGACGGCGTTTCCCGTTCGTGGGGTGGGGGAAGCATCGGCTCGGGCGCGGGATATTCCTGCGGCTCGGAGCGCGGAACGGAACGCGCAGGCATTTCTTCAATTCTGTACCTGTCTGCGCGGTGGCTCGAACATCCCGCCATCACAAAAAGCAACATCGCAAATAAAATAATCTTCAAAATAATCACCCTTGTATAAGTTTTTTGTTTCTATAGTATGAATGAAAATTCCAAAAATTATGCATTCGCACCGTGACGCACAAAATTTCTCCGCCCGCATAGTATGAAGAATGCACAAATTTCTTGGAGGTACATATGGACGTAACCGCAATGCATTTTACACACACGACATCGGTTGTCAGCCGAAAGCAATTTGACGACCATATCACGCTGTACAACGGATACGTGAACATGACAAATTTGACAGACAAAACCTTGGCAGCACAGCCGGAATACGCCACGGCAAATGCGTCGGGCGGGTATTATCGCGGCTGGAAAAAAAGCGAAACATATGCCATTAACGGCATAATTTTGCACGAGCTTTATTTTCAAAACCTTGGCAACGAAACCGCGCCGCCCGGGCAAAAAATGCAACGTCTTGCAGAAAAATACTATGGCGGCATGGACAAATGGAAAGAGGATTTTACAGCCTGTGCAACGTCTGCACGTGGCTGGTGCATTTTCGCATACGAACAGCGCACCGCAACCTGTCGAAATATCTTGCTGGACGTTCACGACGAAGGGCAAATTGCCACGGCATTTCCCATAATCATTCTTGATATGTACGAACACGCATATTTTCTGGACTACGGCACGGACAAAGCTGCCTACATAAAGCGGTTTTTGGATAATATCCCGTGGGATGTAATCGAAAAGCGAGCAGGGATTGTTGTTTGATTTTCCCATAAAATGTAAAATTACCGCAGGAAACTGCGGTTTTTTATTTCATAAAGTTTTTTCGGTATTGTTTCTGTGAGATTTATATTGTATAATATTACAAAACTAAAAAAATAGGAGAGAAGTGAGATGAAAGTAATTATCCGCAAAAAAACCTACGATACGGATGTTGATACGAAATTGGGAGCCAAAAGTTTTGGCGAATTTGGGCAAGCCGACGGCTACGAAGAGCAATTATTTGTCACGGCAGACGGCGGTCATTTCTTGTATGGTATTGGCGGGCCGAGTAGCCCCTACGCAGAGCCGCAAATTAACTCTTTAAGCAAAGTTAAAGCCGAAGCTTGGAAAAAAGAAAATATGGCGTAAAAGCCTCAAACTTTAGAATTAAAAAAAATCGCGCATTTTGCGCGGTTTTTTTGTAAAAACTTCTTGCATAATTTGGTTGTGCAAGAAGTCTAAGGAAAGGGTGGTTAAACATGATTACGGAAATTTTAACGGTTGGAACGGAAATTTTGCTGGGCAACATTGTAAACGCGAACGCGGCGTTTTTATCGCGAGAGCTGGCGGGGATTGGGGTATCGGTTTTCAGGCATACGTCTGTGGGGGACAACCACAAGCGGCTGAAAAATGCGTTTGCGAATGCATTTGAAAAAGCAGACGTTGTAATTACAACGGGTGGACTGGGGCCGACACAGGACGATATTACGAAGGGCGTTGCGGCGGAATATTTCGGGCTGGAATTGGAGATGCATGAAGAATCTCGGCAACGGATTATAACGCGCTTTGCGGGGCGAACTTTGCCCGAGAGCGTAGAGCGCAACGCGCTTGTTCCGCAGGGCGCGACGGTTTTTCCGAACGAAAACGGTTCTGCGCCCGGGATATGTATTGAAAGCGGCGGCAAAATTTTAATCATGCTGCCGGGCCCGCCCCATGAAATGCAACCGATGTTTTTGAACCACGCGGCGGCTTTTTTGCGTGGAAAAACAGACGGCGTGTTTGTGTCACGAACGCTAAAGATAATCGGGATAGGCGAGACGGCGGTTGAAACTCGTTTGCAGGATTTAATCGACGCGCAAACAAACCCGACAATCGCGCCGTATGCAAAGGTGGGGGAAGTTCATGTTCGCCTTACAGCATCCGCCCTGAACGAAACCGCCGCACACGATTTACTTTCTCCCGTGGCGGACGAAATTTACAGCCGTTTAAGCCCGCAGATATACGGCGAGGACGAGACATCACTCGCGGAAATCGTTATTGCCATGCTAAAAGCGAAAAACCAAACCGTCGCCGTCGCAGAGTCCTGTACGGGCGGGCTTGTTTCTGCCGATTTGGTGTCCGTTGCAGGCTGCTCGTCCGTTTTTCTTGAAGGGTTTACAACCTATTCTAATGAGGCGAAAATCGCACGGCTTTCCGTTTCGCCAAGCCTTTTGGAAACCCACGGCGCGGTAAGCCCCGAAGTCGCCGCCGCAATGGCGGAGGGCGCGGCAAAAGCCGCAAATGCAACCGTCGGCATTTCCACAACGGGCATAGCAGGCCCTGACGGCGGCACAGAATCCAAACCCGTCGGGCTGGTATACGTCGGACTTTTTATCGCAGGTCGCGAAACCATTACCGCAAAGTTCAACACCATAGGCAACCGCGCAGAGGTTCGCTGCCGCTCCACCATGCTCGCATTAGATTTCCTGCGGCGAAATTTGCCCCTTGATAACCCACCAACGGAATGCTAGAATGTTTATTAGAAAAATATTCCGCAAGGCAAATAAGAAGGGAGTTTATTTGATGCTTAACAAGAAAAGTGTGAATGACATTAATGTAAAAGGAAAACGGGTGCTTGTGCGCTGCGATTTCAACGTGCCGATTATCGACGGCAAAATTACAGACGAAAGTAGAATTTTGGGCGCATTGCCTACATTGAAAAAATTAATCGGTGACGGTGGGCGGCTAATTTTATGCTCTCACTTGGGCAAACCGAAAGGGCCTGACCCGTCTGCATCTCTTGCGCCCGTTGCGGAAAGACTTAGCTCGCACTTGGGTCAAACCGTAAAATTTATTGACTGCGACAATGTTGTTTGTGACGATTGCCGCGCAAAAGTTTCCGAATTAAAAGACGGTGAAGTTGCGTTGTTGCAAAACACACGCTTCCGCCCCGAAGAAGGCAAAAATGATGACGCGTTTTCTAAAGACCTTGCCTCTATCGCGGACGTTTATGTAAACGATGCGTTCGGTGCAGTTCACAGAGCGCATTGCTCTACCGTTGGCGTTACGAAATTTGTTAAAGAAACCGCAGTAGGCTACCTCGTGGAAAAAGAATTAAAATTCCTCGGCAATGCTGTGGAAGACCCCGTTCGTCCGTTTGTGGCAATCCTTGGCGGCGCGAAAGTTTCTGACAAAATTCAAGTTATCAACAAACTTTTGGACAAGGTTGACAAACTGATTATCGGCGGCGGAATGGCATACACATTCTTTGCGGCGCAAGGTCACGGCGTTGGTACATCGCTTCTGGAAAAAGATAAAATTGACGTTGCGAAAGAAACAATTGAAAAAGCCAAAGCAAAAGGCGTGGAGCTTCTTCTGCCCGTTGACACCGTTGTTGCGAAGGAATTTGCAAAAGACGCGGAACACAAAACCGTTCCCTCCAGCGGAATTGAAGACGGCTGGATGGGCTTAGATATTGGCGAAAAAACACGCGAGATTTTCACAGATGCAATCAAGAGCGCGAAAACCGTTATTTGGAACGGCCCCATGGGCGTTTTTGAATTTCCCAATTTCGCAAAAGGTACGCTTGCCCTTGCACAAGTGCTTGCAAGCATGGACGATGCAACCACAATTATCGGCGGCGGCGACAGCGCGGCGGCGGTAAACCAACTTGGATACGGCGATAAAATGTCGCATATATCCACGGGCGGCGGCGCGTCTTTGGAATTCCTTGAAGGCAAGGAATTACCCGGCGTTGTTGCCGTTCAAGACAAATAAGGGGGAAACAATATGGCAAGAAAAAAAATTGTTGCGGGTAACTGGAAGATGAATCTTTCGCCCCGCAAGGCAGAAAAATTTACAAAGGAAATGCGCAGTGTAATCAACACCGACAACGTTGAAGTTGTAATGTGCGTTCCTTTCGTGTACCTAACAATGGTGCAAGAAATTTTGGACGGTACAAAAATAAAAATCGGTGCGCAAAATATGCACTATGCAGACGAGGGCGCGTACACAGGCGAAATCTCCGGCAAAATGCTTTCCCGCATGAAAGTGCCGTACGTAATAGTCGGCCACAGCGAACGCCGCGAATACTTTGCAGAAACCGATACCACCGTAAATATCAAAGCCTTAAAGGCGTTAAGCCATGGCCTTATCCCAATCATATGCATTGGCGAAACCCTCAAACAGCGCGAATTTGAGCGCACTTTTGAGGTAATAAGCAAGCAACTTGCAATCGCAATCCACGACATGAGCGAAGAGGACATTGCAAAAATCGTAATCGCTTACGAGCCAATTTGGGCAATCGGCACAGGCAAAACCGCCACAAAAGAGCAGGCCGAAGAAGTTTGCGCCGCGATACGCGAGCAACTTCGCACCCAATACGGCGACATCGCAGACTCCGTTCGCATTCTTTACGGCGGCAGTGTAAACGAGAAAAACGCAAACGAACTTTTCAATATGCCCAACATTGACGGCGGCTTAGTCGGCGGCGCAAGCCTTAAACCAAGTTTCGAGAAGGTTGTGCATTATCAATAAATAAGTTCTCGGGGACGCTGTCCCCGAACCCCTGCAAGCCTTTGAAAAGGCTCGACCCAAACTTTAACTCGAACCGCGCAAATGCGCGGTTCGGGGATTGCGAAACAGTTTATCGCCAGTCAAAATTTAAAGTTTGGGTTCCGCCTTTTCAAAGGCGGACGGGGTGTGGGGCAGAGCCCCAAGGTTTTTCTTTCTTCATAAAGCAAAGGAATGATAGCGTTGAAAAAAGAGACTGTTGTTTTGATGATTTTGGACGGGTACGGAATTAGCCAAGAGAAGGACGCTAATGCCATTAGTATGGCAGAAACACCGCATTTGGATTGGTTGATGGAAAAGTATCCGTGGCAAGAGGGCGCGGCTTCGGGGTTGGATGTTGGTTTGCCTGACGGGCAGATGGGCAACTCGGAGGTTGGGCATACGAATATTGGCGCAGGGCGCGTTGTGTACCAAGAGCTTACGCGTATTACCAAGGAAATTGCGGATGGCGACTTCTATAAAAATGAAGTGTTGCTTGGCGCGGTGGAGAATGCGAAAGCGAATGGTACGGCGTTGCATTTGTACGGGTTGCTTTCGGACGGCGGGGTTCATAGCCACAATTCGCATTTGTACGCGCTTTTGGAAATGGCGAAACGGAACGGATTGCAAGATGTTTTTGTACACGCGTTTCTGGACGGGCGCGACACGCCGCCTGCTTCCGCCGCAGGTTATGTAAAAGAGCTTGAAGCGGAAATGCAAAAGATTGGCGTTGGGAAAATTGCTACGATTTCAGGGCGTTATTACGCAATGGACAGGGACAACAGGTGGGAGCGGGTTCAGCTTGCATATGACGCGCTTACCCAAGGCAAGGGCGCGACCGCCGCAACCGCAACCGAGTGCATGGAGAAAACCTACGCCGCAGACGTAAACGACGAGTTTGTTGTACCTACAATTATTTTGGACGGCGGCAAACCAACCGCCACGATTAACGCAAAGGATTCCGTTGTGTTTTTCAACTTCCGCCCCGACAGAGCGAGGGAAATTACCCGCGCGTTTTGTGATGCGGATTTTGACGGCTTCCCCCGTGCGGGCGGCTTGTTGCCGTTGTACTACGTGTGTTTCACGGAGTACGACACAACCATTGCGGGCAAGCACGTTGCGTTTAACGCGCAGTCCATGGACAATGTTCTGGGGCAGTACTTGGCAGACAAAGGGCTTACGCAGTTGCGTCTTGCCGAGACGGAAAAATATGCCCATGTCACATTTTTCTTCAATGGTGGAAACGAAGCCCCTTACGAAGGCGAAGACAGGGTTCTTGTGCCGTCGCCCAAGGTGGACACATACGACCTGATGCCCGAAATGAGTGCGCCCGAGGTTGCGGACAAACTTGTGGATGCCATCAACGCAAACAAGTATGACCTAATCGTTGTGAATTTTGCAAACTGCGATATGGTTGGGCACACGGGAGTTATTCCCGCCGCAATTGAAGCGGTGCAAACCGTGGATTCCTGCGTTGCAAAGGCTATGGACGCGATGATGAAAAACGGAACACGTATGCTTTTGTGCGCCGACCACGGCAACGCCGACAAAATGCTGGACGAAACAACGGGCGGCCCTTTCACCGCGCACACAACAAACCCCGTGCCTTTCGTGCTTTTCAACTGTGGCGACACGAAGCTCGCACCCGGCGGGCGGCTGGCAGACATAGCCCCAACCTTGCTGGACTTGATGGGCTTGCCCAAGCCACCCGAAATGACGGGTAAGTCGTTGCTTGTTAAATAGGAGGTCTGAGATGAACCGCATAGAAATAGTGGGCTTTGCAAAATCCCTAAAAGCACTGGTGAAAAACAAGCTTTACGATGATGTTGAAGATATCTTGGACGCAGTTCTTGAAGAAGCACAACTTGAAAAGAAGCGAGAAGGGCGTAAGGAGGAATAAGTCATGGAAATCATAGATGTTGATACCCCGCGTTGCCCCGATTGCGAAGAGTACGAAGCCGCAATTGTTGCTTTGCTTGTTATCGCACTGGTTGGGCAAATAGTTGGTGTGTTGGTCGGGCTGTTTGCGGCAAAGAAATTCTTGGAAAACAAAAACTAATACAAGGGGGGCTAATTGCCCGCCAAATATAAGAGAGGAGCATTAAAAAATGCTTAAAACATTTATCGAAATCGTAGAGGTACACGCACGCGAGATTATGGATTCACGCGGCAACCCTACAGTAGAAGTTGAAGTAATCGTAGAAGACGAAGGCGGCAAATTATCCAGCGCGGTAGCGGCAGTACCTTCGGGTGCGTCCACGGGTGCGTTTGAAGCTGTGGAACTTCGTGACGGCGGCGAGCGTTATCTTGGGCTTGGCGTTGAAAAAGCGGTTGACAACGTAAACGACATTATCGCGGACGAAATCTGCGGAATGAACGCAATCGACCAAGTTGCAATTGACACAAAAATGCTGGAACTTGACGGCACACCAAACAAAGCAAAACTTGGCGCAAACGCTATCTTGGGCGTTTCCATGGCAGTGGCAAAAGCCGCCGCCGCCGCGCTTCGTATGCCGCTTTATCAGTATCTTGGCGGGTTTAACGCAAAACAACTGCCCGTTCCCATGATGAACATCTTAAACGGCGGCAAGCACGCCGACAACACCGTAGACTTCCAAGAATTTATGATTATGCCCGTTGGTGCGTGTTGCTTCAAAGAGGCACTGCGCTGGTGTGCGGAAATCTATCACGCGCTGAAAAAAATCCTCAAAGGTCGCGGTCTTGCTACGGCTTTGGGTGATGAGGGCGGTTTTGCACCCAACCTTGCAACCCCCGACGATGTTCTGGATTTAATCCTTGAAGCCGTGAAAAAAGCGGGCTATGAACCCGGCACAGATATCCGTATCGCTCTTGATGTTGCCGCTACAGAACTGTATGGCGATGCCAAAAAGAACGGCAAAGAAGGTATGTACTACTTTGAAGGCGAAAGCAAAACCAGCGGCAAAGAAGTTTACCGCACGAAGGAAGAAATGGTTGATATGTACGAAGCACTTTGCAAAAAATATCCCATTATTTCCATTGAAGACGGCTTAGACGAAGAGGACTGGGACGGCTGGAAACTCATGACAGACCGCATTGGCGACCGCGTACAAATCGTTGGTGACGACCTCTTTGTTACCAACACAGAACGCTTGCAACGCGGCGTAGACACCGCAACAGGTAATGCAATCCTCGTAAAAGTAAACCAAATCGGTACCCTCACAGAAACCTTTGAAACCATGAAACTGGCACACCGCCACAACATGACAACAATCGTTTCCCACCGTAGCGGCGAAACCGAAGACGCAACAATCGCAGATATCTGCGTAGCGGTAAACGCAGGGCAAATTAAAACAGGCGCACCCGCCCGTTCCGACAGGGTTGCAAAATACAACCAACTTCTCCGCATAGAAGAAGAACTGGATGAAGTTGCAGAATATCCCGGTCTTGGGGCATGGTTTAACTTGAAAAATAAATAATTAGACCTCGGGGGGAGAGGAAACTTTGAAAAGTTCCCTCTCCCCCCGAACCCCCCACA
>WQSG01000046.1 GCA_009788055.1 Defluviitaleaceae bacterium | reverse complement strand
CCCCACGCCCCCCTCACCCTCAAACTTTAACCTGAAGACCGCGTTCGCGGTTTTCAAAGATAGGGTCAAGGGATGAAATCCCTTGCAGGGGTTCGGGGACAGCGTCCCCGAGGTTTTTCTCTTTATCATTGGAAAATAGAGGTGTAAACAATTGATAAAAGTCCATGAACTATCAAACGGATTGCGCGTGGTAATGGAGGCTATTCCGTTCGTGCGGTCTGTGAGTTTTGGGGTGTGGGTGCGCAACGGTTCGCGCAATGAAACGCCGGAGAACAACGGCATTTCGCATTTCATTGAGCATATGCTTTTTAAGGGGACAGAGAAAAGGACTGCCATGGACATTGCGGACGTGATGGACGCGGTTGGCGGTCAGCTTAACGCGTTTACTTCTAAGGAGTATACGTGTTATTTTACGCGCACGTTGGATACACATTTTGATGTGGCGTTAGATGTTCTTTCGGATATGTTTTTCAACTCGAAGTTTGACCAAGGCGAGGTTGACAAAGAACGCGGCGTAATTCTTGAAGAGATTAGTATGTACGAGGACACGCCCGAGGATTTGGCGGTTGACCTTCTGCAATGGAAAACCTTTCCGGGTAACCCCCTTGGAATGTCTATTTTGGGCACGGCGGAGAGTATCGGAAGCTTTACGTCGGAGGGTTTTCGCGATTTTATGAAGGCGCGGTATTCGCCCAAAAATGTTGTAATTGCTATCGCAGGCAATATCGACGAGGCGGAAGTGCTTGAGAAAGTTACGGCGGCGTTTGGTTCGTACAGCGGCGCGCCCGATATTTTTGAAGAAAAAGATGCAATTTACGTTCCCGGTTTTTCTATGCGGGAGAAGGATATAGAGCAGGTGCATTTGTGCATGGGCTTCCCCGGAATTAAATCCGGCGTAGACGAATCCTACGCGCTTGCGGCTGTTAATACCATTTTGGGCGGCGGCATGAGTTCGCGGTTGTTCCAAACAATTCGCGAAAAACACGGGCTGGTGTACAGCGTTTATTCGTACAACGCGAATTATTGGGACACGGGAATTTTCCTTGTATACGCCGCGCTTAACCCCGACAATGTTTACGAAGTGCTTAATCTTATTTCGCAGGAAGTGCGCGGAATGATTACCAA
The DNA here is from genome assembly GCA_009788055.1 of Defluviitaleaceae bacterium. GTDB lineage: Bacteria > Bacillota > Clostridia > Lachnospirales > WQUN01 > WQVC01. The sequence goes on along the minus strand of WQSG01000046.1, from coordinate 24,250 downwards.
CAAAATCACAAACGAGCAACTTTCCAAGGCAAAAGAACAGCTTAAAAGCAACTTTTTGCTGTCGCTGGAAAATGCCGCAAGCCGCATGAACAGCATAGGCCGCACCTTGCTTATGCTAAACAAAACTATCACCCCCGATGAACTTGTCGAAAAAATCGACGCCATCGACCTTGACTCATACGTTGCAATCTGTGACAGAATTTTCCGAATGGAGCAAATGAGCCTGTCGTTGGTTGGCAAAAAAGTTGAAGGCTTGAAAGAAGATTCGTTAAAAAGCGCGGTGAGCTAATGATTACTTTACCCAAACGGTGCTTGCTGGAACGCACACCCGATGCCAAAGATTTACCAATACCAACCCGCCAAACAAAACAAGCGGCGGGCGTGGATTTGTACGCAAAAATTTCGGAAGCCGTTACAATGCAAAAGGGAGAGTGCGTTTTAATTCCTACGGGAATTAAAATCGCTCTCCCTTTTGGCTACGAGGCGCAAATTCGCTCGCGTAGCGGGCTCGCGCTTAATCACGGCGTTGTCGTTCTAAATTCGCCCGGCACAATCGACCCCGATTATCGCGGCGAAATAAAAGTTCTCCTAATAAACCACGGCATGGAAAATTTCACAATAAACCGCGGCGACAGAATAGCACAAATGGTTTTCGCCAAAGTAGAAATGATGACCTTCAACGAAGTCGATACCCTCCCCGAAACCCAGCGCGACAGCGGCGGTTTTGGGAGTACGGGGATAAAACAATAAGACCTTGGGGGACTCCGTCCCCCCAATCCCCCTGCAAGGGGACAAATGTCCCCTTGACCCCTAACTTAAAACCGCGCATTCGCGCGGTTTTTGATTGCGATTTTCAGTTAATCGCTAGTCCATGTTAAAGTTTGGGTCAAGCCTTTTCAAAGGCTTGCGGGGTTCGGGGCAGAGCCCCGAGAACTTTTCATCAGAGAACTATGCTATAATGGTTGCGGTATGATATAATTCAAATCAAAATAAAATACAGAAGGGGCTTGAAGATGAAAAAAGGGATTTTGGCTTTTGTGGTGGTTTTGGTAATGATTGTTGGGCTTGTGCCGTCGGTGGCGTTTGGTGTTGTTCCGCCGTATGGAATGGTTTGGGCGGTGCGGTCTGCGCATACGGTTAATGTGGACGGCGCGCCTGTGGATATTACGGCTTTCAATATTGGCGGGCATAATTTTTTTATGTTGCGAGATGTTGCCGTCATTTTGAGGGGTTCGCTTGCGCAATTTAATGTTGCGTGGGACGAAACGCGCAGTGCGATTATGCTTACACGAGGGGTTTCGTATAACCCAACGGGCGGCGCGGGGCAAATTGCGGGCGAAAACGCAACGGCGTCGCCAAGCACGGCAGTTGTTTATGTAGATGGTAATCGCGTTAATTTACGCGCATATAATATATCCGGACACAACTACTTTATGTTGCAAGACTTGGGCAACGCGCTGGACTTTGCTGTGTACTGGGACGCAATCGAAAGTGCGGTTTTGATTTACACCGCTCCGCAGATTCCCGCAACGCCCGAGACTCCGACAACGGTTGCACCAACGCCGATACCTACTACCGAGCGGACACCCGAGCCTACTCCTGAGCCGGACGTTACACCCGAACCAACTCCGTCCCCTTCACCCGCGCCATCCCCGTCACCAACACCCGCACCGCCCGTGGCTACAGGCGAAAGAGTTTCTGCGGCACAATTTGTCCGCAATATCGGCCCCGGTTGGAATTTGGGCAACCAATTTGACGCGCACCACGAACGTCAATTAGGGTTTTCTTGGTTGGGCGGCGGAAATTACGCCAACACCTCGGTTGCGGCAATGGAAGTTGCGTGGCAAAACAGCCGAAACACAAATGTGGTAACACGCGAATTTTTAGAGACATTAAGAGACACGGGCTTTACGGCAATTAGAATCCCCGTAACATGGTACAAAGTTGCACCCGGCCCCGAGCATATCATCCGCGAGGATTGGATGGCGCGTATTTACGAAGTTGTCGGGTGGGCATACGAACTCGATATGCACATTATTCTCAACACGCACCACGAAAACAACTTCTACACACACGCAGACATCCACGCCATTGGGCTACTGAATCACGAAGTGGAATACAGCATTCAAATTCTGCAAATATGGTGGGAACAAATCGCCGCACAGTTTGAAGGTTTCGGCGAAAGATTGATGTTCGCAGGGCTTAACGAGCCGCGCAGTCCGCAACAGGAATGGACCGGCGGTACTCCCGAGGCACGCGGAAATCTTAACAGACTGAACCAAGCATTTGTGGACACTGTACGTGCTTCCGGCGGAAACAATGCAGACCGTTTCCTTCTTGTGCCGACACACGCCGCAAGCGCGTCTAACCGCGCATTCGACGGCTTTACCATCCCCAACGACCCTGCCGACGACAGAATCCTTTTGGCTGTTCACACATACTCGCCGTTTCAGTGGGCGCATGACGGACAGGGGAATTACGCAGGGCCTTCCGCCATCCGTACAGACCTTCGCCGCGTTGCCGACCACGCACAACGTTTGGGCGTTCCCGTTGTGCTAAGCGAATGGGGTTCTGTAAACAACAGCCAGCCGGGAAATCTTGAACAAAGAGAGCAACACGCATACGATTACGTTTCCATCGCACGCGAACTGGGCATGGCTACTTTCTGGTGGGACAACAACATTTACAGCGGCAACAGAACCCACGGCTTCGGTCTTCTGGACAGAGCCACAGGCAACCTCCATTTCCCCACAATCATCGACGCAATTATGCGGGCGATGAGTTAGACCATGACCAACCCATTATCCGACATTCGCCACTACAGCCCTACGATGACAATATCGCAGGTTTTAAAGTTTTGCGAAAAAAAAGGCATTGGCATAACGCGCCCCATGGTGCAAAACTATGTGCGCGACAAGCTTTTGCCGCCCCCCGTGAACAAGCGGCTGTACACCCACGAACACCTTGCAACGCTGGTGCTGATAGACCGCCTTAAAACGGTCTTTGAAATCCCCGCCATTCGCGAGGCACTGTCGCCGTTCATGGGCGAAAACGGCATTTCTATCGAAACTTACGAACATCTTTGGAACAAGACCCAAACCCTCTCGCACCACCTAATCACCTCAAACGCACAATCCCTAAGCGACGAGAAGGACGGCGGCACACTTCTGACAATGTCGTGCGCCGCCGCGCTTAAAGAGATTGTTATGACAGGTTAAGACCTCGGGGGCGTTGCCCCCGAACCCCCTGCAAGCCTTTGAAAAGGCTTGACCCAAACTTTAACTTGAAACCGCGCCTATAGCGCGGTTTCAGTATAGGGGTCAAGGGGACTTTGTCCCCTTGTGGGGGAATTGGGGGCAACGCCCCCAAGGTCTTAAAAAAGCAAAGGAGCGATTCACATGAGCAATGTAAAAATTTTTGTTGAGAAAGACTATGCGGCACTTAGCCGCAGAAGTGCGCAGATTATTAAAGCGCGACTGGAGGAGAAAGCGGCATCTGTGTTGGGGCTGGCAACGGGAAGTACGCCTATCGGTACATATGAAGAGCTTGTGCGGCTCTTTAACGCGGGCGAGATAGATTTTTCGCAGGTGACGGCTTTTAATTTGGATGAGTATTTTCCTGTTACAAAAGAGAACAACCAAAGCTACGCGTATTTTATGCGCAAGAATTTGTTTGGCTTTGTGAATGTGAAGGAGACGAATATCCCGAACGGCGAAGCGAAAAACCACGAGACGGAATGCGCTGAATACGAGAAAAAGATAGCGGCAAGCGGCGGCATAGATTTGCAGATACTGGGGATAGGAAACAACGGTCATATCGGGTTTAACGAGCCGACGGACGTTTTCCCCTCCGTCACGCATTATGTGGAATTGGATGCGTCTACGATTAAGGCGAATGCGCGATTCTTCGCGAATGAAAGTGAAGTTCCGCGCCACGCAATTACCATGGGGATAAAAACAATTATGCAAGCCAAAAAGATTTTGCTTTTGGCAAGCGGCGCGGGCAAAGCGAATATTATCCGCGACGCACTTTTTGGTGCGATAACGCCCGCAAATCCGTCATCCGTGTTACAGCTTCACCACGATGTTACCGTTATTGTGGACGAAGACGCAGGAAAATTCATCTGCTAAGAGGGTGAGCAAGTGAGGTACAAAAATGCGTATCGCGAGGTAATGCGCGAGTTTGAAACAGCGCGAAACCGAGCGGAAGAACTGCGTGAAGCGCGGCGCGAAGAACTTTACAAGAAAAACCCGAGGCTTAGTGTCATAGATAAAAACTTGGGCGAGTTGGGGCTTTCTGTTGCAAAGCTGGCACTGGCGGGTGACGCAAACGGTCTGCAACAAACGCGGGAAAAAATAGACGCCTTAAAACAAGAGCGTCTGTCTTTGCTTGCAAAAAAAGGCATAAGCGAAAACTATCTTTTGCCTGTGTACAACTGCAAAAATTGTGAAGATACGGGCTACATATCGCATTCGCCCGGCAGTCCCGTTACACCGTGCGCGTGTCTGAAACAGCGGCTGATTGAAGAATACTATTCTCTGTCCAATATGCGCGAAGTTTTGCGTGACGAAAATTTTGATACATTTGACATTCGCCTGTTCAGCACGGAAATTTTGGAAAGCGAAGGGCTTTCGCCGCGCACCAACATCGAAACAAATTACAGATACGCAATAAACTTTGTGCAAAACTTTGACAACGAGTTTCAAAATTTACTGTTGTACGGCGAAACGGGGCTTGGCAAAACGTTTCTCAGCCACTGCATTGCCAAGGATTTGCTTGACGCAGGGCATACCGTGTTGTATCTTACCGTGCCGCGCCTGTGCAAAATAATCGAAGACGCCCGCTTTAACCGCGAATCACTGTCCGCCCCGGACGAAATGCTGGATGCCGTAGACGAATCCGACCTGCTTGTGCTTGACGACCTTGGCGCGGAAGTTTCCACAATAGTTACATCCTCCGCACTTTTTGATATAATTAACCAAAGATTGCTAATGCGAAAACCCACCGTAATATCCACCAATCTCACGCCAAACGGTCTTGCGTCACAGTATTCAGAGCGCATTGTCTCGCGCTTTCTTGGCAATTATCAAATGCTAAAATTCTTCGGCGATGACATTCGCGTAAAGAAAAAATATGGTAATATAAGATAACAACCTGCAAGAGGGGGATGTTCCATGCCGATTTCGGCACTTTTTCATGGAAACTATGAATGGCGTATTTTTATTGCCGTTTTGTTTTTTGCCGCCTGCGTTACGTATCTGTGTATTTTCATACTTACGACCGTTTTTGATACGCGAACGCGCACACGGCACGACTATATGGTTGCGTGTGTCTTACTTATTTCGTTTAGTTTTTTTTACGGCATGATGACCATTTCGCAAAATGAAATCCTTACGTGGCTTTACTGGGCACTTGGTTTTATTTCAAGCTGTTTGTTTTTCCCTCGGTGGCTCGTTTTCCTTACGAATATTTTGAAGTTTAAAACCGATGAGATTAGACAGCTATTAAACGTTCTTTCTGTTGCGGTTTTTGTTTTGGCGTTGATAAGCGTGTTTTCCGGCGATGTTGTTATCGAACGCACATATTTTGGCAATCAGTTTTCGTATCAGGGAAGTTTTTGGTTTACAGTAACGTTTTTGTTTGTGTCCCTTTCTATCGCGGGTGTTGTTGCCGCGATTTTTTTGTGGATGCGGCGCAGTAATTTAAAAGGGTATCGGGAACAACTTAGGCGGCTTGTTATTATCGTTGTGGCTATTTCGCCGTTTGTGTTTGTTGCAGACTTTATTATTCCCATTTTTACACCGCACACAACTGTGCCTGTTGCGGCAATGGTTATACTTTTGCCCGCGATACAGGTTTATATTTCGATGAAAAAATATCATACGTTCGGCATTACGCCGTCTAATATTTCGGGCTATATTTTCGAGTCTGTTTCCATTCCCATTTTCGTTTTAAACCACAGAAACGTTGTCACTTTGGAAAACGATGCCGCAGTAAACTTTATGGGCGAAAGCATAATAGACAACGAGTTTTCTTACTATATGTCAAACGCTACAGCGGATGACTTTTTAAGCGACAGCTTTGTCGGCAAAACAGTAAAAGTCAAAACCTCTCGCGGGGAACGGGTTTGCGACATGGTGCTTACCGCAGAGTATGATAAATTCCGCGATGCGATATGTAAAATAGTAGTGCTTCGTGATATCACAGAGGAAGTGGAGCGCGATGCCAAACTTGAAGAACAAGTAGTAGAACGCACGCGGGATTTGGCAATCACAACCACTACGCTAACCACGCTTTTCGATTCTATTCCGTATTTAATTTACACCAAGGGTACAAGTTTGCGTTTCACATATTGCAACAAGGCAATGCTGGATTATTACGACAAAGAACCTGAAGAAGTACTGGGCAAAGGCTATGAAGACGGGCTTGGCTACAGCGCGGAAGACGCCCGCCAACACGAAGAACTGGAGCAATTAGTACTGCAAAGCGGCGTGAACCACGCAACGGAAGAACACTTGCCGGGGCCGAACGCGTCTATTATTTTCAGCACAAATACCATTCCGCTGATACATGGCGGGGACTCCGTGGGTATTGTGGGCGTGGCATACGATATATCCGAGATGAGAGAATCCGAATGGCAAATGGCATTGCGTTACGAATACTCCAACAAGCTATCGGACGCACTTGCTAAAATCACAAAGTCGCCGAATATTTCTTCGGAGGATGTAAACTCTGCCGCGGATATCATTTCAAAAAAGGGCTGTGACGCCCTTAACGTACACCGCCTGTCCATCTATCGTATGCCCGAGGACGGGGAAATGCTTATAAACATTACGTCTTACGACAGGGTGACGCGTAATCACAGCAAACTCGGCGACTTCTGCCTTACAGACCGTCCGCTTTACGCCAACAGCATAGATTCCGAACGGCTTATAATCGCAGGTAACAAACGCGAAGTGATACGTCTTTGCGGCGAGGACTACAACCATAATATGTGCGCCATGTTGGACGCGCCCATCCGTATAGCGGGTAAATCCATAGGCATGATTTGCGCAGAGATTGACGCGTCCGAAGAATACCCCCAAGGGCGCGAGTGGATACCCGAAGAAATGTCGTTCATCTCCTCCCTTGCAGACCTTATGGCAATATCCATCGCGGGTGACGAACGCCGCATTGCCCGTGAAGCCGCAGAGGTAGCAAACCGCGCAAAATCAACCTTCCTTGCCAACATGAGCCACGAAATACGCACCCCGATGAACACGATTCTTGGCGTCACGGATATCCTCATGCAAGACAAACACATTTCGGGCAATATCGAAAGCCAGCTAAACAAAATTTACACCGCAGGCGATATGCTTTTGGGCATCATCAACGATATTTTGGACTTCTCCAAAATTGAAGCGGGCAAAATGGATATCGTGCTTGGGGTTTACAAAGTGTCCCATTTAATCAATGACTCCGTGCAACTTAACATGATGCGTATAAACGACAGCCCAATCGAATTCGTATTAAATGTTGACGAAACATTACCGTCACAGCTGTTGGGCGACGAATTGCGTATCAAACAAATTTTAACAAATTTGCTTTCCAACGCGTTTAAATATACGGACGAGGGTACGGTTACGCTGGAAGTCTCTCACGAACCAAGCGAGGATTCCGACAACGCAATCCTTGTAATTACCGTGCGCGACATGGGGCGCGGCATGACAAAAGAGCAATTGGAAACCCTCTTTGATGAATACTCCCGCTTCGACCAAGAAATTGACAGAAGCATCGAGGGTACGGGCTTGGGTTCCGCTATCATGAACCGACTTGTGGAAATAATGGGCGGCAACATATCCGTGGAAAGTGAACCAAACGTAGGCTCTACCTTCGTTGTACGCCTGCCGCAAAGGATATCAGACCCGCTTCCAATGGGCAGAGAAACCGCAGAGAATCTGCAACAGTTCAAAGCAACGCGCACCCCACGGGCAAAACGCGGCGCGATTTTGCGCAACCCGATGCCATACGGAAAAGTGCTTGTTGTAGACGATGTTGAAGCAAACCTGTATGTGGCGGAAGGCCTTATGAAACCATATCAGCTTCAAATAACAACGCTTAACAGCGGTATGAAAGCCCTTGAAAAATTAAAAACAGACACCTTCGATATCGTTTTTATGGACCACATGATGCCGGGCATGGACGGCGTAAAAACCGTTGAGCTACTGCGCGAAACAGGTTACGAAAATCCCGTAATCGCGCTTACCGCAAACGCGGTTGTCGGGCAACGCGAAGTGTTCCTGCAAAGCGGCTTTGACGATTTCATTACAAAGCCTATAGACATCCGCCAACTTGACTATCTACTTACAAAATACATCCACGACAAGCACCCTGACAGGCCGACGCTTTCCGCAACGGCGGCGCATTTACCTTCCGGTAAAAATCTTTTCGCAGGGAAGAAAATAGACGGCTTGGACATCGCAAAAGGGATAGAGCGTTTCCACGGCGACGAAGAAACATACCTGAATATTCTGCGGGCATACACTGCAAGTTTGCGCTCGTCGCTTCTGGAAATCGAAACCTTCACGCCGCAAAAAGACCTTACCGCGTACAAAATACAGGTGCATGGCATAAAGGGCGCAAGCTACGATATCTTTGCCGACAAAATAGCAGGGGTAGCAGAAAAACTGGAGGATGCCGCAGACGAGAGAAACATAGACTATATAGAAAACTTTAACCCCTCCTTTGTGATAATCGCGTGGGAACTGGAAAAAAAGCTTGAAGAATTGCTGTCGTCATTCAAAGATGAATCTGCAAAACCCACCGCAGACAAAATAGCCCCCGAGTTACTGAAAAAACTATCCGACGCTTGCATGGAATACAATATGGACGAAGTTGACCAAACCATGTCACAAATTGAAGAATTTAACTACGAATCCGACACAGAACTTACAGAATGGTTGCGTGAAAACGTGGATATGATAAAATATGCAGAGATTGTTGAAAAATTAGAGAAGGAGTCTCGAACATGAGCAAGAAGAATATTCTCTATGTAGATGACGTAAACTACAGCCTTGTGACAATTCAAACACGGCTTAAAAATCATTATCAAATACATCCGGCGAACTCTTCAAAAGAGATGTATGAAATCTTGTCAACAACGTTGCCCGATTTGATTTTGCTGGATATAAATATGCCCGAAGTGGGCGGCTTTGAAATTCTAAAGATGTTAAAGGCCAACCCGCGCTATTCAAAAGTGCCTGTTGTTTTCATTACGGCAAAGGGCAAAAAAAGCGACCTTTTGGAAGGCATGGAACTTGGCGCGGCAGATTTCATGCTAAAATCCTTCACCGACGAGCAAATGGTATCCTGCATAGAACACTGCATAAACCCGCAGATGGATAAACCCGTTGTGCTTGCCGTAGACGACAACCCGAGTATTCTTAAAACCGTAAACTTTTTGTTAAATAAAGATTACGTTGTGCGCACCCTTTCGGATTCCGCAAAAATGCGCGAGCTTTTGCATATAATTAAACCTGACCTTTTCTTGCTGGATTACAATATGCCCGGGCTTACAGGGTTCGACCTTGTTCCGAGAATACGCGAGTTCCCCGAACACACAGATACACCTATTGTATTTTTAACCTCCGAAGGTTCTGTAGACAATCTTTCAAGCGCGTTGTATCTTGGCGCGAAAAGTTTTATAGTAAAACCCATAAATGATGCCGATTTCCGCAAAAAAATTGCGGCAAGCCTTAGCAGTTACCTGTACGTTAGGCGACTGCGCGCTTTGGCGAATGGAGATTATCTATGACAGAAAAACTGCGCATCCTAAAGATGATTGAAGACGGGCAAATTACTGCCGCAGAAGCGGCGCAATTGCTTCAGGCACTGGACGGAGGGGCTTCTTCCGCGCCGCCGCCGCCCGCAAAAAAATATGAGGGCAACAGCAACGATAGTAAATCCCATGGTGAACCGCACTACGGCTTGGATGATTTAGGCCAGAAATTTGAAAGCTTCGCCCGCGAAATGGCACCGAAGGTGGAAAAATTTGCGGGTGCGGTTGCGTCGCAAATAGCAGGCGTTGCAGAACGTGTTTCAGACGCGTTTACACCGCCGCCCGAAGCACCCGCCACTGCCGCCGCACCGTCGGGTTCGCAACACCGTGCCGCGCCGCCCAAAGCGGCAAAACCATCCGCCCCCGCAGGCGGCTTGGAAGAGCGGCAAATTGAATTGCCTGTTGAAGTAGGCGGCTACAACGAATTAAATTTATCGGGTCTAAACGCCGATATCCGCGTAAAGGGCTATAATGGCGACAAAATCACGGCACGTCTCACCTATCAGGCGAAAAAAGCCAAGGCATACATCGAACTTGTAAAGCTTGGCGGCAAGTATTTTTTGAAGTATGAAGAGGACGAATTTTCTTCCGTGTCCATCGACGCGTTTGTACCCGAACGCGCTTTCGGCGTTATCAAAATCGACGGCATTAACGGGCAGATGGACGCGTCCTCCCTTTCCGCAACGGAAATGCATTTTTCAAACTCCAACGGCATAACAAACCTGTCCGCGCTTTCCGCCGCAAACATTTATGCGGAAGCAAGCAACGGGCGTTTTTCTGTTTCCAACATCACCGCAGAAAGCGCGTCTTTTGAAAACCTAAACGCCCCGCTGGAAGCAATCGAACTGGACATTGCAAAGCTGAAACTGTCCAATTACAACAGTCCGCTTTCCGTTATCATGTCCAAATTCGACCGCCACACAAGCTATATTTGGAGCGTGGAAACAGGCAACGAAAAACTAAGCATAAACCTACCCACCGCAACAAATTTGGGCTACCATATCAAGGCACACGCCGCAATGGGCGAAATTCGTCTTGGGCTTACAAATCTGCAATACCTCATCAATGAACCGTCCCTTGTGGAAGCGCGAAGCACCAGCTTCGACAGCTTGCCCAAAAAAGTGAAAATTGCAGTTGAAACTTCCAATGCATCTTTGATAATTAATTGAGGTAGCCCATGCAAACAGAGGAAATGAAATCTCATCTAAATATAATGCTTGACGGCCTAAAACGAAAAGCAAACGCCCTATCCGAAATCTTGCATATTTCGGAAAACCAGCGCACGGTAATCGAAAGCGAACTGCCTCTTGATGGCGTGCGCGAAATGATTTTGGGCATGAATGAGGAAAAACAGGCCTCCATCCAAATCGTAAAAGCCTGCGACGATATGTTTGAGAAAATGCTGAAAGATATCGGCGCGGAACTTGAAGCACAGCAAGAAAATTACAAACCCCAAGTGCAAGTACTGCAAGAACACATCCGCAAAGTAATGTCACTGGACGTAAAAATCCGCGTGGCAGAAGACGAAAACAACCAACTCCTCGATAAACGCCGCGCCGAAGAACTCCCGCAGACAGGGCAAACAGGCATCAAACCCAAAGTGTCCATGCCTACCGATGCCGTAAAAGTTCTTAACGCCTACAAGCAAGGCAAGGACGGGTTTAAGGGGTAGCATACAAAAAGGGGCTGTTGCAGAACTAAGTTCCCGGGGCAGGTGCCGTTCGCGGTAAACCGCTCACTTCATTACCCCGCGGTCTTAATTTTGCAACAGCCCCTTTGGTTTTTACATATCTAAGAACATAAGCCAGTAGCCTTCGTCGCCGCGTTTTGCGGGGTCGTTTGCGTTAGTTTTGAACTTGGAGAAGCCCAGGCGTTTTGCGTGGGTACGTTCTTCGGGGTTGTATTCGCTGGGGACGCCTATGATGTATTCTGTGCCGTCGGCGGTTATGCCGAGGAGAAGGTGGGTTCGGTTAGCGTAGGCGGCACGAACGAAGGGTTCTTCCAGCAAAAGCGGGCGGTTTGGGGGTAGGGGAATTGCATCGGTAATGGCGAGTTGCACCCATGATGCTTGGCGCGAGAAGGTTTCAAAAGGGGTGACGTGGGGTTTGTTGTTGAAGAGGGTTTCGATTGCCAAGATATTTTCTGTGCGGGCGGGGGAATTTGTGACGGGTTTTCGTGGCGTGGGTTTCGCGCCCTTGGGTTTGCGCGCACGCGGCGCGGATTGACGGGATGGTTCGGGGACTGGTTCGGGTTCGGGTGGGGCTTCCTCCTGTGCGGGTTCGGGAACGGGGGCCGGTTCGGGTTCGCACGGCGGTTCGGGTGGTGGCGTCGGTTTTGGTGCGGGTTTGACGGCGCGGGCACGTGGTGCTGTTTGCCTAACGGGCGCGGCAGGTTCAGGCGGAATTTCCGCCTCTGGCGCAACCTCGGGTTCGGGTACGACCGCTGGCTCTAGTTCTTCAATCGGCTCTTCCGCAACAACCTCGGGTTCAGGTGGAACTTCAGGCTCAAGAACAACCTCGGGCTCAGGTTCTTCAACAGGCTCTTCCGCGACAATCTCTGGTTCGGGTTCAGGCACAACCTCTGGCGCAGGTTCTTCAATCGGTTCTTCCGCGACAACTTCGGGTTCAGGTTCATGCGCAACTTCCGGCACGGGTTCTTCAATCGGCTCTTCCTCAACAACTTCTGTCGGCGCAGTTTCTTCCACCGCAACCTCCGCTTCGGGTTCAACTTCCACGGGCGCAACCACAACTTCCTTTTCTTTTTCCTTTTCCGCAGTCTTCCGTCCTTCCCCAATCTTCGCTTCAAAAAAGCTTCCGCGCCAAGAAACGGGTCTGTCGCGGTAGCCGCAAAGCGGGGAGGTGACTTGGTTATTGGCAGGCGCGTCCGAGACGATTATTGCAACGCCAATCAGTTCGTCAAGTTCGTAACTGCCAAGGGCGGCGGTTTCGATATCCTTGCGCAGTTCTGCCTTGCCTTTTTCATCGGCATTCAGACTGCCCATAAAAACGCCCGCGTATCTGCCGCTGTCGGCAAAAATCAGATAAACGCCGTATCTCGTTTGCGTTTTAATATCTTGCGCCGTTACGGATAACTTTCCCTGTCCGTCACGGCTTTCAACAATGCAACGCCCCGCAGGGGTTCTTCCTTTAAAGCCATAGCCGATTGATTCATTTTCAAACGGCAAAAAAAAGCGCGTGTATGCCATGCGGCACCTCCGAAAAAAATTTCTTTACAAATAATTTATGCGGTACTTTATGCATTAATTCGCATATGATATACTCTATGCATAGAAGATGGAGGAAAAAGATGGGGAAATTATTTGGAACAGACGGCGTTCGCGGTGTTGCGAACACAGAACTTACGCCTGAACTGGCGTTTGACCTTGGGCGCGTTGGCGGATACGTTTTAACGCGGGAGACGCATCACGCGCCGAAAGTGCTTATTGCAACAGACAGCCGCCAAAGCGGCGATATGCTGGCGGCGGCGTTGACAGCGGGGCTTTGCTCTATCGGCGCGACTGTGTATCATGCGGGCGTTATGCCAACCCCCGCCGTGGCACATCTTGTGCGCAAGTATAACTTGGACGCGGGCGCAATGATTTCCGCCTCACACAACAAAATGGCGGACAACGGAATAAAATTCTTTAATAATGAAGGTTTCAAACTGCCTGATGTACTTGAAGATGAAATTGAAGCCCTGATTGAAAAAAATCGCGCCGAAGGTGACGAGCTTCCGCGCCCCATAGGCACAGAAGTGGGAACGGTTGGCAAAAGCGACCAAGCCGAAGCCGATTACACGGGTTTTCTTCTAAGCACGGTAAAAGATTTGCGTCTTGACGGCATAAAAATCGCCATAGACTGCGCAAACGGCGCGACGTCGTACATTGCGCCGCAGATATTTAAGCAACTGGGCGCGGAATTGATAACGCTTCACAACGCGCCGAACGGGCAAAACATAAACGACAATTGCGGCTCTACACATATGGAAAGCCTGCAAAAATGCGTGAAAGAGCAAAAAGCCGACATAGGAATTGCCTTCGACGGCGACGGCGACAGAATGCTTGCCATTTGCGAAAAAGGCGAGTTCATAGACGGCGACGCCATTATGGCAATCTGCGCTCTTGATTTAAACGAACGCGGAAAGCTTGAAAAAAACACAGTAGTAGCCACGGTAATGAGCAATCAGGGCTTTGAATGCTTCTGCCGCGACAACAAAATAAATATGTACCGCGCCGACGTCGGTGACCGCTACGTGCTTGAAAAAATGCTTTCAGACGGCTACTGTCTGGGCGGCGAACAATCAGGCCATGTAATCTTCCTAGAACACAGCACCACAGGCGACGGAATCCTAACGGCACTGCAATTGCTTGCCGTTCTTGCGCGTAAAAAGCAAAGTCTGTCTGCCCTTGCGGGTGTAATCGAAACTTTCCCGCAGGTGCTGGTAAACGCAACCGTGCCAAACGCTCGCAAGCCCGAACTCGCCACCAATGCCGAAATTCAAAAAGCCCAAGCGGAAATTGAAACCGCGCTGGAAGGCGAAGGTCGTATTTTGGTACGCCCGTCAGGCACAGAGCCTGTTGTAAGGGTCATGCTGGAAGGCAGAGACAAGGACAAAATCGACGGTTTTGCTAAAAATCTTGCAAGCGTGATAGAGAAAAATCTTAACTTCTAAAAATATTTTCAAAAAAAGCTAAAGTTTTTTTGCAAATCTGCCGATATACTAATTGAGGAATATTTTTCCGAAATTATCTTAAATATAGAGGGAGCGGATTACAATGGACATAAACACTGTATCCCAAGTTATGACAGGCTTAAACAATCAAGGTACACAGAACACACAAAACAACCAAAACACTCCGGCAATCCCCGGAATGCCCGAACCGGCAGCACCTCCCGCTACATCGGCACCAACAGCCGCTGCCGTGTATACCCAAGGCGAGCAAGAACCTGCGGCAGAAACCTTCACCGTAGACCGTGAACGCGTAACCGAACTGTGGAACCGCCACCAAGAGCGTGTGGATTCCTTCCGCAACATGGTTGAAACATTGCTTGGTCGTCAAGCAGAACGCCAAGGCCTTTCCGAAGGCTGGAGCATCCGCGACATCGAAATCACAGACGAAATGCGTGCCGAAGCTAACGAAATGATTGGCGAAGGCGGCTACTTCTCTGTGGAAGAAACTGCGGCAAGAATGCTTGACTTCGCAGTAGCACTTACAGGCGGCGACCCCGCACAAATTGATGTAATGCGTGACGCTGTACAGCGCGGCTTTGCACAGGCAGAGCGTATGTTCGGCGGCGAGCTACCCGAAATAAGCCACCAGACATTGCAAGCAGTAATGAACGGCTTTGACGAATGGGCTGAAGCAGGTTCTGCAACTGCAATCTCTCTCTTAAACAGATAGGCTTTATTTCAAATTCCCAAGGGGGTAGTTACAATGACAATCCGAAACATAGCACAAAACCAGATGAGCCCTGCAATGACACGCCTTGCAAGTGGACAGCGCGTCAATTCTGCGGCAGATGATGCGGCAGGCGCGGCTATTATAGAGGAAATGACCGCACAGGTTCGCGGCTTAGACCAAGGCACACGCAACGCGGCGGATATGCAAGCTATGATTACAACAGCAGAAGGCGGCTTGGATACCGTATCCGACAGCCTAAACCGTATTCGCGAGTTAAGCGTGCAAGGCCTGAACGGTACATTAACAGATGGTCAGCGTGCCATGATTCAGGAAGAAATCGGTCAGCTTGCGCAAGGCATTCAAGACGCAGTTGGCGGTACGGAATTTAACACGCAGACTCTTCTTGACGGCTCGGTTTCCGGCGCGAATACCGCCGCAAGCCCAAGCGGAACAGGTCCGATTGTAAGCATCAACGATATGTCCGGCATTGCACAAGCAATGACTGCCATAGCCGAAGACGGCTCTTTCGACCTCAGCGCGATTGACAACGCCATCGACCAAGTATCCGCAGAACGCGCCGCTCTCGGCGCAATGAGCAATGTGATGGACTACACAATGAGCGCGAACTCCGTTTCCAGCCTTAACCTTGCAGACTCCAGAAGCCGTATCGCAGACGCAGACATGGCTGAAGAAATGATGGAAGTTGAGCAAGAACGTGTAATAAACGAACTTCAAGTAATGCTTCAACAACAGGAGCAAGACTTGGTTGAAGACAGCGCACAACGCCTAATGGCTACGGGCGCGTAAAATAACTTTTAAAATCTAAAACCGCGGGGTTTTTGTGCCCCGCGGTTTTGATTAATGGCGACCGCCAAAAACCCACTTTGAGCTGTGTCGCATCGCAGAAAACGCGCGGCTTTAGGCGCGTTTTCGAGAAGCGACATATGCGAAAAGATGGGTTTTTAGGGGTCGACTAATGAAATGAGGGATTTCTATGCTTCCCGTAAATTTGTTGGGGATAACTTCGATTACAAGCCATGTTAGAAATATTGAACTTAACGCGAGTTGGCAAATGCGAAGTAATCGGCTAACGGCAAAGGACACGCCGCAAAGTAACGAGCGTAGCGAACCCATGACACAGCACGAACGCATGGTAGATTTCATGCGCGAAAGCCACGAAGACAACCGCAGGGCAATGGCTGTTTTGTCCCTTGAGGGGCGGCTTATGTCCGGCGGACGGTTATCAAGCGATGAAATGTCTTTCCTGCGTCAAAACGCCCCGCACCTGTACGAAAAAGCGGTAAAAGTTGCACAAGAACGCCGCGAATTTGAGCGCGAACTTTCGCAGGCGCGAAGCAAGCAAGACGTTGCAAATATGCACCAACGCAGAATGAGCCAATTCGCAAACGAAGCAAGCGAGGTAATACGTTCCGGCAAACCACGCGCAGAGCGCGATTCCGCAATGCGCGCCATCCATATGCGCATGGCGGCGGTGCAAAACGAGTACATCCGTTTCACCCAATCCGCACAATTCCAAGCCCTGCCCGACGAGGGCGAAGACGAAGGCAAAACCATCACAGTCACCCTAACCCGCGACGAAGAATACGAAGAGCGACCACGCTTTGATATAGAACTTTAAACGACAAAACTATTTAAATCTGTTTGGGCGAGGTAAACTACCTCGCCTGTTTTAATAATATGCTTTACAAAGCCGCTTGGGTCGTGTTCTTCATCAAGCAAGTGCGGTTCAACATCTGTGAAATTATCGTTCCACTTTAACCCGTACAGCATGGCACGCGTATCAATCCAATTGCCTTCATAATTTTTAACCAACACGGCAATGTCAATATCGCTCCACTTGTCGGGTACGCCGTTTACATATGAGCCGAATAAAATCACCGCCGACGGGTTTACTATTTTCCGCACCTCATCGGCATATTTTCGGGCTATATCCTTAGCAGTTTCTTTATTTGGCATAAAAATTGCTCCGTTTCGGTTAAATACTGTCACACCAAAAAAGCCCCTAAAATTCATAATAACGATAGGTTATACGAATTTTAGGGAGCTTGTCAAATTAAATGCGAGAAAACATAAGGCATGGAGTTTTGTTGTGGTGCGTAGCTATTCAATCATTGCGTTGGTAAAGGCAAAACCCCCGCGACAAAACCTTTTGCGCGCTCTTTCCTCTTGTTCATTTTGTTTCCCCTTTCAAATTTTATGTGCAACGGGCAAGCACCGATTGGGGCAAATTTTTCAATCCGCCCCGCAAGTGCGCCCATCAAAAAAGGTGTGCAAGGACGGCAAAACTGCCATCACCTACACACCTTGGAAAATTCCAAGTAAACAAAACAGACCACTCTACGCCGCCAACTACATAAAGACAAATAAAACACGTCTGCACCTTGTTATTGAAACAAGAGCGGAACAATGCTAAACTGTGGCTTGTAGTGGCGGGCGAAAGCCCGTGTGTGATAGGTGATGCTGTGAATCCCTACACTCGCCGTGGGGTGTTGGTAGCACCTCACGGACACTGCATTTTTTTATTGCACAAACATTTTAGCATAATTTCATAATCGGGTGCAAGTTTCTAAGCTGTAGCAATTTCGTTTATTTCTTGTTTGGGTAAAAATTCATATCGTGGCTTAAAAACCTTGGTTCTTGAAATTGAAAATGTGTCCCCGTCATTGTCGAAGTTGTAGTTAAAACCGGTAAGTAAGTCGCGCCCCAAAAGATTTCGGAAATCTTGGTCTTCATCCATTATGATTTGAAAAACCCAATTTCTGCCCTCGTATCCAAGAATATTTATCAGCGGAAGCTGTATATATCCTGCGTTAATTTTATCCCCCGCGGCGGTTGTTGGCTTTTGTTCGTCCTCGTATATTACGGCGTTTTGCTTTATCCATTCCATATCATAGCCTAAGTCCATTAAATCCTGTTTGGAAACGGTAGTTTTATCAGCTCCTGTGTCAACTTTGAAAAAGGTATCCGACATTGTTATATCGCCTTGCGGTTTTATGCTTATTGGAACATAAACCCTGCCATATTCCTTGAAGGCAAATTCAGCCATGATACACCACATTTCCAATTTGCGGGTATGGCTCTGCCGCTGCGCCAAGGGTAAAGGCGATATGCTTGCCTTTGTATTCGCTTCGAGGAATTTGCCGCAGTTCTTTCTCCGTATCTGCGATATAAATTACATACCCCAAATCGTTATCGCCTTGGTCTACAACCTCTGTTATCACCATACGAAAATATTTTGTTCTGTACTTCTCCTGCGCGTCATGGCGCGTCATGATTTCCTTGGTTTCGATTTTTTCAAGCATACAAACTACCCCTTTCGCTGAATAATTCATTTTATTGCAAGTTACTCTTTCTTATCCCTAACCACAAAATGCACGGGGGTGCCGTCGAAGCCGAAGGCCTCTCGTATTTTATTTTCGAGGTAGCGGGTGTAGGAGAAGTGCATAAGGCGGCTGTCGTTTACGAACAGGACGAAGGTAGGCGGCTTTACGGAAGCTTGGGTTGCGTAGTAAATACGCAACGGGCGGCCTTTATCTGAAGGGGGGGCGTGCATTGCGGTGGCTTCAAGGATTACGTCATTGAGAACGCCCGTTTGTACGCGAAGCGCGTGGTTTTGGTAAACGGTGTGGATTAACTCGAACAGCTTGCCTATCCGCTGCCCCGTTAGCGCACTGATAAACAGTTTTGGCGCGTAGGGCATATATGCAAGTTCCGTTTCCAGATTCTCTGTAAATTCTTTCATGGTTTTGGTGTTTTTTTCTATTTTGTCCCACTTGTTCACGGCTATGATTGCGGCGCGACCGCGTTCGTGGGCGATGCCCGCGATTTTTGTATCTTGCTCTGTTATGCCCTCCTCGGCGTCGATTAGGAGGACGCAAACGTCGCAACGCTCTACGGCGGCGATTGTGCGGATGATGCTGTATTTTTCGATGTTCTCCTTAATTTTGCTTTTGCGGCGTAAACCTGCGGTGTCTATGAATAGAAATTCGCGGTCGTCGCGGGTGAGGAAGGTGTCTACGGCATCACGGGTTGTGCCCGGGATGTCGCTTACAATTAGGCGTTCTTCGCCCAGAATTTTATTGATTAACGACGATTTGCCCACGTTGGGCTTGCCCACTATTGCCACGCGGATTCTGTCGTCGTTTTCGTCGCCCTCTTCTGCGGGTGGGAAATACGCCGCAATTTCGTCCAGCATATCGCCCAGACCCAACGCCTGCCCTGCGGAAATTGGAACGGGGTCGCCTATTCCAAGTTCGTAAAATTCGTACAATTCGTGATTCTCGCGGGTTGGCACGTCCACTTTGTTCACCACAAGAACAACCTGCTTTTGCGCACGGCGAAGCATATCCGCAACTTGTCTGTCGGCGTCCATTACGCCCGCTTTAATGTCCGTCAAAAACATTACGATATCGGCACTTTCAATCGCCGCTTCCGCCTGCCGAAAGATATGCTTTGTAATAAAATCGTCCGTGTCCGGCTCCAGCCCGCCTGTGTCTATTAACGTGAAATTTCGACCAAGCCATTCTGCGTCGGCATACAGCCTGTCCCGCGTAATGCCGGGCTTGTCATCCACAATTGCTATTCTGTCGCCCACAAGCCTGTTAAAAAGCGTAGACTTTCCAACATTCGGACGCCCTACTATCGCTACTATCGGTTTAGACATTTTTGTTTTCCTCTCAAGTTAAGTTCTTCGCAAATACCATACCACAACCGCCGCGCCAACAAAAGCCCCTGCGGCATTGATTAGCATATCGGAAATAGCCATAACGCGCCCCGGAACAAAGTACTGGTGAATTTCGTCGGTAACGCCGTAAACGGACGCAATGCCCCACGCCAAAAGCAACAGCTTGCGAAAACTATGTACATAAAATTTGAACGAATGCGCAACGCAAAAAGCAAGCACAAAATAGACCACAAAATGGGCGGTTTTGCGCACAAAAAAATGCATGACCGCAAGCGTACTGTCGCTGACGGGCAAAATATACCGCACCCAGCCCGCAATTGTCATGCTTGCATAGCCGGAAACCTCTCCCGTCATGGCAGACGAAATGAAAATCCCCAACGCAACAAGCACGGAAAGTACAGGCCAGATTATTTTACGTATCTTGCTCGCTTCATTGTTCACTTTATTGTCCCGTTTCAGGTTCGCCGTCTTCGCCGTCAAGCTCCAGCTTTTTCATTACAATCATGCGGCGCAGTTCCAGCAAGGCTTCTGTGCTTTCGGCGATTTCCGCGCTGATTTTTTCTTCGGCGGCAGTACCGTCCGCTTCAATTTTTCGCACACGCGCATTTGCGCTTGCTATGCGGTGGGTGCAAATTTCTTCGATTTCGGCAAGCTTGTCGTTAGCCATTTTTTCAAGTTCGGTTTGCTTTTCAAGTTTGGCTGCCTGTAGCGCGGTGTCGTTTTCTGCCGCAATTTTTGCGGCTTGCGCTTTTAGCACCTCTACCTTTTTTTCCGCGTTAAGATTGTTTTGCAGAATCTCTTTCAGCTTATCTTCCGCAATTTTTATATCTTTGCGGCACTCGTCCAGCTTATGCGCCCGCGACAATTCAAACTCTCCCGATTTCTCCAAGAAAGCCTTTTCAAGGGCGGCAATGCGTTCCTGCCGTATGTTTTCGATTTCCTGCAAATGCGCCAAACGCGCCTCGTCAATTTCTTTCAATTTTTCCGTGCGAAGGGATTGCAGAACCGTCTCGTTTTCGGTGCGCTGTTGCTCGAATTTTACTTCCAGCGAATTAATTTCCCCGATAACCGCGGTTTTTTTGACCTCCAGCCGCGCAACTTCTTTTTCCATTGCGGCAACTTCGTCACGCAGGCGGGTTTTCTGCTCTGCGGCAGAAATGCGAAACTCTGCCGTGATTGCCGCCTGTTCCTCTTCCAGCTTAACCAAGGCTTCCGCACGGTTTGCCGTTAGGGTTTTTTCCTCATCTGCGCGTGCTTTTTCTGCCTTTAAAATATTTGCAGACTTCACCTTTTCGTAGTCATATTCCAGAAGCTTTATGTCATCTAAAATCTTTTGCTTTTCCGTTTGAAATTTCAGAATTTCCTTTTCCCATTCGCGCCGCTCGGCAGAAATTTCGGAAAGATTTTTCCGCTCCTTCGCACGTAATTCCCCCGTGAGAAGTTCGTTTTCCTTTTCCATATCCGCCAAAAATTGCTCGCGTTTAGCGTCAAGTTCCGCAAGCTGTGACGTTTTGTACCGCGAAACCTCTGCTTGGATTTTGTTCCACTCAATGGTTTTTGTCTGCTCCAACGCGGTTATGTCGTTTTCGATTTCCTTTTTCACGCGCTCAAGCTCTGCCACCGCCACGGAATGAGAAAGGTTTATCTCTTTCAGTTCCGTTTCGCGTTCTTCGCGGGTGCGTCTTAAAAGCGTTTCTTTTTCCTCAACCATGCGCTCAAGTTCGTGCTTGGCCTTTTCGTCCAGCCCTGATAGCTTTTCGTTCAGTCGCTCAACCTCGTCTTCCAAGTCCGTTTTGCCCTTGAGAAGAAAGTTGATTTCACCTTGCAACTGTTTAACCAAAGCCGCGCTTTCCGCCGTTTTTTCCGAGTGGACTTTGCTTATTTCGCCGCCAAAACTTTCGATAGACGCGTCCCGTTCCGTGCGCAAGCGGTTAACTTCCGCCGTCAAGTCTGCAATTTCCGCCAGCAAACTTTCCCTGCGGTCGCCCGACGAACCAACGGTATCGTCCTGCTCTTGCTCCCGCTGGAACAGTTCTTCCTCTTTACGCTCTAAAGAAGCGCGAAGCTCGTCAAGCTCCGCGCGTTCTTTGCGAATTTGTTTTATTTGGTCATCAACAATTTGTGAAATTGCCATAGCTCAGCCGCCCTATCGTCTGTTCGTGAACATTCCCGCGCCTTTTTTGGTGTTTTTCATGTCGTTTAGCTGGAAGTTGGTTTCAAGAACACATTTTTCGCACATACGCCCGCCCGGAATGGGCTTGCCGCATTTACTGCACGTTACATCTGCCCGCATTCCTTGGCTTGCGTCAATGCGTCCGTCACGGATATACGTCATTATGCGCTTAACAGTAACCTCGCAAGCTTCCGCCACTTCGTTAAGCGACAGATTCGGGTTTTCTTTTATAAACTCGCGTACATTTTCAAAAATCTGTTCTTCTTCCTTCACGCAGGCCTCACAAATGGGGTCTCTAATCCTTACAAAAACCTTTCCGCAACGCGGACAATTCATAGCTTGCATACTGATTCCTCCCTTTAATTAAATCCTATCACATTTTTTACTTTAGCTAAAGTTTTTAACGCCATTTCGGAAGCTTTTTCCGCGCCTTTGGCGGCAATCGCGTCCAAGTTTGCGGGGTCTGCCATCAGGCGGGCGTGTTCTTGTTGGTATGGCGCAAGGGTTTGTGCCACGGCTTCCCCTACGGATTGTTTAAAATGACCGTAACCCGCGCCGCTAAATTCGGCCTCCGCTTCCGCAAGGGTTATGCCTTTCACACAGGCATAAATGGTTAGCAAGTTGCTTATGCCGGGTTTTTCTTCCGACATTTTTATTTGGTTATCTGAATCCGTAACGGCTTTTTTGAATTTTTTTACAATTGAGTCGGGCGAATCTGAAAGGTATATGCAGTCGTTGGCGTTGTCGTCGGATTTGGACATTTTATCCGTAGGGTTTTGAAGCCCCATAATCCGTGCGCCAACGGGAGGAACAAACGCGTCCGGCACAGCGAAAACATCGCCGTAAACCTTGTTGAAACGCCCTGCGATATCGCGGCAAAGTTCCAAGTGCTGGCGTTGGTCTTCCCCCACGGGAACAAGATTTGTTTGGAAAAGCAAAATATCCGCCGCCATCAAAACGGGATACGTGTACAGCCCCGCATTGATGTTTTCGGTATTCTTCGCAGATTTATCTTTAAACTGCGTCATGCGGTTCAGTTCCCCCACATAGGTATAGCAATTCAAAATCCAAGAGAGTTCCGCGTGTGCGGGCACGTTAGATTGAAAATACAAGATATTCTTCTCGGGGTCAAGCCCAAGTGCAATTAACCACGCAAGCAAATTGCGTCCGTTTTCCCGCAGAACCTTCGGGTCTTGCCTAATGGTAATCGCGTGCATATCCACCACGCAGTACAAACAGTTATAGTCTGACGAAAGCTTTTCCCAGTGAGACATTGCCCCAAGCAAACTGCCCAAAGTGGGAATGCCCGTAGGTTTTATCCCGCTAAATATAATCTTCTTCATGCCATATAGCCCCTGTCTTTATTTTCGTCAATATATTCATTTGCGTTGCCGTCGCGCCCATACGTCAGCCCCGTATAAACCTTGGGCGTTTCCTCCGCAGGCACGGCTTCCGTGCCAAACTTTTCTTCCGCGTCACGCCAGCCGACAAGCAAAGTCTCCATCAATTCTACAACTTCTTTTACAGCAACACAAGCCGCTTCGATATCCTGTGCAAATTGGACATCACTAAGCAGCTTGTAGGCGTAATTATATATGTCATAAAAGTCTTGCGAAATAGGAACTCCAAAGTCCAGCGACTGAATCAATTGTTCCAGCCCGTCCTTCGCTTTAACTATCGCCGCTTGATAAATTTCCTTGTTGCTTGCATTTTCCACGGCTTCGTTCAAAAATTCCAATACCAATTCAAAATTTATTACCACAAGCCCCACAGGGCTTGCCTGCGAAATTCGCAACATGTATGCGGATGTGTCTATCATAACATCTTCCTTTTTTTGTTGGGGTTCGGCGTGGGGCGCGGATTGGTTTGCCGTGCGGATGTTTGGGGCTGTTGCACCCACCGTGGTGTCTTGCGCGCTTGTGACGGGGGAGTTCTTTTCGTCGGCAAAGAAAACGCCTTGAAGAGAACTCCCCCGCCCCAAGCTACAGACACGTTTCGTCCCTGCGCGGGGCGGCAAACCAATCCGCGTCCCACTCATACAGCGGGAGTGGCGGNAATGCACTGCGGGAACAAAAGCGGGACACGTGATGAAATCTGTAGCTTGGTGCGGCGGGGTTCTTTTCATGGCGTTTTCTTTGCCTACGAAAAGAACCC
>WQSG01000045.1 GCA_009788055.1 Defluviitaleaceae bacterium | reverse complement strand
TGGGGGGAGAACCTTTTTTTCCTTAAAAAAAGGTTCTCCCCCCAAGGTCTTAATCTCTAATCAAAGGTGCTTTATGAAAAAAATTCTTTTACTATTGTTAATTCTTTTCACATCATGCGCGACAAACAACCCGCCGCAAATTATAGGAATGCCGAGGTTTTATGCGGGCTCGGGGGAAGTGGACGAGGTTGCGGACAGCAAGCCGCAAGCGTTTACGGTGCTTTATCGGCGGGAGGCAGAGCTTGGACGGTTTGAGCCTGCGGAAGGAACGTATATTGGGGCGTGGCTTACGGCAGATGTCTCTATAAAAATGTTTGAGCATATGACGGAAAAGCGTCATGCGGTGTATGTGAATGAGTTGGATTTGGGTGACGAAATTCCGATTTCGTGGCTGTTGCACTGTATTGCGTCCCTTGCTACACCGCTAATTATCGTGCATCCACCGAGTAATTCGGAGCTGGATGATGTTCCCGTTGGGGATTTGGTTGTGTATCTGGCGCAACGACTGGGGTCGTTTAATTTGCCGATGTTTGTGGCGTTTTTTCCGGAGCATGACATGACGGCGGCAGAATACACGTTGTTGTTTCGCAAAGCGCGAAACGCATTTCATGCCCACGCGCCGATGGCGGCATTTGTGTGGGTTGCGCCAAACCATATGGCAACGCCGCAAAATCCGTTTTATCCCGGACATAATGCGGTAGACTGGGTCGCACTGCCCCTGCTTTCCACTTGGAATGCGCAAACGGGGTACGAAGATATTTTGCAAAATTTTGAACAATTTTACCGTTCGTTTCGGGAACACAAGCCCATAATGATTCTGCCGCTTGGGGTAAGCCACTTCACACGGGGCGATTACACATATCGCCTAAATGAAACCGCCGCCGAAATACAACGAGTATACCAATCCCTGCAAAATTTCCCGCGCCTTGGGCTTATTATTTATGCAGATTCGTTTACGCTAAACCACACCTACACAGATGATTTTTCTATTTCCATGGAAAACATTTTGCTAAATGCGTACCGCAAAGCCGTCTCTGCCGAGAATTTCCTGCACACATTAGAGCGCACGGCGGAAAGCAATTCGCGCTGGTTTCGCGCCGCGCACCACGGATATTTTTACGAAAACAGAATTTACATTTCCACCCACACCCTTGAAAACGAGCTTTTCATTCCGCCGCCGCGCCAAACCACCGAAATTAACGAAAACTTCTTCACAGATTCCAAAAGAATTTCCGGAAAACGAATCACAGCTTGCCCCGACAGGCAGGTTATTCTTATTGAAACCAAGTCCTAAATTTGGTATACTCGTGCGGGGGAAAAGAAAAGTTATTAACAGTCTGTGGAAAACTCTGTGGAAAAGTGATTAATAACTGTTGAATAACTTTCTTTTTTGTGAATTTCTCGGAGGATTGGGCTGTGGATATAAATTATATATGGCAAGAAACTTGCCGCCTGATGTCAAAAAGTATATCAGAAGTTGTTTTTGACACTATGATAAAACCGCTTGAACCCGTTTCGTATGAAAACGGGGTTTTTACGGTTACTGCAAAGTCGTTCTTTTTTAAGACGTCTGCAAGCCGCCATATCAGAGAGATGACAAGATATGTGCGTTCGCTTACAAACGAGGACGTTGAGGTGCATATAATTTCGCCGGAGGATTCTGCCGACCCTGCAAATTCCCAGCGTTTAAGCGATTATAACAAAACGGGTTTGCGCCCACGCTACACGTTTGACACTTTCGTGCCCGGCAAATGTAACGAGCTTGCCTATGCAGGCGCACGCGCCGTTGCAGACACCCCCGGTCAAACGGAAGAATACAATCCGCTTTTTTTGTATGGCGGCGTGGGTCTCGGAAAAACACACTTAGTACACGCAATAGGCAACCATATCTACGATAACTGCCCCAATCTTAAAGTGCTTTATGTACCCAGCGCGACATTTACAAACGAATTTATCACTTCCATACGGGAAAAAACAACGCCTTCGTTCCGCAAAAAATACCGTGGCGTGGACGTTCTTCTCATAGACGACGTTCAATTTCTTGAGGGCAAAGAGGAAACGCAGGAGGAAATGTTCCACACATACAATTACATGAAGGACTCCGGCAGACAAATCGTATTCACATCTGATGTTCCGCCGAACGAACTTAAAACCCTCGAAGTACGCTTAACCTCGCGTTTCGCATCAGGTCTAATCGCAGACGTAAGCATTCCCGATTACGAAACACGCAGTGCAATCTTGGACAAAAAGCTGGACTTTGAAAATATCGAAATTCCCGCACAAATAAAGGAATTTATCCTGAAAAACATAATCTCCAACGTGCGCGACATGGAAGGCGCGATAAACAAAATCACCGCATACACACGCCTTACAGACAAAAAATTAACTCTTGATATGGCACAAATCGCCCTCAAGGACTTACTCGTCGGCAAGGAAAAGCCCGTTGTCACCATGGAGTACATTCGTCAAACCGTTGCAGACCATTTCAAACTATCAGTAGACGACCTTAACAGCCGCAAACGTACACAAACAATAGTCCTTCCGCGCCAAATAGCCATGTACCTTTGCCGCAAAATCCTTGACACTCCCCTCCCCGCCGTAGGCAAATTCTTCGGCGGTCGCGACCACACAACCGTCATACACTCCTGCAACAAAATCACCGCCGAACTCGAATTCGATGAAAAAATGCGTCTTACGGTTGAAGAATTAGAGATTCATATTAATGGGGAATAGAGATAAACCTCGGGGCTCTGCCCCGAACCCCGGAAACTTTTGAAAAAGTTTCATCAAAACTTTAACTCAAAACCGCGCATACGCGCGGTTTTGGGAATACGATATAGTTTATCGCTAGTCCATGTTAAAATTTGGGTCAAGCCTTTTTAAAGGCTTGCGGGGTTTGGGGCAGAGCCCCAAGGTCTTAAACCTTAACAACATTGTTAATAACCTGTGGATGAAAGTGGAACAAGTTTTGTGCGTGTGGATTGTGTTAATAAAAAGGGAAGTTTTGCGCAGGTTTTGCACGGGGTTATGAGATTGGAAAATGTAGGTGTTTAAAGGGTCGGGACGGGTTTTCCACTTATTAACACAGCCTACTGCTACCGCTACTGTAAAAGAATTATAATATATATGAGGTGCGTGAAAAAAATGGTGTTTACGTGTGATAAGGTGAGTTTGCAAGATGCTTTGGCTTTGGCGGGTAGAGCGGTTTCTACAAGGGCGACTAATCCGATATTGGAGTGTGTTCTTGTGACGGCAGAACCGGGGGTTGGGGTAAGTATTATCGGCAATGACAAGGAAATTTTTATTGAAACGGCATCTTTCCCTGCGGAGGTGGAAGTGGGCGGAAGTATCGCGCTGGATGCGAAGCTGTTTACGGAAATTGTAAGAAGAATATCGGGCGACTCTGTTGTGATTGAAACGGATGATTCGTTTAATGCTATATGTAAAAGCGGGCGTTCGCGGTTAAAAATTGCGGGTCAGCCGCCCGAAGAGTTCCCCGTTATCCCCGAAAATGAACTTAGCGAGGTTTCTTCCAAGTACAAAATACGGGCAACGCAGTTGAAAAACATGATTAAGCAAACCATTTTTTCTGTTGCCATGGACCAGACAAAACCCATTTTAACCGGCGAAAAATTAGAGATAAAAAATAATGTTTTGGAAATGGTTGCAATTGATATGTTTCGGATTTCATACAGCTCTGCGGATATGGGCGAGGACGCGGCAGATTCTAACGCGGTTGTGCCTGCAAAGGCGTTGGGCGAGTTGTCGCGCATTTTGCCTGATACGGATGATGAAGTAAATTTCTTTTTCACGCAAAACAAGGCGGTGTTTGAAACGGGCGGATTTAGGCTGGTTTCGAGCCTGCTTGCGGGCGAGTTTATTCGCTACGACCAGATTTACAACGAAGATTTTTCCACAATGCTGGTTGCAGACCGCGTGTCGCTTTTAAATGCCTTTGAGCGTGCTGTTTTGGTTGCTTCGGAAGGTCGTATGCTTCCCGTACAGCTTAACATTGCCGATGATGATATCACAATCTCTGCGCAATCCGAGCGCGGCCAAGTAGACGACGGCGTTCCCTGCGAAACTGAGGGCAAAGATTTGACAATCTATTTCAATCCAAAATACTTCATAGATGTTCTGCGCGCCCTTGAAGAAGAGCGCGTAGTTATCAAATTTAATACAGTTATGTCACCCTGTACCATTCGCGGCAGCGAAAACGAAAACGGCTTGCGCTATTTGATTGTTCCATTGCGTCCGCCGGCTTAGGTAACATATGCATATAAAAAAAATTTCGATAGCGGGATTTCGTAACCTTGATGTGAGTGAATGTGAGTTGTCGTCGGGGGTTAATATTATTTTCGGAGATAACGCGCAGGGTAAGACTAATTTTTTGGAGGCTGTTTATTTTTGCGCCTTTGGCAGGTCGTTGCGGGCAAGAGCGGACGGCGAGTTGGTTGGCTGGGGCAGGGACAGCGCGAGCATTAGGCTTGAGACAGAACGGGCTGGGATGTCTTCGGTTTTAGATGCGCGGTTAAGTTTGGCGGGCAAAAAAGCGGTTAAAGGCATCATGTCGGATTTTATTCCCGTAAAGCATATGAAGGATTTGTTTGGGCGGCTGTTGGTGGTTATGTTTTCGCCTGAAGATTTGCGGCTTATTAAAGCGGGGCCAAGTGAGCGGCGGCGTTTTATGGATATGGAAATTTGCCAGCTTTCGCCCGTGTATTACAGCGATTTAAAGGAGTATTTCAGGGCGTTAAAACAGCGGAACGCCCTGTTAAAAATTTTGCAAAAAGACAGAGGTTCGGCAATGCGCGAAAGCCTAAGCGTTTGGGACGA
Organism: Defluviitaleaceae bacterium; assembly: GCA_009788055.1. Taxonomy (GTDB): domain Bacteria; phylum Bacillota; class Clostridia; order Lachnospirales; family WQUN01; genus WQVC01. Next base: position 20,952 of record WQSG01000045.1, on the reverse strand, counting down.
GCAACTGATAAATTACGGTTTGAGAATAATAAAAACGAGGCATTCCTTTGTGGAAAAGGTTAATAAAATTGCGGCGGAAATTCATAAAAATATCACGCAAGGCGCGGAAGAATTACGGCTGGAATATAAGGCGGGCATAGCGGCAGAAAATTACGCGGCAGTAATGGAAAAATCCCACGAGAAGGACATTGCCCGTGGCACAACGTCGGACGGCATCCACACAGACGATATCGAATTTACCATAAACGAGATTTCTGCACGGCATTTTGGTTCGCAGGGGCAACAGCGCACCGCCGCCCTTTCCGCAAAATTGGCAGAAATCGAAATAATCAAACAAAGCACGGGCGAAACGCCAATTCTTCTGCTGGACGATGTTCTTTCCGAATTAGACAAACACAGGCAAAAATTTTTGCTTGCGCAAATTTCCAACCTGCAAACAATCGTAACCTGCACAGGCGTAGAGAGTTTTCAAATAAAAGAGTATGTACGGTTTAATATGCAAGGCGGGAAAGTTCTATAGTCTACTGATGTGGAATATAGTTTATGAATAAATCTATTTCACAGGAGGAATTTTTTATGAACGAGAAAGTTGTGCAGGCATGGTTGGAATTAAACGACCCTAAAACAAACGACTTGGTGCAAAGCAAATGGGACCAAACAAACGCGGGGATATTGTTTGCGGCGGATAAGCCCAGCCCTGCGGTGGGTGTGGGAGTGATAACGGGCAAAAGCGGCGATGCTATCAAAAAAGATGATGCAGAGATGCAAGCGGCGATAGACAGCGGCGAACTTGAAAAATTGGTAAAAGTTTTCCAAGAAAAGCCGCTTATCGGTTGTACATCTGTGTTAAGCATGGCGCGCAAAGCCTCTAAGTATGACCCTAACGGAGACATTAATAATTCAAAAAATTCGGAAAGATTTAAGGATTACATTAAAAGGGTTGTAGACGCACCGTTTTTCCACCTGACAATGAGTGAATATTCCACGTATCACCGCAAGGAAAAAAACTGGGATGCAGCCATTGATGAAATAGCAAACCTTTATGACGGCGTATCGGCGGACGACAAAAACAAGATACGCGATAGTATTAAGTTATTGGCAAAAACAGCGGCAAGTAATACCAACACAAAATCGTCTAATAACTTGTTTGCTGTTTCCACAATCAACAGCCCTACTAAAAGCGATGTAATCAACATTTTCCTTTATTCCAGTTTTATACAAATGGAAGAAAGTGAATCGAAGGGTTCTCACTCCATGCAAAGTGATGTTACCATTAACAGAATCGCGTTGGATTTTCATATAAGCGCGTGGAAGCCCCTTGCCGCAAAAGTTGCCGCAAAGCATATCAGGCTTGTGGACGATTGGCTGGAAGATAACAAAACAGAAGAATCCGACCAATTTACCAAACTTAATTTAACATTTGCAAAATAGGCGGTGTACCATGGAAAACTTGGTACGCGTTTGGTGTAACGAAAACGACCCCGCCATACAGCGTGAAAATATCTGTATGGCGGGGGATATACAACCCGCCCTTTGTGCCCCTGTAATAATAGGAGCAAAGGGCGATGAATCTTTTTTAAGAAACATTATTCAAGGGCGGCAGCCGTATGTGCTTTCTTCGGCAGAATTTGAAAAGGCTTTAGCACAGTTTCAAAAAACGCCGTTGACGATATGTACTACGGTTTTGGATATGGCAAGGCTTTCTTCCGGATATAACCCAAGTATCTTAATGGGCAACGTTGGGTTTCAACAATCAAGCAACGCCTTTAACGAATATTTGCGAAGGGTTTTGGAAGCCCCGTTTTTTAAAAAAGAGGACGATAATACAAATATGTATGACCGCGGCAACAGAAACTGGGGCGAGGCAATCGGAGAAATGGGCAACATATGTGCCCATCTTTCTGTGGCATCACCTGCGGCTATGCGGGAACAAATAGTAAAATTGGCAACGGCGGCGGCAAGCAATTCCGCCACACAAAACCGTTCAAGCCTATTTACCGTTAATGCAGTAAATACCGAAAACCCCGCTTGTTTTTACGTACACTATTTTATGGCACAAATAGGAATGCGTTTTGTTAAGGGCTCACGCAAACAGGCAGATTCCGTTCAGTCCTCTATTGCAATACGTGCGGTTAAACTGGCTTTCCACCTTGACATTCTCCCCGCTTATATCCGCGCTGTTTTGGAAAAGCATATCAAATTGGTAGACGATTGGCTTCTGGAAAACAGCACACCAAAAGGCTCTGTTGCAGTTAAACTGTGCGTGGAATAGTATACACTCCCCAACGAAAAAGCCGCGTTAATACGCGGTTTTTTCGTTGCTTTTTCATTACATTTATGTTACAATAAAATCCATATTATGCAATCTCAAACCCTCTAAAAGTTAAAGTTTGGGTCAAGCCTTTTTAAAGGCTTGCAGGGGTTTGGGGACAGCGTCCCCAAGGTCTTAAATTCGCTACAAAAAAGGGAGATTAAAAAAATGTCACAGGAATATTCAGCAGACAACATACAGGTATTAGAAGGTTTAGAGGCGGTACGCAAGCGGCCGGGGATGTACATTGGCTCTACGGCGGCGAAAGGGTTGCACCACTTGGTTTACGAAATTGTAGACAACGCCGTGGACGAAGCCCTTATGGAAGCCTGTGACGAAATTATTGTTACAATTCACAAAGATAATTCTATTTCGGTGCGGGATAACGGGCGGGGTATTCCTGTTGGAATTCAGGCGCAAACGGGCTTGCCTGCCGTGGAAGTTATTTTCACGGTGCTTCACGCGGGCGGAAAGTTTGGCACGGGCGGATACAAGGTTTCGGGCGGGTTGCACGGGGTTGGTGCTTCGGCGGTAAACGCGCTTTCGGAATGGTTGGTTGTCCGCGCATATGACGGGCAGAAAATTCACGAAATGCGATTCGAGCGCGGCCCGAAAGTCGGCGACCTGCAAGTGGTTGGCGAAACCACGGAAACAGGCACGTTCGTCCACTTCAAGCCCGACGCGGAAATTTTTGAAGAACTGGAATACAGTTTTGATACCCTCAAACAAAGATTGCAAGAAACCGCCTTTCTGACAAAGGGCTTAAAAATTGATTTGATTGACGAAAGACCCGAACCAAACCGTTCGCGGTCATATTGTTATGCGGGCGGAATAAAAGAATTTGTTGCCCACATAAATAAAAATAAATCGCCGCTTACGGAAGAAATTTTCTACTGCGAAGCCATGCACGAAAATGTTATGGTGGAAGTATCTCTACAGCACAACGACGGCTTTTTGGAAAACACATATTCATTTGTAAACAATATCAACACAACGGACGGCGGAACTCACGTGACGGGCTTCCGTTCCGCCCTTACCAAAACGATAAATGATTACGCCCGCAAGTTTAAACTTCTCAAAGACAACGAGAAAAACCTTTCCAGCGAGGATGTGCGGGAAGGAATCGCGGCAGTAATAAGCATCAAAGTGCAAGAGCCGCAATTTGAAAGCCAGACCAAAGCAAAATTAAATAACAGCGAAGCCCGCACCGCCGTGGAAAGCACCATGAACGAGCATTTGGCATACTTTTTGGAAGAACATCCCGCCGTGGGCAAGTCCATCATAGATAAGGGAATTTTGGCGGCACGCGCCCGTGAAGCGGCGCGGAAAGCCCGCGAGCTTGTACAGCGCAAGTCTGTGCTGGAGGGCGGACGCTTGCCGGGTAAACTCTCTGATTGTTCCGAAAAAGACCCCGCGCTCTGCGAAATCTTCCTTGTAGAGGGTGACTCCGCGGGCGGCAGCGCGAAAAACGCTCGTTTGCCGCGCACACAGGCAATTCTGCCCCTTCGCGGTAAAATAATGAACGTGGAAAAAGCTCGCTTAGATAAAATTCTGGAAAACAAAGAAATCCGCGCAATGATAACGGCATTTGGCACGGGCATTCACGAGGATTTTGAAATTGACAAACTGCGCTATCACAAAATCGTAATAATGACCGACGCAGACGTAGACGGTTCGCATATCCGCACACTGTTGCTGACTTTCATGTACCGCTTCATGCCCGATTTAATTGATGACGGCTATGTATACATTGCCCAGCCGCCCCTATACAAAGTGGAAAAGGGCAAAAATGAATACTACGCTTACTCCGACGACGAGTTAAAGCGCGTTCTGGACGACATAGGCCGCGAAGGCTTAAAGCCCATTCAACGCTACAAGGGCTTAGGCGAAATGGATGCAGACCAGCTTTGGGAAACCACCATGGACCCCGAAAAACGCATTCTCCTACGCGTTTCCCTTGACGACGCCATTGCCGCAGACCTCCTCTTCACACAACTAATGGGCGACAAGGTAGAACCCCGCCGCGAGTTTATTCAAGAATTTGCAACGCAGGTTCGCAATTTGGATGTGTAGGCGAAGGAGATTGCGGCAATGCAAAACGAGATAATTTTTGTTGTCACGGAATCGCTGGATGGCGGCTATGAAGCCAAGGCGGTAGGGCATTCGATATTTACCCAATGCGATAATTATGCCGAACTTTCCGAAACCCTTAGGGATTCCGTAAAATGCCATTTTGACGAGGGCAAAGAGTCCTCGTTAATAAGTTACTAACCGCAACACGTCGGTTTCCACCGAAAAAATTTATGCTTATTGATATCGCAGATTAACTCGCCGCTGTCTTTTACTATGGCTTCGTCAAATTGTTTTTGCGAAACAGACAGGCTAAGGTAGCGGTTTTTTTCTTGAATAAAAAATGTAACTATGTATGTGTAATATTCCACGCCTTCTGATTTTTTTATATCAAGCCGCGTTTTTGCTATGGTTGCGGTAAATTTTTCGGGTTGGCAATTGTCTTCGGCAAGGGTTTGTATAGCCTTGCCCACTAACCCGGCAAGGCCAACTATAATTAGGGTTGTTCCAAGCATTTACATACGCCCCCTGTTTTGCGCGATGTATACCATTGTATGCATTGCCCCGCGCTTTATGACATCAATCCGTATGTGAAAACCGCGACAATGGCAATACACGCCAAAATCATTATCATGTTCAGCACAAAATCAAATTTGCTCGCGCTCTTCTTGGCGGCGGTACGCGACGCGGGTGCAACCGAGGATGCCTGTTTCGTCGGATATTCCGGATAGGTGTACGCGGCAGGCGCGGCAGCCTTTTTTGAGGTAGCTTGGTATTTTTGCCTTGCCATATGATTGTAAATAATTCTCTCCGCTTCCGCCACGAAATCCACAGGCATCTTGGTTGCCGGCGTGTTCTGGTTCACGATAAAAATTGCCTGATTGTACCATTTTGTAGGGTCTCCTTTTATTAAAATTACTCGCTCTGTAGGTCCTGTCATGATATGCCTCCTCTTACACTCTATGTAAATTTTCGCCGCGAATCGGAGGATTTATACATATGGAAAAACCTCGGGGACTCTGTCCCCGAACCCCTGCAAACTTTTTGAAAAAAGTTTGAACAAAAACTTTAAATTTTGACCGGCGATAAACTGTTTCGAGAAATCAAAAATCGCGCGAATGCGCGATTTTTAGTTAAAGTTTTGATGAAACTTTTTCAAAAGTTTCCGGGGTTCGGGGCAGAGCCCCGAGAACTTATCCTATTTCCGATACGTCCGCATACTTGCGCCGCACAGCACCATGGTTGAGATGTTGTGCAAAAGTGCGGACGAGGAAGCGGAGATTAGGCCGAACGCGCCAAGGAAAAGCAACGTGGAGTTTGCGGCTATAATGTGTGCGTAGTTGCGGTGAATGCGGGAGAAAAGGGATTGGCTGAGGGTGCGCAGTTCTACAAGACCGTTTAGATTTTCGGTTAGAAGGCTTATGTCTGCGACGGCTTTGGCAATGTCGGAACCGCTTTTCATTACGACGGAGACATCTGCGCCTGAAAGGGCGGGCGAATCGTTAATGCCGTCGCCTACCATGATTACTTGGTGACCGTCGGATTTTAGCGAGTGGATGTAGTCGGCCTTCTCTTCGGGCAGCATTTGGGCGCGGAAAGTGTCTATGCCGAGGGTTTCGCAAACGGATTTTGCGGCGGCATTGCCGTCACCCGTGAGCATTATAATGCGGCGAATGCCCTGTTTTCGCAGGGCGGCAAGAACTTCTGCCGCGTCTTCGCGAACGGTGTCTTCCACGCAAATCATGCCCGCGGCTTGATTGTTAATTGCAATCCATACGACGGAATAACCCGGCGTTTCCCGCTCCATTATGGCAAGTTGTTCGGGGGTTAGCGGAACGCCCTCGTCCTCAAAAATGAAGTGATGGCTTCCTATTAAAATACGTTCGCCGTTCAGCATGGAAGAAATCCCGTGGGCAACGATATAGTCAACATCGGCGTGTTCTTCTTCGTGGTTAAGGTTTTCGACCTCTGCCTGACGCACTATGGCGCGGGCAACGCTGTGGGGGAAATGTTCTTCCAAGCAAGCCGCCGTTTTAAGAAGCTCGTCGCGGTCGCGGTTGTCGAAAGGGACAACTTTTGCCACGCGGGGGCAGTCGTTTGTGAGAGTGCCTGTTTTGTCGAAAACGATTGTGTCTGCGTTTGCGAACGCCTCCAAATGAATGCCGCCCTTCACCAAAATGCCGCTGTTCGCCGCTTCGCGCATTGCAGAAATAATACACATGGGCGTGGTGAGTTTTATTGCGCAGGAATAGTCCACCATAAGGATGGACAACGCCTTTGACAAACTGCCCGTGAACGCAAAAACCAGCCCGAACCCAAGAAAGCTAAATGGCACAATGGCATCGGCAAGTTTTTCCGCCTTGCCCTGTGTGGTTGCTTTTAAGGACTCGGAACGCTCTATAAATGCGGCGATACTTTGGATACGGGTATCGTCTGCCAAAGTGCGCACCTTCACCACCAACGAGCCTTCTTCCACAACCGTACCTGCGTAAACGCTGTGGCCTGTCTTGCGCAAAACGCCCAAGGCTTCCCCCGTGAGGGACGACTCGTTTACAATGGCTTCACCACTTGAAACCTCTCCGTCCAGCGGAATTGCAGAACCCGCTCGCACCCGCAATAAATCACCAATTTGCACCTTTGCCATGGGCGTGCGAACGTCGCGTTCTTCGCCAACCAGCCACACTTTATCAATTTGGGTGAACAGGCTTTGCGAAAGGGTTTGCCGCGTTTTTTTGCGGGTGTAACCCTCCAGCAATTCCGAAACCCGAAGCAACGTGATAATTGACGCCGCCGTTGCAAAATCCTTTTGCGCAAGAGCGGCGGTGACGGCGGCGGCATCCAAAACGTCTACATCCAAGTTGCCCCGTTGCAGGGACTTCAGCCCTTTTTTTACATATTGCGCCGCATTAAACACAGCAAAAAAAGCCCGTACAGGCGCGGGCAAAAGCAATTTCTGCAAGAAATGTCTGGCAACAATCTTGCTTATGGAACACGCAAATTCGCGCTCCAACTCTTTTATATTGTTTTCCCGTTTAGCCTTTGGGGGCTTTTCCATCTTGCCGATAAAATCCAGCAAAAAATCACGGCGGTTTGGTTCGTAAATAACAAGCAAGCCGCCATTTACGCTGGTTGCTTCCGCCGACACAACCCAAGAAAACGCCGCAAGCGCGTCTTCCAAGCCGTATCCTTCTTCCGCAGAAAATGCCCGCCGTCCCATCCGCAAGCGAACCCGCCCGAGCGTTTCGTGAACAATTTTATACTGCAAAAAATCACCCGTTTTCGGTTGCGTTTTCCTCTTGCAAAATGTCTTCCGCGTCTTCTTTCATGTTCTGGAAAGTTTCCATTGCGCGTTTTTGCATATCAATGCCCGCCGCCAAGCCTTTAACCGCCAGTTTATACGGCTTCCCGCTTTTAACCGCTTTCGCACCAAGCAGTGCCGCAAGCATTCCGCCTGCAAAAATAAGAACTTTCTCGTTGCCTAATAAATGTAACATATTTTTCAGTCTCCTCTCGAGTACATTATAGCACCACATACCGCCTGTTTAAACACAAAGTTGACCTGAAAACGAAAACATATTATATTTACATAAAACAAAATTTGGGAGGCAGTGCGCATGAGTCTTTGGGACGAAAAATTTGCAACAGGAAACGAAACGGTTGACAACGACCACAAGGAAATATTTAGTTTGGTGGAAGAAGTACTGCGCTCCTCGGCTATTGATAACAAGGAGAAAAACGAAACCGCCATAAACTTTCTTGCCACATACGCAGTGGGTCATTTTGAACGCGAAGAAAATCTTATGGCAGAATCCGACTACCCAAACACCGCCGCCCACACAAAAGAACACCGCGATTTTATGGCAGTTGCCATGAAACTAAAGGCCGACTTCGACAATGGCGGCTACGCCCTCGGCGAACTCGACCTTCACCCCGAAACCCTCCACCTAAGCAAAGTAATCTACGGCACCGTCATAAACTGGCTAACAGAACACGTCATGGGCAGCGACAGGAATTTGGCAGAGCATTATAAAAAATGGAAGGATGGGGAGTAGGGTAAGACCTCGGGGACTCTGTCCCCGAACCCCTGCAAGGGGATGTTATCCCCTTGACCCCTAAATTAAAACCCGCGCATTCAGGCAGGACGCTAAAAAACATGATTTCATCTACCCCTAGCGTTTTGCCCTAAAATAGGGCTTTGACCGTCAGCAATTAGCTGGCGGTCATTTTCTTTCGGTGGACATTACTGGGATTCTATCCATTGCATGGACTTTTTCCAGTTGCTTCGCTTTTGGTGCATAGGCTTGCGTTTGCATTCCCGTTGTCTGTATAGACGGCAAATCTAGTTTGCCAATGATACCCACATAATTAAAGTGAACATCAATTTGTTGCGAACCTTTGCTATAACGCTTGGTACGAGCGTGGACTTCTACCCGTTCTATTAGCTCATTGAGCATAATAGTGGACAGTTCGGTTATTTGGGTATACTTACGGACTTGCTTTAAGAACTTGCCTACACCCTCACTTGCTTCAAGTTGCTTGGCAATTTGTGCTTGGAGTGCGTCAACGGTAGCTTTTAAGCCTTGCTGTTCCAGCTCGTAGACTTGGGACATCATAACAAAGCGTTCCTCGGGAATTATGCCCGACACCTTGTCCTCATACAGGCTCTGTATTATCTTGTCCAGTTCCCGAATGCGTTTCTCTGACTGTGCAAGAGTTTTCTTGTCAGCAACGGAATCCCGTTTAAGCCTGTCAGCGTTTTGGGCTTCGAGCATGGTTACAAATATTCCGTCGTGACGAGAAGCAAAGGCAGTTACCTCTTGTATATATTTGAGGACTGCTTGCTCCAAGACTACTCGTCTGATAAAGTGTGCCGATTCACACCGTTTCTTTTTGGTGCGAAAACCCGAACAAACATAGTTGTCTTGTTCAGGCTTCAAGCAAGCTCCGCTAGATAGATACAGTTTGCTTTTGCAATCTGCACAGTAGACCAGTCCAGATAGCATACTTACTCTACCGCTGTGGTTATGTCGTCGCTTGCCAGAACTGCGTATTTTCTGTACTCTGTCAAACACATCTTCGTCAATTATGGCAGGGTGTGCGTTTTCAAAGACAGCGTAATCGCTTGGGTCGCTTTTCTGTTGCTTCCTGTTCTTGTAAGATTTGGTGTAGGTCTTGAAGTTTATTAGTTCTCCAAGATATTCACGCCGTTCCAAAACCTTCGCAACAGTAGTTTGATGCCAGTCGTAAGGGTCAAGTGTGCAGTTGCCTTTAATGTACCCTGCATTGTAGGCGTAGACGGTGGGTATTTCCACTTGTTCTTCTCGCAATTTGTCGGCTATGTGGCTTACCCCCATGCCCTCCATTGCGTACTTGAAGATTTGTCGTACTACTTTGGCGGATACATCATCGACAACCCAACGCTTGGGGTTTTCGGGGTCTTTCTTGTAGCCGTATGGTGCATGAGATGTCAGCGGTTCGCCAGATAAACCCTTTGTTCGTTGTACTGCACGAATTTTCCTACTCGTGTCGGCAACAAACCATTCGTTGAATACATCTCGAAGCAATGACATAATGTCAAAGCCTTTGGCTGTATCCAACCCGTCCTCGGCAGACATGAAACGAACATTGTATTCATCAAATGTTCGTTTGAGCAGTCCAATTTCAATGACCTCTCGCCCGATACGACTTTGGTCTTTAATTATGACCGTGGACACATTTCCTGCACGAATCTCTGCAAGCATTTCGTTCAGACCGGGGCGGTCGAAAAATACGCCTGTTTCCCCATCGTCTGCAAATACTTTCGGATTCTTAAAACCGTTGTCGGTACAGAACTTCAACAGAATCTTCCGTTGGTTTTCTATACTAAGACTCTCGGCTCTCTCCGCTTCTTCTTTCGACAAACGGCAATACAATGCCGTAATTTTGTTATCCAACTTGTGTTGGTAAAGTACATCTTTGTGTGGCTCTCTCATGGAGTTCTCCTTTCGATTGCCACTCAAAAGTCTCCGTGGACAGTATACCATGTTTTTCTTAGAAGTGAAGTCCAAGCCAGTATTTAAGCCAGTTTCAGGGGTATTGTCCAAGCCAGTAGCATAGCCATTACCCATGCTACTATTCGGCATCATTTTGCATAAGTCGCCAGAGTTTGTCTAGCAACCCCTCTCGTGCATTTTCTTTGTATTTTCCTGTAATTATATATGTAGTTCCGCCAACCTTCATATTCAAAGTTGGCGGTATTTCATGATATGCTGTGTGCATATCCCTGTCAGGCGGTTTTTTGTAATCCATAATTTATTCTCCTTGCTTTAATTTCTCCCACCAAGTTTATTCATTTTACATTTTGTCCTATTACAAGCGTAATGCTTGCGTATTTACAGTAGGCAACAAGCCCCACGCCACGGGCAGTATGCGTGGCGTGTGGAGCATATGAGGATATGCCAAAAGGCATATAGAGTCATATCCATTGTTGAAATATTTACGCCGTAATTTTCAGATTCACAGCGACACGGGTGGTCGCTCGAATCGTCAACGGTTTGGCGTAATGTTTTAGCTGTAAACAACAAGTATAGCTTGTTTAATTGTTTATGTGGCGAAGAACAGTGCGCCACATTTTGCGTTCTTTGGTGTTTTAATTCTGTTGATTCTATTTATTGACACACTTTCTCCTTTCTGAAACAATGCAAACCTACTCACAGGTAGCATAAAGTTGTCATGGCAATATTTTAACATGAGTTTTGCAGGATTTAGAAGACAATTTTATTTACACCATGAACGACTCGACACATGACAACAGAGGTAGAACCTCGATAATGTAGCACGCTACAAGGGTGTTGTAGAAATTACAACACTTTGGGCGGAACGCAAAAAAGCCCTTGACAAGGATTACCAAGGGCTTGAAATAGACAAAGAGACTACCTGTGTACTGTTCCAATTAAACCATAAAGCTATGAGGTCAATTACTGCGTAATCGTTACCGTCTGCGTAGCCCCGTCCCAACTAACGGTTGCACCTAAACTTTCAGCTACAAAGGCAACAGGCACAAAGGTTCGTCCGCCGTGTAGCGTGGGTGTACCCATGTTGTTAGGTAAAGGAACATCAAGCACAAGGGATAGATTTGTTGCACCGCTTACAATGGTTACGGTTCTTGTATCGCCGTCCCAACCTACTTCTGCTCCAAGTGCTTCACTCACTAGGCGGATCGGCACCATTGTTCTGCCATCGGCAATAAATGGGGCTTCATCTGCGGTGTGCTGTACGCCATTAACTGAATAGACCGCATTGCCTATGGTGAGCAGGATAGCAGTTTGACCTGCGGGAGGTAGTGGCATAGGCGGTGGTGTGGGGCGTTCGGGTGCGGGTGGCAACGGTGGTAGTTCGGGCGTTATGGTTGGCGGTGATGGAGGCTGCGGGGGTGTTGGCGTTCCTGCGCTAAGGTTTGGACGGACACCGAGGTAAGAATTGGCGGTATCTATGCGGATAACATTGCCATCAACAGTCAAAGTGTGGTCTAAAAGGAAGCAAACCAACTCGAGGGACACTAATAATTGTTCGCCTACACTTACAATACTTGGTTGGGTGAGGTCTATTGGCTGAGGGTTTTCTATCCCGACAATCGTACTCCAATCATCTATCATAATTATAAAGGACGCAGGTTCACGAGCCTCCTCACCATTGAATATTTCCACCGTACCCGTTTGTACGCCTGCCCCTGTTGCACCCAAGGGTGTAAAGCCAAGTCCCATGAAAAGTTCAATCCTTACAACATTAGTGCCATAGATGCTAGGGTCGCCCCAGTCATTGGAAACCAAAAATGAAATCCAAGTTCTGTCATCACGCACATTAGTAATCTCAAACCCCATAGCTTTTGCAAATGCTTCTGAGTCCACAAAGTGGAAGCCGTCTAGTGTGTGCAATGTGTCCCCAAGCGTGGTCGCCTGTCCATCTATATAGATGGTGGCAGCTACGGGGGTTGGTGTTGCAAACGCTGTCTGCACCATGCCCATTGTAAGTACGGTGGCTAATATAAAAGCCAAGATTCTTCTTGTTGCTTTTCCTTGCTCCATTCTGATTCCTCCATTTTGTTTGTATTTTAGGGGTTCTTTGCAACTAGCAAATACCCCGTGTAGCCAATGAAATAACTTGCACGAAATTAAAAAAGACCGCAATGCAACAACCTGTACCTTGTTGCATTGCGGTCTTTTGGGGCTTGCTCAACGAAAACAAGCCGTGCATACAGATGTGGCACGGCGAAAATATGTAGGACAAATGCTATAATTTTAGCGTGCAATAAATCACAGATATTTGCACGGAGGGAATAAAACAACGCTTGTGAACTATACCACAAAATAGCAGGTATTTTCAAGAAGTATTTTTAGAGTACGGAAAAAATATAGAGTACAGGCTCCTCCATTAAACTTAACACTAAAACGGAGGAGTATGAAAATGCAAAAAACAATCCAAGCAAAACAAGCAACAACCACGGGTACACGCACACCCGAACTATACGGATATGCTCGGGTAAGCACTAAGGAACAAAACGAGGACAGACAACTTGTAGCACTTGAACCGTACAATATTCCGCCAGCCAATCTCTTTGTAGAGAAGAAGAGCGGTAAAGACTTCAACCGCCCCAAGTACAAACGCCTGATACGCAAGATGAAAGCGGGGGACATTCTCCATCTACCCGCCATCGACAGGCTCGGACGAAATTATGAGGAAATAATAGAAGAATGGCGTTATCTCACGAAGAAGAAAGGTATAGACATCAAGGTATTAAATATGCTCCCATTGCTAGATACGACTCTGTATAAGGACTTACTCGGTACTTTCATTGCCGACCTCATTCTTGCCATACTGTCCATGATTGCCCAAATGGAAAGAGAGAACACTTTGCAACGCCAAGCCGAAGGAATAGCCGTAGCCAAAGCAAAAGGTGTGGTGTTCGGGAGAAAAGCCGTAGATATTCCCGAAGATTTCTACAATATCTTTCTTCGTTGGAGGGACAAAGAACTTTCCAAAGAACAAGCGGCGGAATTATGCGGGTTTAGTATACGGACACTCTACACCCTTACGGCGGAGTGGAGAAACATAGGTGATTAGCAGTAAAAATAGCTGTTTCTAGCAAAATAACGGCAAAAACGGGTAAAAATACCCTTTTTTACACCTCCAAATATTGACAAATTGCGTAAAGTGTGCTATAATAGGAGTGTTAATTTGACACATTTCGTATTCAAACTGTAACTTGTACAATTCATCTTTCTACAATACTTTCTTGATTTTCCAAGGTGGACATAGACTGCGAATAGTGAAACTTGGCAGACTATGCCCATCTTGGGCACCGACCTACAATAGCGAGGCGGTGAAACTTTAAGGAAGTGTTGGTATGTCACGGGCAGAACACATTCTCATAGCACTAGTTCTAGTTTTCTTGCCTCGTCTATTTACTTCTAGCTTCGGTACATCTTTCGTTATTGGGGCGTTTATTTACTTGGCAATATGTGGGGTTTTCTATTGGGGTTATTGTCGTGGCATTCGCCATGAACGAGAAGATGCAGAATCAAAGAAACCGAAAACAAAAGATGAAGACACAAAATAGGCAACACGGCTAGAGCAATCTAGCCGTTATGTTCTGTATTAGATTTTTCAAGGTTCATGTATAATGCAGGATAAAAGGAACTCTATTTGGGTTTTGAGAGGGTGGGTTTTAAGGTGGATAAAAGGGAAAGCAGGAAAAAAAGAATTATAGGTATATCCGATAATGTTATCGCTGGTTTAATAATTTTTGCCTTAACAAGTGTCAGTACAGCTTTATTCATTTGGATTGTTGGCAACAATGGCGAAACGCATGAAAGTGTGGCGACCGTTGCCCCAGCACAAGACCCTCAATATGATATTATATACTCTCCGTCTACTGGACAAGCACAGGAAGATGACGATTTGTACGAAGAACTTGACTTAATTCCTGCCCTAATATGGGGTCCGATGGATAGACCTACTTTTACATTAGACAGACCCGCAAGCTACATCGTTTTCAACTCCATGCTTGACAACCCTGCTGTTTTCAACGACTCGGGTGATGAACGAGACTTTGTTCTTGTTTCAGAGAGTAGGAACTCCGATGATTTAACGAACGAATTAGCCGTAGTAGACGGACAGGAAGTTTATGTTGTGGCTTTCGTACACAACAATCAAAACCCAGATTTCAACGCTGTTACCGGACCTGCACAAAATGTGCACATTAGCTTTGACATCTCGGGAGAGTCAATTTTATCAGATGGGAGAAATGTAATGCCCGTTATTGGATTCATTAGTTCTGTTAGTGCTAACCCTCGGAGTGTCTGGGCTACTGCAATATTAACAGCAGAGCAACCATTTAGAATTAGCTATGTAGAGAACTCTGCATTATGGGCATACGACCATGTAAACGGGATGCGCTTTGTGCGCGAAATTACCAACCCAACAGTCGGTAATGGTGCAAATCTTGGCGATATCTATGGCGGCGTAGATTTTCATGGTTTGGCAACTTTCCGAGTGAGCGTAGAGTTTGATGAATAACTGCAATAATCGCATTGATATTTTACGCCTCTGCTTTACGGGGGCGTTTTTCTTTGTCCAAAACCTAATCCACCAATTGTAACCCCTCTGTAACCACGCCCGAAAACAAACAGGAGTAGGCACACCAAGGTTACGACCCCGTCAACCCGCATAAATTAGGCGTTGTTGGGTCTTTTCCCTCTCCATGCACATAATACAGGGTAATGGCGTAATATATTATATATATTACGCCGAGGGTGTGTTGTAGTGATGTTGCTAGATGAGATTCAAGAGTTTAAGGTTTTTCTTTTAGGATCGTACAGCAAGGCAACAGCAGACACATACTGCAAACGCCTCGCCACGCTCCTCGCAGGACAGCCCCTCACGCACACGGCGGAACGGTTAGACATTCCCTTGCTACTTGAAAAACTAGGGGATATTAAGCACAAGAACTATTTTTCCCAAACCAAGAACGCACTACTGCATTTCTGCACATTCAAGGGCGTTACTCTGCCCCATGACACGCTTGCAAGCATAGGTAAATTACAAAGCACCACCAAGAAGAAATACAGGAAATTAAAGCCCATAGAGTTTACCGAAGTAGACAAAAAGATTAAGCACCTTAGAAACATGAAACTAAAATTAAGCTACCAAGCCATTATTGCCACAGGGCTTAGAGTGTCCGAACTGTCTAGCTTGTCCCAAGAAGATTGCACCGTTTCAGATGATGAGATTACCTTCAGCTTCATCGGCAAAGGTGGCAAGCATGGTGAAGTTGTTATTTCCGTAAGTGAACACCCATTGCTACATGAACGCATAAATGCATTGGTGGAAGATGCAACCCTGTGCGATAAAAGTGGAGACGGTGAGGCTAACAACAAGCTCTTCTATTCCGCTGGCTATCTACAATCCAAAGCCAAAGAGATGGGCTTCTCATGCCACGATTTACGCCGTGCATACGCTAAGATTGAGTACAAGAAATGTAAGAATAAGACGGAAGTTAGCGAAAAGCTCCGCCATTCTAATACACGCACGACAAACATATATTTAAGAAGCAAAGTGCGTTTGTAGCGTGTATCGCCCCTTTGTTGTTTCTGTTGTTTTGCCTGTTGCTTTTACTAGGCTTGTTTGTTTTCTCTATCTTCTACATTTTCCATTGGTGGTGCTTGTCATGAAACTGTTAGACCTTATTGTAAAAGAATACATCGCCATTGTAGAAACATTGGCAGAAAACAAAACCATTGAAAACAACCGTATAATTGTTGAACGAGAAGAGTTTAAGGCTATGCTCGAACAATACGCCTATGCTACCTTTACAGCCAAGACAAAGGCGTATAAGGCTTTGGGCTTCATCATACACGACAATAACAACTACACCATGCCATATAAAGATACTGCCTTAAAAAAGACCGTCCGTAAAGTCATCATCAATTACAGTACATACCTTGAAGTGAAAAATCTTTATGAAACAAACCTAACTCTTTGATTTCAATAATTATCTAACTCTGCTATTTCTGTGCTTGGTTGCACATATCCCCTCACCATCTCCATGCTTGGTGGTGCATGGGCGGGCTTGGGGGCTTGGATAGGACTGGAAGAATGGAGGAACGACCATGACCGACAGCGAAGTAATAGGACATATAGTGCGAGATAAGATACTAGACCTCTTGAAACTACTATGGTCTGGGAGTGTGACTGCTTCAAGAGAAGATTCCCGTATAGCCATCATGTATCTTGTCCTTGGATTGGTTATGGTTGCTATTGGATTTGCAACAGACAGTTGGGGTATAGTGTTCCTTGTACTATTCTCGGTTACGCTTGTCATTGGTATATGGCGTTATATTAAAGAAGCCCCATTTCGCAAAAAGCAAAGATTCTTTCGTGATGTATTCTATACCATGAAGTTCTATGCTTCGGGCGACATCTATCCAAGCTATGTTACAGAGTCTGAGGTTTCAGAATATACAAGGGGATTTGCCTTTGAAACACTAATACCAGTAAGCAGTTGGATCGCAAGGAAAGATGAGCTTGAAATGTACTTTGGGGAGAAGATTCTACGCATACGACATGACTATGACGACAGCCGAATTATGTTTGTGTTTGTTCAAGTAAAACCTCTACCCAGCTGCCTAGAATGGAATGACAAGCACATAACTATAAACAATACCCTAAGTATTGGCTCGTCCCACTTTAACACCATTGGCATGAACCTAGAAACACACCCCCATGCCTTTATAGCAGGAGAGACAGGAAGTGGTAAGTCCAACATTCTCAAATGCTTCATATACCAAGCCTTGAAGAAAAACTATGATGTCGTCTTGATTGACTTCAAGCGTGGTGTGTCATTCTCGGCTTTTAGTGATAAAATAACCATCTACTACGAATACCCCGAAGTTGTACAGGTGCTAAACGCTATGGTAGAAGAAACAAAACGCAGATTAGACAGGTTTAGGGAGACAGGCGTTGACAATATAGCGGATTACAATAACCTCCATGCCAACGCACACAGTAGCGGTAAATCCCAAGGCTACATGAGCAGGAAGATTGTCTTCATAGACGAACTTGCCGAACTTCTGAAAACACGGGATAAAGAAATCTCCAACGCCCTAAATGATAGCATTGAAACATTAACCCGTCTAGCCCGTGCAGTTGGCATACATCTCATCATGGGAATACAAAGACCAGACAGCACTATTGTAAGTGGGCAGATTAAAAATAATGTGTCATTTAGAATATGCGGTAGGTTTGTAGACAAAGAGCCAAGACGTATTATGTTAGGTACAGACACAGCCAGTAGCTTGCCGAATGTCAAAGGGCGTTTCATTGTAAAAGATGATGGTATTCACGAAGCACAGGCGTTCTATTTTCATGATGGGAAATACAAAGCAAACAACAGGAATAATACAGTCAACAGCCATAAACACAAAGACGAAGTAGTAAATATAGCTCAACAAGCTATACGACAAGCACAGGAAAGACAAGAAGCCTCCGCTATTTACGCCACACAAGCCCCACAGCCCCTGTATGAGCAAGGCTTAACCACACAGGGGGAAGCAGATGGGTATATTGAAGACCAACCTCCTGTTTTAGCCATACAGGGAGAATCTAGCGGAAAGCAAGTTGAAGTGCCGAAGGATTCCGAAGAGGAAGCCCCAAAAGATACGGAAGCGGAAACAATCCATTTTGATTTTAGCAGTTTCGGGAAATAGCCTCTTTTCAATTTTGATGAAGCCTAAATAATTTCAATATGAAAATCCCCTAAATGCCACAAAAACATTTAGGGGATAATTTTATTGCTATGGAAAAGGGCGATTGCTAGGAATCGCCCGATTTGGAGACCTTTAAGTGGCTTGTTTTCCTTTGATTTACAGGGGTCTCATAAAACCTGTTTTGTGCCGTCCCAACATCGCGCGGGTTTTGTGTTGCAATGCACTGTAGTTTATCGCTGGTCAAAATTTAAAGTTTTTGTTCAAACTTTTTTCAAAAAGTTTGCGGGGGTTCGGGGCGGAGCCCCGAGGTCTTTTTTTACCCCATTGTCACAACAACTTTATGTGTTCCGTTGCTTATGGGTAAAATGTTGCCGTCAATTTCCTTGCCGTCTATGGTTACGGATTTTACGCCCTTTTCAACGGCGGCGGAATTGTCTACGGTAATTTCGTAGGTTGCGCCGCGGAATTTGCGGGTTACGTTAAAGCCTTTCATGGTGGCGGGGATGCATGGGTCTATGCGCAGTCCGTCAAATTCGGGGCGTATGCCAAGGATGTATTGGGTTATGCTGGTGAAAGTCCATGCGGCTGTGCCTGTTAGCCACGAGTTTTTGCCTTCTCCGTGGTTCACCGCGTCTTTGCCCGCAATCATTTGGCAGTAGACGTAGGGTTCCATGCGGCGCAGTTTGCTGTCGTCTTCGCGGTAGGCGGGGCAGATTTTTTTGTATGTCTCGAAGGCGCGTGTGCCGCGGCCAAGGCGGGTTTCTGCGATTGTTACCCACGGGTTGTTGTGGCAGAAAATGCCCGCGTTTTCTTTGTAGCCCGGTGGGTAGGAAGAAATCTCACCGAGTTCTAGGTGGTATTCTTTGTAGGCGGGCTGTTGCAGGACTATGCCGTAGGGGCTGTCCAGCCATTCCTGTACGGAGTTTAGGGCTTTTTCTGCGTTGCCGTTTTCCAAACCGATTCCCGCCATTACGCCGAAACCGTTGGACTCTATGAAAATCTTGCCGTCCTCGTTTTCATTAGAACCGATTTTGTTGCCGTGTGCGTCATATGCCCGCAAGAACCAGTTGCCGTCCCAGCCGTGTTCTTCAACGGCTTTGGTCATTTTGGCAAGTTCGGCTTCTGCGTAGGCGGCTTCATCGGGGCGGTTTGTGCGGCGGCAAAGCTCTACATAGTCGGGGCCCACGAACACGAAGATTGCGGCAATTAAAACGGATTCTGCAATGCCGCTTTCAAAATTCGCGGTGGTCTGGAAAGACTCGCCGGGGGTTTTGCTGAAGCAGTTTAGGTTTAGGCAATCGTTCCAGTCTGCGCGGCCAATGAGGGGCAGACCGTGCGGGCCTTTGTTATTCACGGTGAAATCGAAGGAGCGTTTTAGGTGGATGAACATGGAATCCGCAAGGGAGTCATCGTTGTCGAAGGGTACGATTTCGTCAAGGATGGAGTAGTCGCCCGTTTCCTTTATATATGAAGCAACGCCAAGGATAAGCCAAAGCGGGTCGTCGTTGAAGCCGCTGCCAAGTTCGTGGTTGCCGCGTTTTGTAAGGGGCTGGTATTGGTGATACGCGCTACCGTCGGGGAACTGCGTTGCCGCGATATCCATAATGCGCTCGCGGGCGCGTTCGGGTACGAGGTGGACGAATCCCAACAGGTCTTGGTTGGAGTCGCGGAAGCCCATTCCGCGTCCAATTCCCGATTCAAAATATGATGCACTGCGCGACATATTAAACGTAACCATGCACTGGTACTGGTTCCACACGCCCGCCATACGCGCCATTTTTTTGTCTTCCGCGTCCACCGTGAAAGTCGAAAGCAGTTGCGTCCAGTAGGCTTTAAGTTCGTCCAGTGCTTTGTCGGCGGCTTGGGATGTGCCGTACTTGTCCAACAAGGCGTTTGCGGGTGCTTTGTTTATTACGTTTAGCTTTTCCCATTTTGCGTCTTCGGGGTTTTCGCAATAACCCAGAACGAAAACCATTTCTTTGCTTTCGCCCGCTTGCAGGTCAATTTTTATGTGGTGCGAACCGATTGGATGCCAGCCCGATGCAACGGAGTTGCCCGCTTTGCCCGCATTAACAATGTCGGGGTTGTCTGCGCCGTTGTACAGCCCAAGGAAAGTGTGGCGGTCTGTATCGAAGCCCGCGATTGGCGTGTTTACCGCCCACACCGCGTAGTGGTTGCGGCGTTCGCGGTATTCCGTTTTGTGATAAATCCGCGAGCCGTGAATTTCCACCTCGCCGATGCTGTAGTTGCGTTGGAAGTTTGTCATATCATCATGGGCGTTCCACAGGCAAAATTCTACATATGAGAAAAGGTCGATTGATTTTGGTTTGTCCGTTTCGTTTTTCAATTCGATTTTGTGAATTTCGCAGGTATCGCCACGCGGAACAAAAGACGTTTGCGAATACGCAAGCCCGTTTTTGCTTGACGATATCTTAGAATATCCCATACCGTGGCGGCATTCGTATTTGTCCAATTTGGATTTCATGGGCATCCAAGAGGGCGTCCAAGTTTCGCCGCCGTCACGCAGATAAAAATATCTGCCGCCTGTGTCGGCGGGGGNGTTGTTATATCTATACCGCGTCAAGCGCAACATTTTTGCGTCGCGGTAAAAACAATATCCTCCGCTTGTATTTGAAAACAGGCCGAAAAATCCGTCACACCCCAAATAATTTATCCATGGGTATGGTGTGTCCGGGCGGGTTATTACGTACTCCCGCGCTGTGTCATCAAAGTGTCCGTATTGCATGGTCATTCTCCTTTTTATTTTTTTTAAGACCTTGGGGGAGAACCTTTTTGTGAACAAAAAGGTTCTCCCCCAAACCCCCTCTC
>WQSG01000044.1 GCA_009788055.1 Defluviitaleaceae bacterium | reverse complement strand
ACATTAAAACCTTGGGGCGTTGCCCCAAACCCCATGAACTTTTTGAAAAAAGTTCAATCAAAAACTTTAATTTAAACCCCAAAATCGTGCAACGCACGATTTTAAGATAAAGTTTTGGTCAAACTTTTTCAAAAGTTTGTGGGGTGCGGGGTGAAACCCCGCGGTCTTAATCTTGCAACAGCCCCTTTAAATTATCAGCCCAGAGAGCCGCAACATCCACAGCCGCAACAACTTCCGTCTGCCCCGCATCCGCCGGACATCACTTCCAGCGCGGGGTGGTCTGCGCCTGCCACTTCTTCCGACGCAATCAGGCTGCGCGCCTCACCGCCGGAAGTGAAAATAACGCCGCATTCGGGGCAAGTGTCGGAAAATATCGCAATATCTTGCGCAACGATACGGTTGCCCTCGGCTTGTGCTTCTGCCCTGTCATCAGCCAAATGCGCTTGCTCGTGCGCCACAACATATGCCGCCGCATTACCGGCAGAAGGGCGCGACACTCCGCCGTCGCTACATACATATGCACGGGTCGCGCACGTATTGCACACGCCACTCAACGCATCCAGATGCCTGTTGTACATCGACTGCGCTTCCTGCGTAACTTCCAACATATCCATTTGCCCCCCGCTCGGGTTTATCGGCGCGGCGGCGACAAGCGGTGTCTGCGCATTTTGCGCACCTTGCACGGCGGGCGCGGGCATAAAAGATGCATACGTAAGCGCGAGTGCTTGACCTTGAATATTCATAAACAATCCCCCCTGTTTCATATGACAATTTCTACTAATCCACAGTGTATCACAGAATTGTTCTGTTATCTACAGAAAAATGATTGTTTGATTTCCGCCGCAAATAGCGATATATTTATTTCGGCTCAAATTGCGAAAAAAGCGGAGGAAAATAAGTGCGAAAGCCCCAAATTACGGAACTTCTTGCCCCTTGCGGGAATATGAAAACATTAAAGGCCGCGATGCAGGCAGGTGCAAACGCGGTCTATTTTGGTGCGGCGAAGTTTTCTGCAAGGGCGTTTGCGGGGAATTTTGACGGCGGCGAACTGGAAAGCGCGATTGAATACGCGGCGCGTTCTAATGTGAAAACGTACATTGCAATCAACACGCTAATCACCGACCGCGAAATGGCGAACGCGCTTGAAATCGCAAAGCAAGCCCATAATGCGGGGGCGTCGGCGTTTATCGTGCAAGATTTGGGGCTTGCCGCAAACATTCGGGAACGTTTGCCGAACGCGGTTTTGCACGCAAGCACTCAAATGACGGCTTGCACCGCAAAGGACGTAAACGCGCTGGAACGGCTTGGATTTTCGCGGGTCGTGCTTGCGCGAGAACTCTCTCGCGAGCAGATTAAAGCAATCGCGGAAAGCACAGACGTTGAACTTGAAGTTTTCGTACATGGTGCGTTATGTTCGTCATATTCGGGGCAGTGCCAGATGAGCAGTTTTATCGGCGGACGCAGTGCGAACCGCGGAAAATGCGCCGCGCCGTGCCGCTTGACGTACAAGTGCGGCAAAAAAAACGGCACTTTGTTAAGCCTAAAAGATTTATGCATGATTGACCATATCGGCGAGCTTTCGGAAATGGGCGTAGCGTCCCTGAAAATCGAAGGGCGCATGAAGGGCGAGGACTATGTTCGCGTTGTGGTTGGGGCGTACCGCGCCGTTTTGGACGGCGGGACGCTTCCCGAAAAACAAAAAGCAAAAATGCTTGGCGTGTTTAATCGAGGCGGCTACACCTGCGGATATTTCACAGGCGACCACGCGGAAATGTTTACGCAAACGCTAAAAAACCCCTACTCCACGGCGCGGAAAGGGGCGCGGCAATGATTAAATTTGTGGCAACCTGTTTAAATTCGGCGCAATCGCAGGTGTGCGCGGAACTGGGAATTGAAGTCGTGAACCGCTACGCACGTTCGTATGGGGAAATCGAACCAGATTGCGTAACGGATTTTTCCGTCCATTGCTTTAACTCGGCAACGCTTGCGGAGTTAAAAAAATTGGGCGTACAACGCGCCACACTTCATCCTGAATTAAATTTGGCGCAAATGCGCGACATAGAAAAATGCATACCCACCGAAGCAATAATCTACGGCAAACTCCCGCTAATGCAAATGGAAAACCCTCCCCGCAACGGCGAATTATCCGACAGAACAAACGCGGTTTTTTTCATGCACAACGGTATTCTGTACAACTCCGTCCCCATTTTTATGGCAGACAAACTGGGCGAGGTGGAAAAGGCGAAAATCTCCCACGGGCGGCTAATCTTTACCACAGAATCTGCGGACGATGTTCGCAAAATAATAAAAGCATATATGTACCGCAAGGCATTAAAAATCGACTTCACCCGAGGGAAATTTTATTCCAAGGTGTAAGACGCCTGTTCAACGGAAACCACGCCGCAAAGTTCTATAAAATTTTGACCTTGCGGTGAAAGAAGCCAGTCGATTAGCTTGTGGGCGTTTTCGTTGGTTGTTCCCGCTGTTACGGCGTAGACGTTTACGGTGAAGGGATATGTGCCGTTTCGGATATTTTCGGGTGTGGGCGCGATGCCGTCCACCGCAAGGATTTTGATATCGTCATGGGGGCGCATTCCCGTTACAAAATAACGGAAAGAATATCCGATTGCAGATGAATAATTGCGATACACCGCAACTCTTGCTACGGCTTCGCCCATGCCGCCAACCCACTCATGCTGCAGTGGTTGCGCCATTGGCAAACCGCCCATCACAACCGCCTCCATCACGGTTTGACTGCCCGAATCTTGCGGTCGCTGAAAGGGCAAAATGCGTTCGTTTCTGCCGCCCACACGCCGCCAATTTGTCAGTCGCCGCTGATAAATGCGTTGAATTTGCGAAATGGTAAGGCTGTCCACAGGATTGTCGCGATGTACAAAAAATACAAATGCCTCCCGCGCAATAGGGGTCATGGAAAACTCTACCCCTCTTGCCCGCGCCGCCGCAACCTGTTGCGGAGAAGGCTGTGCGCCAAAAAAAATGTCTATCTCGCCGTTTATTAGCCGCCTGTATGCGGCATCGGTTTGCGAAACAGATACATACTGTCTTACGGTTCGCTCGTCCAAACCCGCAAACAGGGCTTGCGCAACGGCGGCAAAAACGGGATACGCGGCGGTTGCGCCGTCAAGGCGAGGGAAGTTCTCCGTGAAAATAATCGTAGGTTCCCAAGGCATTTCCACCAAATAATTGCCCTCTGCAAAGGGCGCGTATCGCCGCAAATTTATCGATTCTTGCACAACCTGAACATCACTGCCCTGCCGCCCAACAAACCGCAACCCCCGCGCATAAAATTGAAACGCCGCAACCCCCACAATAACAACCGCAACGCCGCCAAACATCAGCACCCGCTTGCTTAAAATCGGTTTCATTCCTCTGCAAATTACCAATGAAGGCACTAACATCACAAGCATCGTGATGCTGTACATAATGGGAAACATCCACCAAAATCCAAAAAACGCAAAAACAACACTTGCGCCAAAATACGGCAGGGTCATCACCAACAGCACGCCAAAAAGCTGATTGGTCATGACATCGTAACTGTAGCCCGCAAACCCAAAAAGCACAACCCACACCAACATATAGTACCCATACGAAATAAAAACAGGCAGAAGAACCTGCGCCATATTTTGCGGCAAAGTATCTCGTTTTGCTTGCCGCTTGATGTACCGCGCCCAAACAAATGCCGCAACAGCAAAGGAAACCAAAATCCCGATACCCATGCTAAAAATTCCGACAACGCCGCCAATTCCAACAATGGCAGGCATTACAATCAGTGCCATCAGCGTGGTTTTTTGGGGATAGGTCATCTTTCTTCCTCATCATTATGCGCGTACCAAAAACCATCACGTATTTCGTGCCACAAATCTACAAGCGAGGGAACACGGGTAAGCGGCATTCCAGTGTAAAACATGGTGGGGTTTGGGTTTGCAAAAAACTCTTCGTAACCGTGATGCGCCCACCAATCAAGCATATCGTCGTTGTCGGGGGTGAAGATATTTTCCACCTCAATCGCGCCGTCGATAAAGTGCAAAATATAGTACCCGTAAATGCCGTCCATATCATCGCTTACGTGAAAAATAGTTTCTCCGTCGTCATTCATAAATATGCCGAAAAATGAATGCGGAAAGCCACCCATTTCGCGATACTCTCCGTCCACAAAACGATACATAATTGTCTCGCCGATAATCCCCTGCAAACACGCTTCCCATATTGGGTAAATCGGCAAAAATGTGATGAAGATATCGGGGATTCCGCTACCGTTTAAATCGTACAGCACAAACCTGTTTGCCACGTTCGGAAACCACGGATTATCGTGGTTGCGGATAAACGGAACATCTGTTATTTCGCCGTATGCGTTGAAGATTCTGCCGCAATATTCCACAAAGCTCAAGCCTTCCCGCTGAACATACTCGCCGCCCCAGTAAAGCAATTGCGAACCATCACATTCTACCCATTCCCAAGTAGCGATATCCTTTGTAAAAAACTCTTCCGTTTCCGTGTCAAACCGGTTCAAATTAAAGCCGAACAAACTCCAAAAATCGCCTAAAAATTCCGCCGCAACCTGCCGCCCGAAATCGTTTATTTCATCTGTTGACGCGACAATTTCTTGCGGGGGTATTTCATCCCCGATTGTTTCACCTTCGCACCCCGTAAGGAAAATCATCCCCATAAAAATTAATGCAAGTACAAATTTTCTCCGCATAAATTATCCCTCCATGTTATAATTGTTTCGATAAAGATACCACAATTTTGCGATAATGTCCGATTTAGAGGGAACGGCAGATGAAAAAAAGACAAACAGTAATACGGCGTTCGCCGTTTGCAATTATTATTTCCGTTGTAATTACAGCACTCGGTTTTTTCGGCTTGCTTGAAAACAGCGGCATGGGGTTTGCTGTTTTGTTCGTGTTTGGCGGGATTTTATTCACTGCGTTTTTGGCGTGGAAGCCGCTGGTTATCGTATCCGTTGAAGGAATAACCGTTCCCACCTTGCGCGGAAATGTCTTTGTTCCGTGGTACAACATATCACGGGTTGACGTAGTATTACAGAATGTAGGTATGTACTCGCAATCAAAACAAATGGGCGTGTTTGTGCGAAACAAAAACGATATTGAAGGACCGTTCCGCTCTGCGGCAATACAGTACAGAAATGCAAAAACCCTTGCACCGGAAGCCCCCGACATCGTGATAAATATTTCGTTTTCCCTTGTGCGGGCTAAAAAAATTATGGCTGTGGTGAAGAAATATCAGCGGTAAAAAATTCTTCTGAAAGCAATGTACGATTTCCGCCGTCTTTGTCCACTCGATAATCGGCGGCATACAGCCGAATCCAAACATCGTTCCAACCTATAATATCCCATTTGTAAACGGCTACGCTGAAATATACATAATTTTCGATTACGGTGATGTTTCCGTATCTTATGCTTGTGGAATATTCTTCAAACACGGGAGCGTTTTCCGCATAAAAAAGCGTGATGGGTTCGTGACTTTCAGGCAACCAGCGGGCAAGATTATCTTCGCCGCTTGCCATATGCCGCCCGTAAATAAATCCGTCTTCCGCGAAAGTGATAATGTGACGGACGGTATCGCCCATGTATTCCCTATACGTGCCGCACGGGCTGAAACGATACCAGCCGCAAACTTCTTGCGGTGTCCAAATAAAATTGTAAACCCAGCCGTCTATAATAAAAAACCGTTCCTCAAACGACCCCGTCCGAAAAGACTCGCGCACACTTCCGTCACGTTTTACGCGAAAAATATCGCCGGCGAAGAACCGCCCGCTTCCCTGAATTTTGCCCACGCTTACAATAATCCAATCGCCAACCACGTCAAAATCGAATATGTGCGGCGGCATACTCCACTCGGTTTCGGGGTAGCCCCGTTCTACATTAAGGGTTGGGAAAACCGCAAGCCGTGTTTTTTCGCCGTCTTCCACCTCATAAAGAACCAGCGTGTTGTCCTCGGTTTTACTGCCGTATTTTATGACACCATCGTCCCAATGAATTTGTAACTTTGCAATGGGCGAAACATATTCTTCACCGTTCAAATAAATCCGCGTCGCTATTGTGTGCGGCGGAACGATGCGACCTCTACGCCATGTGTCCTGCCCCCACATACCAAAATCATCGGAAACCATCAGCCACACCGCATGAAAAATAACCGCCGCACCAACAAGCAAAAATATTTTGTGTAAAATTTTTTTCTTAGACACAATTACCACGCTCCCAACTATGGCTAATCAAAACGGATTTGAATTTCCTCCTGCACACCGTCAAAGGGCGGCAAGTCCGGGAAATACCACGCAAAATACCGCTCTCCGCGTTGGTTTGTAAACTCGAATACATATTCCACCGCAATGCCGTTGATGGACAAATTGCGGATAACTTCGTGACGGTACGTGCCGAAAAAAGGCCGCCGACCAAAATCTTCACGGAAATTGCGGTTAAATCGTCCATGAAAACCGTCCTCATTTAGTTGTGAATAAAGAAAAAACTGCGCGCTTGAATGGTTTTGCAGGGGAATCCATCCCCCTTCCCCAAAAAAGCGGTAGTATCTTTCGCCATCGCGTTTTTCCGTTTGGAAGTGCGTCGCCCGAAAAAAACCGTCATTCACAGACAAGAGCGTTACGCTGTTCGCGTGTTCATCCGTGAAAATAATTTCTCCAAGTTCACCTATGTTGTAACGTGCTTCTGCCAGTGCGTCCTCGAATGTGGGGAAGAAACGCCCTGCGGCAATCTGAAAGTTTACCGCATAGGTTATCAAAAACACGGCAACCGCGAACAACGCACCCGCCGCCGCCAAACACACTGCGCGGAAGAACTTTGTGTTTTTGCGTGTTGTTTCCGCTTCCGCGCCGTCGTCCCTGCGCTTGATTTTCACAAAATTATAAATCACAAACGGAATTGTCACAAAAAACCCAACAAGCCAAAAAATTTGCATGGTAAACATAAAAAAAACACACGCCAAAATAATCCACAACGTGCCCCGTTGGCTTAAAAATCTGCAACCAAGCCACACACCGCCAACCAGCCCCGTAAAACTCCACGCCGCCCAAAGCCCGTACAAGAACACGGCAAGCACCGCCCCAACAATAGGCGGCAAATTTTCAAACATCCCAACGTCACTTGAAAACAACAGCAAACCAAGCCCGCCGAAAAGCACGAACAGTACGGCAAACAAAATGCATATCACCAAATTAAATTGCTCCCGTTGTTTTATGTTCATCATTCGCCCCTCAGGATTTCCGTAATTTGCGCGTCTAATCCGCCGCCGTAAATGCTCCAATCAATTAGTGAGCCTTGATTGAACAGTGTGCGCCATCTGTCGGATGCAAGCCCCCAAAAACTGCTCTCGTGGAAAAACATTTCGGCAAACTCGTCATCGGTAAAGTTGCTTGATAAATACGCCGTTGTTTCTCTATTGCCGTCACGAATTTGCGTTACTTCATACCGCCAACAAAATATTGGTGCGTTTAGTTCATCTTCGCCGCGTTCGCCCCACTCCTCGGGGGAGGTTGTGAGAATATCGGTCATTACAAATTGGCCGTTTTCGTATGCGTATTTTGCCCAACTGTGCGATGCCGCCCAATTGCGCCACACACTTAAAATCCGTTGGTTTTCCACATCAATTGAGGGGTTTGATATTTGCGAAAAACTGCCGTTCGCTTCATATTCGCCGTTATCGTAAATAAACGCGGAGAACATCACAAGACCCTGCGCGCCAAAATGTCCTTGCTTCACCAAAATATCCCGCCGCCCGTCAAAATTTACGTCTGCGATAATTAGCCCGCCTACGGCACTTCCCATGCGTTGAACATCAAAAATGTGAAGCGGGGAAAGTTCGCCGCCCCGTTTTTCGGAAACAAAAATTTTTGCTTCAAGCCCGTCATGCCAATAACCGCCCCCGCTTTCGGCGATATAATCGCTTACGAATAACTCATACACGCGCCCGCCGTAAACAACACGCACATACTCACGAACACGCCCCGTCATTTCCCCTTCGATAAACTCCCGCCCCAAAACGGAAGCCGCCGCAAGGTTGCTTATGTCCTCATCATTTTCCAACCGCAATTGCAACGATACATACGGCAACCCCGCGGCAAAATCAAAGGACGTAAAATAAGTTGCGTCAATTTCCACCGCTCGCAAGTTGGGCATTTGCCCCAGAATTTCAAAGTCTGTTATTCCGTGACCCGCTATACCGGGGGCAGTTATGCGAATGTGACGCAGGGAAGGAAACAACACAGGCAAATCGCAAAGGGTTTTAACAGGTTCGTCAGAGCGGAACAACGCCAGAGTAAAAGAATGCAAGTCTGCCAACACTGCAAAATCCTCGGGGGAAAATTCCTCCGCGTTTTTCTGCAAAATTTGCTCCACCCGCGCCTGAACGCCCGCGTCTTGGAAAACAAATTTAAATTCGTTTGAAATCTGCGACACAAAAACAAAATCCAAACGGTGAATTACCGCACACAGCACCACAGCAACCGCCAAAAATATTGGCAAACTTACAAATTTTTTTAGCATACGGCACCCCAATTTTTTAATCCGATAATTAGAAAAGACATCACAACTATAGCGAACACAGCTATAAACAAGCGGTTTCGCGTTTGTGTTTCGGCTTCAATTGCGAGCAATTCTTGGACGGAAATAAACTCCGCGTAAAGCGCGTCAACATCTGCGCGGATTATAAAATCGGGCTCGGGCAACTCTCGTACCCATTCCGACACCCAAGACCGCCTAACCAAGTAATAATACGTATGCCCGCGTTGCGCGGTTGTGTCGGTAAATTCAAAAACAGCTCGGTCATCGGGGTAAAAATCTTCTTGATAAAGGAGCAATTCGCCAAGATAATCCCGCCGCACTGCGCGGGAAATCATCAAGGTTCGCCCCCACCGCAACGCCCCTTGCCCAAGCACATATCGGATTACGATATGTCCGTCCGTGTTCATTTCAAGAGTATAGCGCGGCGCAAGGTCGCGGGAATGATACGCCCGCACCATACGGATTTTTTCGCCGCTATCGAAGAAAAATATTTCGGCTATCTCTTCTTGCGCGGGGTCTAAAATAATGCGGCGTTCCGTCAAGTACGGCAGGTTCGGAAATTCGTCCGCGTCATCGGGGGTGAAATGCCACGGGCTTTCTGCCGTGTCCGCAAGCATCAATTCGAGCAACCCGTCACCAAGACTCCGCTTTGCTACACGATACCGCGCCCACCATGGAGTCACTGCGGCGCGGTGTATCGGCGCAACAGAATCCCAACTCTCAAAGGTAACGCCGTAACCCTCCAAAAATATAAAAAGTTCACGCGGAAAAACAACGCTTTCGTCAATTACTTCGCCGTAAAAATGCGTATCGTCCACCCAATGCCCCGCAAGGCGTTCCATCAGCTGCAAAAATTCCGCCGTTTGCACAGGAAGAACGGCAGGTTCGCGCCCCACCGTAGAAATTACATATGTCGCACCCTCTACATAAAAATCATACAGACTGTGCATCCAATATCCAACCCTGCTCCATTCAAGGGAATATCCCAACAGCGTACCCATTCGCCCAAGGGGA
The DNA here is from genome assembly GCA_009788055.1 of Defluviitaleaceae bacterium. Taxonomy (GTDB): domain Bacteria; phylum Bacillota; class Clostridia; order Lachnospirales; family WQUN01; genus WQVC01. The sequence goes on along the minus strand of WQSG01000044.1, from coordinate 16,560 downwards.
AAAAAATAGTCGTAACCATCGCCGTACACATTAAACAAAATCACCGTTTCGGGCGAATTTCCACCGTCCACGCCAATCTTTACGTTATACATACCGCCCGCCGCAAACCAACGCGGCCCGCCTTCTTCGTGATAATATTCAATCGGCAGAAGTTCGTTGCCCTGCGGAATGTATGGTTCGCCGCGGAAAATCCGATAACTGATGTTCTCTTCATGCGATTCCGCAAAGTTAAACTGCGCGGGCGTTCCGTTCAAAATATACGCCAAGTCCCGCAGACGCACGAAGGAAACGGCAACGTCATCCCCAACGCCCCATATGGTAAAAATTTCGTCATCAAGAAAAACGACCGCCTCCTGCACCAGCGGCCCGACCGTTGCGCGGACGGCAAGCGGCATAAGCAAAATTATAACAAGCATAAAAACGCAGAACAGTTTTTTCATAACGTATCGCCCCCTTTTCCCGCATCAATAATACCACAAAAGCACGGGCTGTATTTTGAAATTTGCCTTAACGTGGTATACTGGGGTTGACGATGGTGGATTGTAAACAGGAGGTGTCTTCGTGTACAAAAAAATTGAACCGACTTTACGTATGTCAAGAAACGAGGCTTCGGAACACTATCCAAACAGCTTTATTGTGATGCAAATGGATAGCATGAAATTATCTGATGATGTCGGCACTGTACTTTATGTGGGTGATAACGAAAGAGAGTTATATCGCTTGATTATAAGTCTTAATCAGCCATATTGCGGCGTGCTTGAAGGGATTGACCTTATGCGCAATTGCCTTGGAGGTGTCGTTGTCAGTGGCTGAAATCAAGTTTAATGTGCTGGGTTTTGTTGTAACCCCTCTTTATGCAAAACAGAAAGACACGCCCTCTATGCTATCTCGCGATTATAAGATAGACACAGGCGCAAATTGCACCACAATCAACAAAGACTGGCTTTTGGAACTTGGCTATGACGAAAACTGGATAAAATCAGGTAAGCGATTGGATGGTGATGCTCGTCCAACTGTAGCTTCGGGGTTGCACCTTGATGACTGCTACGAAGTCATATTGCCTGAAATTCATATAGGCGAGTGGGTGGGTTATAACTGGCCTGTTATCACCAGCCTTAGTATGCCTTTCAAATTTTTGCTGGGTACGGATTCCATGCAGTTTTTCAACTGGCACTTTGATTATGAAAACGGAGTTTGTAAATTCGACCTAATTCCCAATAAACGTAAGTTGCTGTTTAACCAAAAAGAGCAATCTATACACGCCATTGATAACATAGAGTAATATAGAAAAAACGGCAGTCGTGCGGGTCAAACCCGCAGGACTGCCGTTTTTTTACGCGCCGTTAGCGGCGGTTTAGAGTTTAAAGTAGGAAACCAATTGCTGTAGCAATTCGGCTTGGGAATTTAGTTCTTGGGCGGCGGCGGCGGTTTCTTCGGAAACGGCAGAGTTGGACTGTACAACGGTTGAGATTTGCGAAATGCCGCTGCTTATTTGTAAAATTGCGTCGGACTGTTCTTGTGACGCGATGGTAATTTTGTTGATGATTTCGGAAATTTCGTCTGCACCGGAGACGATTGTATCCAAGGAACTTGAGGTTGATACCGCAATTTCGGAGCCGGAATCCACACGCATGATGGATTCTTGAATCAGCCCTGTGGTTTCGGTAGCGGCGGATTGGCTTCGGGCGGCAAGGCTGCGCACTTCTTCGGCTACAACGGCAAAGCCCTTGCCGTGTTCGCCTGCACGTGCGGCTTCAACCGCGGCGTTAAGCGCGAGCAAATTGGTTTGGAACGCGATATCCTGAATGGATTTGTTTATTTTGGAAATATTTTGTGATGCGTCCTTGATTTGCTCCATGGCGGTAAGCATATGTTTCATGGACTCGTTGCCCTCTTTTGCGTTCTCTGTGGAGCGAGTAGAGAGACTGTTTGCCGTGGAAGAATTTTCCGCGTTTTGTTTGGTTTGCTGGGCTATGATGTCAATGGATGCGTTAAGTTCTTCCACAGAACTGGCTTGCGATTGCGCACCGTTTGCCAAATCCATAGAACTGGAAGAAATCTGTTTCGCGCCCGAAAGCACCTGCGCAGAAGCGGAATTGATTTCTGCCATGGTTTTGTTCAAAGTTCCGCCAATGTTGTTTACGGAACGCTTGATTAAATCAAACGAACCTACATATTCACGGGTGATAGTGTTGCGCAAATCACCTTCAGCCATTTCTGAAAGAATCTTATTTATTTCATCAATATAGCCGGAAACAGAGGTAAGGATGTCGTCAAAATTGGATAAAATTTCACGGAACACGCCTTTATAATTGGCCGAGTTTGAGTCAAACCCTGCATCTCTTATCTTGCGGTCTATATCCTCCAAATTAAAATTGCCATTGCCCATTTCTAACATTGCTAAATCAATCAGCTTAATGGGCGGCGCAACGGCACTGCATATTCCGTTAAGCCCATCTGTTATTTCCCTCCAGTTGCCTTCAAACTGCGATGTATCAATTTGGTAGCTAAGGTCGCCTTTTTCTGCCACGGCGTTTATTATCGCGCTAATCTCTGCGGAAACGCCGTTAAGGTTGCCGATAAGCGCGTCTACCGTTTGGTTCATCACAATTTTTTTGCCGGGCAGTTTGCGCATTTCCACATCAAAATTACCGCGGTTTATGTTGCCCAAAATCCCAAGCAAGCCTATAACGTCGTCAACAAAGCCGTCGGTAAAGCCGTTAAGCGACGTCATCATGCTGTTGTACGCGCCCTTGTACGCAGAAGCATTAACCCTGTATTCGATATCGCCGTTGGTATTTGCTTCGTGGGCAAATGTTTCAATATCTGAAACCATGTGCTTGATTACTTCCACCAACGCATAAATATCCTTTGTTGTTGCACCAATTTCGTCCTGTGTAATTTTGGCGGTGTTCATATTCACATTAACATTTCCGTTTGCAACATCTTTAACCGTTTTTTGAAGAACAATAAGCGGCTTCAACGATACGGAAACCAGCATATATATTGCAAGACCAACCACCAAAACCCCTACGATACCAAGTAAGGCCATAGCCAAAATCATAGAGTTTGTAATCGTAGACGCTTCTACTTTTGAAATACCGATGAAAAACATACCAACCACTTCGTTAGCGGAGCCACGCAACGGGAAGTAATGCGCCCTGTACGGCAACATTCCAAAAATGTTAAGGTCTGTTGTAAACGGCTCGCCGCGTTGCAAAACTATTTCTGCAATGTGCGGGGCAACGGGTGTGCCAACGGCACGATTACCCGTGTCCGGGTGTATAAGGGTAGACGCTACAGAAATGTTGCCTGCAAAAACAGTTGCATCCACATCAAAGATATCTTTTGCTCTGTCCAAAAACGAATCCACGCCAACGTCAATGTTTACAACAACGCCGCCCAAATACTCGCCTGCGTAGTAAATTGGTGCTGTTGCCGTTAATATCAAAGGCACACCGTCATCATATGCGGCAAAAAAAGCACTGTGTTGCCCGCTTAATGCTATAGCCATGTTGGGCAAGTCGCCTATAAACGCGCCCTGTGTACCGGGAGACATTGTGTTGCCAAGGGTGCGTCCGTCTGCGTCCGCAATCATAATCGCGTCCACTTCCAAAAATGTCCGCATGGATTGCAAATACGCGGTTATGCCTTGGATGTCGTTGTCAATTATATAGTCGATAAGGTACGCAGAAGTTGCCACTGCCGAAACAGAAATGAATACCTGCCGCTCAATCGAATCCAAATATGCCCGTACAGACTGCGATGCGGCGTCCAACCTGTCGTTGTATACCCGCTCAACCAAGTTTGCCGTTGTAACGGACGAATACGCAACAATCACAACAACCAACGCCGCCAAAATTGAAAGGGTCGGCACAATAATTTTTGTTTTCAAGCTTTTGAACATTTTAAACATCTCCCCATCTTCCTTGATTTTATATTACCCTGCACATTAATTTATTCAGAAAAAACGCGCAAAACTTGCTCTACGGATTTAAAGCCGGGAAGTTTTTTTACTTCCGCGATAACGGCGGCGGTTTCGGTTTCTGTTTGGGGTGCGGTAAGCCATGCGGCAAAGTTAGGATATTTTTCAAGAGTGATTGATTTTTCGGCCTTTACGGATTTTAGCAATTCTGATGGGTTGTCGCAGGAAACGCGGATTACTTTGCTTTTCACATATGCGTCCGAAGGCAGAACAGGCATCTTCTCCGCAGACCACACAAAGGAAGTGTATTTCGCGCCCACCGCGTCCACGATATTGCTTATCACCGCGCTTGCCGTGGGGTATTTCCCCGCACCGCTGCCATAAAGCATTACGTTATCTGCCGCCTTGCACTTAACCCATGCGGCGTTGTATGCCTCATTTACCGTGGACATCGGATGCCCCAACGGCACAAGAAAAGGCGCGGTAATAGCCTCCACGCCGTTTTTGCAAATACGTCCGTTTACAATTTGCTTTAATGTAAAACCTAACTCGCTTGCGAAAATAAAATCTTCCGTGCTTATTTTATCTATGCCCTCTGTTAAAATTTCTTCGTAATCAACTTGCTTGCCCGTTGCCAGCGAAAGCAAAATGGAAAGTTTGCGGCAAGCATCAAAGCCGCCTACGTCTGCGGTTGGGTCTTGCTCTGCGTAGCCCAGTTCTTGCGCATTTTTTAACGCTTGCGCGTAGCTTGTCCCATTCTCGGACATTTCCGTTAAGATATAATTGGACGTTCCGTTTAAAATGCCCGAAACGGTTTCAATTTCGTCTGTGAGCAAAGCGTCGTTAAACGGGCGGATAAGCGGAATACCGCCGCCAACACTTGCTTCAAAAAGAAGGGCAACGCCTTTTTCCGCCGCAAGCGCGAGAAGTTCCGCACCGTATTTTGCCATCAATGCCTTGTTTGGTGTGCAAACGGATTTTCCGCTTAACAATGCGCGTTTCGCAAAGTCATAGGCAATCGTTTCGCCGCCGATGGATTCAACCACAATTGTAACTTCCGGGTCGTTTTCGATAATTGTAAAATCTTTTACAAGCAGTTTTTCCGCAGGGTCTCCTGATAAATCCCGCAAGTCCATTACATATTTGACTTCGATATTCTCCCCCGCACGTTTGGCAATTTGCGCCTGATTCATTTGCAAAACTTCTGCCACTCCAGAACCCACAACGCCGTAACCCAAAATAGCAATCTTAACCATATTTCACGTCCCCTTACTTTGTTTATATGAAAAATATACACAAACCGCCACACAACGTCAAGCAAACCTAAGAATTGTTCCAAGGAACCCTTGCGTTTTTTTCCATGTCAAAGTATATTAGTACGGTATGGGAATGAAAGGAAAGGAGTGCTATGTGTGTCCAACAACAGATTTGGCGACGATTCACACGATGAAAGACCGCTGACAGGCGGAGATTACGACGACTACAACAGTTACGACGATGACTACGACAATTTCAAATACGACAGCTACGATGATGACGATTTTAGCCTAACCCGCGAAGATGCAGCACCTCTTACCTCTAGCCGTTCCGAATCACGGTACGACGATTACGACGAAGAACCGCTTGAAAGAGAGACATCAAGCCGACACCGTTCGCAGTCTCGGCGGGAAACAATACAGCGCGTGGCGGAAGACCAGCAAAGCGGAATAACGCGCAAACCGGGAGTAACCTCTCCCGATCCGCGCATTGCCGCACTAAGCGTCACAACTGCGCCGCACGGAAGCAGACAGCGCAACGCGCAAAACAGCCCCGCAGTAAGACGGGCAAACCGTGCCGCAAACGGCTACGGCGGAGGCTCGGGCGGAGGAAATCGCCGCCCACCGTCTAACACAGGGCGTCACCCCAATAAATCGAAATTTGCAATGTTTTATATAGCATTCCTCTTGCTTGCCGTCAGCGTTTGTTTGGTGGTTCTTGTTGTTGTGTTGCCGGGGATAGGGCAAAGATTTTCTTCCCTGCCGATAGTAAGCGGCACACCGCCGACCGTATCAAGCACAGACCCTGCGGGTGTACCCATACACCGTGCAGATTTACGTTCTCAAACCGCGCTAATCACAAGCATAAATTTTTACGAAGGCACGGACACGCTGGAACTCTTGGATATTAACTCCCGCCGCAGTCAAGAATACACCGTACCTTCCAACACGATAATCACAGGCCGCAACGGCAGAATAATGATTTTTGACGAACTGCGCGTAGGCGATATCATAGATATCCGCTACGACTCGCGCAATCTTGATATCGCGACAATAAACGAAAACCAACGCCGCTGGGAGCGCGTAAACCGCCCGAATGTAAACGTCAACATGGACGAACTCGTGATTGTGCTTAACAATGACGTTTGGAATTTCAACAGCCAGACGCTGGTTTTACACAATGGCGAAGATTTTTCCATAGGGCAAATACGCCCGTATGACTTCGTTACTTTGGTGGGCTACGGCGATACAGTGTGGCTTGTTCGTGTTGAAACGGCACACGGCTTTTTGCAGTTCCATAATACAGACAGAATTGTCAACGGTTTTGCAATGGTCGGCTCTGACCAATATATAAGGTTCGACGAAAATATGCCCGACGATATCACTTTGCCCGAAGGAATGCACCGCGTGATGATTGACGGCGATAATATCGAAACAACTTTCCAAAATATCCGCGTAATCCAAGGGCAAACGGCGCGGATTAACCTAACGGACATTGACCTTCTCACGTCACAATTATTTTTCTCCGTAACGCCCGAGAATGCGCAAATCTTTATCAACGGAACGCAACACGTTGGCTCAGAACCCGCCACGGTGGAATTCGGCGAGGTGCTTATTCGCGTAGAGATGGAAGGCTATCACCCGCAACAGCAAGAATTTGTTGTTACCACAACCCTTGCAACCGCTGTGTTTGAACTGGAAGCAATCGAAGAAGAACGCCCGCAGGAAAGCACTCTAATTATTAACACATCACCGTCGGGCGCGATTATCTATATTAACAATGTGTTTGCGGGGTCGTCTCCGCTTAGGTATAACGTGCCGCCGGGTATGCACTCTGTTGTTGCGCGTTCGCCCGGGCATGAAAGCTCTACCATAAGCGTACCCGTCACGGGCACAGAAACAACCAATATCGAGCGCACCCTTGTGCTTATGCCCGTTATCAACGACCCGTTTGCAAACCAGCCCCCCCAACCCGTAGAGCCTATTCCTGAAGTGCCCTTCCCCACCCCCGTACCAACCCCGCCCGTAGCGGCAACCCCCGCACCATTCCCAACGCTTCCGCCGCAATTTTTTGAAACACCCGCACCTCCCGCTCCACCTGTTGAAAACGTACCGCTACCGACACTTCCCCCCGCTGATGTTGCACCACCTGCGGGCTTGCCAACTCCCCTACCCCCACCCACGGAGGAAATCCCGTGGTGGTTGCAGTTGCCCGGTTTCTAACCCATGCGATTCGCGGACGAGCTTAAAAATCTGCCGCCCCGCCCCGGGGTTTATATCATGAAGGACGAAAACGACGCCATAATTTACGTGGGCAAAGCGGTAAACCTTCAAAACCGTGTGCGAAGTTATTTCCAAAAATCTCAAAGCAATTTAAAAACCGTACAACTGGCAAAAAACATCCACCGCTTTGAGTATGTAGTCACGGACACGGAAAACGAAGCGTATATTCTGGAAAACAATCTAATCAAATTGCACCGCCCAAAGTACAATATCCGTTTAAAAGACGACAAAGCATATCCATATATTAAAATCACGCGGGAGCGTTTGCCGCGTATCCTTTTTTCACACAGACGCGGCAAAGACAAGGCAAAATACTTCGGGCCGTTTGTGTCCAAAAGCCATGTGCGCGAGCTGATTGACTTGATTCACAGGCTATGGCCGTTGCGACGATGTTCCAAAATATTTCCCCGCGATTTTGAAAAAAGCCGCCCGTGTTTGAACAATCATATCGGGCAGTGCAAAGCCCCTTGCAACCGCCTCTTAGATGAGGAAACCTACAACAAGTTCGTGGGCGAAGCCGAACTTTTTATCCAAGGCAAGGACACAAATGTTTTACAGCGAATCACAAAAGAAATGACGGAAGCCGCCGAAGCAATGGAGTTTGAACGCGCCGCAGAACTACGCGATACAATCAACGCGCTTAAACTTCTCACGGAAAAGCAAAAAGTAGAAACAGGCGACGAAGACCGCGACGTAATAGCCATAGCACGGGAAAACGAAGAAGCGTTGATGCAAGTGTTTTTCGTGCGTGGGGGCAAACTTTCAGGGCGCGAGCATTACATTATGGCGGCGCGTGAAGACGAAAACAATGCCGAAATTTTATCGGCTTTCATAAAGCAATTTTACAGCGAGGCGGCGTTTATCCCAAAGGAGATTACTGTTGTTTCCGCACCTGCGGAAGCGGAGTCGATTTCCGCGTGGTTAAGCGGGCTTGCAGGACGGTTGGTAGCAATTCTTGTGCCGCAAAAAGGCGCGAAACATCAAATGGTAAAACTGGCGCAAACCAATGCGGAACTTACAATTCAGCAATTCGGTTCGCAAATTAAAAAGGAAAACGAGCGCAACGAAAACGCACTGAAAGACCTTTCCACTGCGTTAAATATCTTCGTATTGGCAAGAATTGAAGCATACGATATTTCCAATATACAAGGATACGAGTCCGTAGGTTCTATGATAGTTTTTGAAAACGGCAAGGCAAAAAACAGCGATTACAGGAAATTCCGCCTTCGTGCGGTAATCGGCCCTGATGATTACGCGGGCATGGAAGAAGTGCTGTCGCGGCGGTTTAAGCGGTACAATGAGAACAGCGAATCTTTCTCGAAGTTACCTGATATCATTTTCGTGGACGGCGGGAAAGGGCAAATAAGCGCGGCGGAAAAAGCCCTGCAAGAGCAAGGCATTTCCATTCCCGTATGCGGCATGGTAAAGGACGACCGCCACCGCACCCGCGGGCTTCTTTACAACAACGAGGAGATAAACATTCCGCGCCACGGCGAGGGCTTCAAGCTGGTAACACGCATACAAGACGAGGTTCACCGTTTCGCGCTGGAGTATCACAAAAAATTACGCGCCAACAGCCAAGTAAAATCCATCTTGGACGAAATCCCCGGCATAGGCGCGACACGGCGCAAGGAACTTCTCAAGCACTTCAAAAACATTGAAGCAATCCGCACCGCAAGCATCGAAACACTTGCAAACGCACCGGCAATGAATATAAAAGCAGCCCAAGCGGTTATAAAATTTTTCAACGAGGAGAATGCCAAATGTCAGCAGCAGTAAAAAAATCTATCTTGGAACAGGAATACGTCTATCAGGCAGACGGTTCCGGCGATTATTGCAATGTTATCGTATCGCTGGACGTTACGGAGATGGAGGAAATTGTAACGGTAAGGCCGCAACAAAACATGACCTTTGCGGAAGTAGAGCGTGTTTTACTTGGTTTCGAGGCCGATGTTCTAAATATGATGGATATGCAACTTGAGGGAAGCTACCCCGCACGGCTGGAGTACAAAAACAAGATTTTTAAAATCGCTTTTGACGACCAGCACAACGTAAAAGGGATTGTTCCCCTGTGAACCCGCTTCAGGCAGGCGGCGCGTTTAACACGCCGGGGGGAGGATACACCGTACCGCTTTCCACCGTTATTGCAGAGTTCAAGCTGGAACTTTTAACGCCCGCCGTTGATATAGAATCTAAATTGCTAACCCGTGCCAACATCAATCGTCCCGCGCTTCAGCTTGCGGGGTTCTTTGATTATTTTGACGCGGCGCGTTTGCAAATTATCGGCATGGTAGAGCATACTTTTTTAACGGGTCTTCCCGCTGAAAAACGGCAAGAAAATTTGCGGCGCATTTTTGAACACAGAATCCCCGCCGTTATCATTTGCCGAGGGCTTCAAATTTTCCCTGAAATGCTGGAATTTGCAAAGGAATTTGACGTTCCCATTTTGGCAACGGACTCCACAACTACAGATTTAATCAGCGAAATTATCCGCTGGATGAAAGTGCAACTTGCGCCGCGCATTACAATGCACGGTTGCTTGCTGGACGTTTACGGCGTTGGCACGCTTATCATAGGCGAAAGCGGCATTGGCAAAAGCGAAACCGCGCTGGAACTTATCAAACGCGGGCATCGTTTTATCGCGGATGATGCCGTTGAAGTTCGGCGCGTTTCCGCCGAAACATTAATTGGCTCTTGTCCCGCAAATATCAGGTATTTCTTGGAACTTCGCGGCATAGGAATTATTGATGTTATGCAAATGTTCGGCGTTCAATCCATAAAACCTACGCAGGCAATCGAGTTGATTATAAGCCTTGAAACTTGGGAAAAAGGCAGAGTTTACGACCGCATTGGCGCACCCGAAGAGTTCACGGATATCTTGGGCAACAATGTAAACAGCCACACCATCCCAATACGGCCGGGGCGTTCCATTTCCATTCTTTGCGAATCTGCCGCCATCAACCATCGCCAGAAAAAAATGGGCTACAATGCCGCAGAGGTTCTAACTGAGCGCGTCATGAACAGAGCAACCGGAGGTTTAAAAATTCATGACCATTATTAATTCCCTGTGCGAAACCGTTTTAACAAATGAACCCATGAGAAAGTACACATCCTTTAGAATAGGCGGCCCTGCGGACTTTATGGCTTTTCCGAAAACCGCCGATGAACTGATAAATGTGTGGAAAGCCTGTAAAGAAAACGACATACCAATTACCGTTTTGGGCGACGGCGCGAATGTTCTTGTTTTCGACGACGGAATACGCGGCGTGGTGGTTTTCACACACAAAATGAACGCCATCGAACCGTTGGAAAACGACCGTGTGAAAGCGCAATCAGGGGCGCGGCTTTCGGCATTGGCAGAGGTTGCTTGCAACGCTTCCCTTAGCGGGCTTGCGTTCGCTTCGGGAATACCCGGCACAATAGGCGGCGCGGTTTTCATGAATGCGGGCGCGTACGATTACGAAATGAAAGACGTAATTGAATCCGTCACGCTGTTTTTAAACGGCGAAACAGTGACCAAAACCAACGAAGAAATGCAGTTCGGCTACCGCAAAAGTTTTGTGCAAAGCGGCGAAATGCTTGTTCTGGAAGCCGTTTTCAAACTTGAAAAAGGCGACAGCACACAAATCCGTGAGCAAATGAAAGAACTCAACGCCCGCCGCAAAAAATCGCAACCGCTGGACGTTCACAGCGCGGGCAGCTTCTTCAAACGCCCGCCCGGTTTTTTCGCAGGCAAATTAATCCAAGACAGCGGACTAAAGGGCTACGCAGTGGGCGATGCCCAAGTTTCCGACAAACACGCGGGCTTTGTTGTAAACAAAGGCAACGCAACCGCAAAAGATATTTTAACTCTTATGCACCATGTTCAAAAAACCGTTTTTGAAAATTACGGCGTAAATCTTGAACCCGAGGTTCAAATTTTGGGGTGACGTACTAATGCGAATTGTAATCGTAACGGGCATGAGCGGTGCGGGAAAAACAACCGCGTTAAAAATTTTTGAAGACGCGGGGTTTTATGTTGCGGACAATTTGCCTGCACCGCTGTTGGGCGATTTTGCGCAGTTTTGCATGAAGCGGGACGTTGGCATTACGCAGGTCGCGCTTGGGGTGGATATTCGCGGCGGGCAGATGTTTACGGACTTTTCCATGGGCTTGCTGGAGTTGGACAAGCTAGGTGTTGCATGGTCGATTCTGTTCCTCGATTCCTCCAATGAAGCGTTGCTTAACCGCTACAAAGAAACGCGCCATCTGCACCCCCTCGCCAAAAACGACCTTGTAAGCGTAGGCATTGCCAAAGAGCGCGTCCTATTGGAAGAAGTACGCGAACGCGCCACATATATAATGGACACCAGCGGAATTTTACCGCGCCAGTTGAAAATAAAAATACTAAATATTTTTTCCGAGAACGAAGCCGCAGGCAAGTTGCTTATTAACGTAATGTCATTCGGTTTTAAGTACGGCATTCCCGAAGAAGCCGACCTTGTTTTTGACGTGCGCTTTCTGCCAAACCCATTCTACAACCCCGAACTAAAGCCCATGTCAGGAATGGATGCCGCCGTGCGTGAATATGTAATGAGTCACGATGTCAGCGTCCGTTTCATGGACAGCCTTTTTGCCATGCTTAACTTCCTTATTCCCCACTACATCAGCGAGGGAAAAAACCAGCTTATCGTGGCAATCGGTTGCACGGGCGGGCGACACCGCTCTGTTACGCTTTCGCAGGAACTGCACAAAGCCCTTTCCGTCCACGAAAACCCAATTGCAATCCACCACAGGGATATCGACAAAGACCAGTCACGAAAATGAAAAAAATATAAGACATTGGGGGTAACTTTTGTTGTCCCTGTTTTTTTTGAGAGGGGATATCAAAAAGGGGGAGTATAAATTGCTGCCAATGTTTTTTGCATTTCCCGAACAAAAAAATGAAAACTTGTTAGAGCAAATATACGGAAAATATTACGGCACAATGCTATTTGTTGCCAACAGCATATTGAAAGACAATACTTTGGCGGAAGATACCGTAGCGGAAGCATTTATAAAAATAAATCGCAATATTGACAAATTGAAAGATATTTCCTGTCACCAAACGAAGGGTTATATCGTTAGTACAGTACAGACCCTTTCTTACGACGCCTACAATAAACGGACTCGTCGCAAAGAAGATATAGTAGACACCTTTGATGATATACCGGATGAACGCATTAACATTTTGGATGATTTGCAAAACCAAGACAGTTGTGCTTCTTTAATACGAATAATTAAATCCTTGCCAACCCGATTAAAAGAAGTGGCGTACCTTTATGCAAGTGGATACAACCACGATGAAATCGCGCAAACACTGGGAATAAGTTATGCCAATTCAAAAAAGCGGTTATCAAGGGCAAGGAAAATGGCACAAAAAATATGGGCAGGTGAAAAGAATGAAAAATAGCGCGAACGATGGACTAAATGAAAAAATATTTGACGCGTTGTTTAAAATAGCAGCAGACGAAGCTTTGAAGGAAGAAATGGACGCAATGCCAAGTTGCGAAGAACTGAACAAACTGTACCCGCGAACTAAATCCTTGGACAAAAAGGTCTACGCCGTAATCAACAGGGAGAGCAGGGCAATCAAAACAAAAAAAGCTATCCGCGCATTTACAAAAATAGCGGCAGGCTTTTGTGTTATTGCCGTTTTGGGCATTGGTGCGGCAATGTCCGTTGAAGCTTCCCGAAATTTTATATTGAATTTTTTTGTTGATATGAGAGGGGATTACGTCGCTTTTGATTTTGGACTAGGGGACAGACCTACCCCCGGCGATGGCAAAATTGTCTTAGGGTATAAACCGGAAGGTTTTGAATTGGTAAGTAACCACGCAATGGAATCTATGACGATGTATGTTTTTGCGGACGATAGCGACAACCAAATTATTATACAGCGACTTATGGGAAGTGACTTTTTCATGGGAGTGGATTACGAATACATGGTTTTTTCCGAAATTCAAATACTCGGCGCAAGTGCAAATCTATTTACATCTATTTATGACTATGGGACAAACAAAGTAATGTGGGCAATCGAAAACGGCGTAATTACTATCACCACCACACTTGATACCGAAACACTTATAAGGATAGCAGAAAACATAATCGTAGGGTAAATAAAAAAATTAGTAAAATTTGTCACCAAAACTCACTTTCTACCGTTATATAAGTAGGGCGGAAAAATATAACGAAGGGAGGTGATTTTTTATGGTTAAAAGAGTGTTTTTTTCTCTGTGCCTACTTACGATGCTTGTTGTCGGGCTTCCAACGCCAACATACGCAAATGAACCTGTGCAAACTTTCAGTTATGTCCCCATTGAGCCACTTTGGACGCATACGGTTTCCGCAGTGGCAGGTTTGGAAATAACCAACGGCAGAGCTTTAATGTCAGGTTCTGTAATCGGCAGACCCGGTACAGAGCGCATTTCCGTTAATGCCCGCTTAGAGCGGATAAACCCCAACGGCTCTTTTGCCCACATTGGAACGTGGAACAATTTAAGTGCCACAGGAACTATTTGGGTATGGGAACGCCCCCACTATGTAGCCCGGGGACACGACTATCGCCTTACGCTCACGGCGACTGTCTTCAGAAATGGAACAAGTGAAATTGTTTCCATTAGCAGAACTACAAGAGCGAACTAAATCGGAGAAGGGATGTAAAGTTGTGAAGGCATTTTCTTTATTAGCTACTATACTTACTTTATTGGTGATTTTTACTGTTTCTTGTGAAGGAGAGAACACACCTATGGTAGATAAAGTTTCCGGTGGTGAAGAAAATTCTAAGAGCTACGACCAGAACATCCCTCCTCCCCCTGGACTACCTGCACCTGCAATATATGTAGATGGTAGAATATACTTTATCTACGGATTGTGGGGTGCAGCCCGAAGACTTTTGGATGATACGTACAGCCATATTGGCGAGGTTGCCGATTCTGTACAGTGGATTCAGGATGCTACTGAAAATTTACAGACCAATACACCTGATTATGTTGGCGCGAAATTATATCATTCAGGTGACAACCTAATACTTGTTGTTGATGGACAGTATACACTTTTCCGTTTTACAGGGGAGAGATTGGATTGCTTTCCAAATTGAAGGAGGAATTTAACTTATGAAACAGCACAAAATTTTTATGTTGTCGGTATTTTTCATCTTTAGCATGATTATTTTTCCGACTACCATTACTGCAACCACACGCAGTTCCGGCATTGGGCTGGCTATATACTCCCAAGAGGTTACAACAGGAGCGTGGGTTTATGCGAATGACAACTTCGAGTTTTTTCTGAAAGCGGCAATACTGGGTGGCTCCATTAGTGTTGGACAAGATGTCTCACTGGGTACACCGTTCACGATTCCAAGTACAGATGTTTTGACGCACTACTTTCCTGTAATTTCTGATGGTATTGTTGTTGGAACATTTAGGGTGTTTGTGGATGAGTTTCAATCACGAGAAAACAGCAAAGTAACTTACACGGGAATATTGTCCCCTTATCTTGCTGATGAAATTAATACCCTTTTACATTCTTCAAAAATGCGGTCGTTTGATGCCGTAACTCTGTATTATGACAATGGGAATCTTATGAGATTGGTTGATGGTGTTAGTGAAGTTCTATCACCTAATCCAATGGGTGATTTGCCTGTCGGTGTTATGCTGACTGCTGGCTTTGACGATTTATCTACGGTCTCACCGCTTACTTCTACAATTCATATCGAAACATCAACAGCAGAACCTTTTATAAAAACTGCAACGGGTTCTGCAATTCGCTTTGATTTCTCGGCAATAGAACCACGTGGAGTTTCTTCAAGATTTCTTGATGTGAGAATTACCGAGCGACAAGGAAGTCGCCCTTGGTGCGGTGCGTATGCAACAGCAATGATTTTGCGGTTTATGAGGGGAAATGATACATCAATAACCGCACTGCGCCTGATGCAAGATGCATATGCCGGAATGCCCTTGCGGGATTTGGAAAGACGTTCTTTTTCATGGGGAGCAATGGAACGCGCATATACATCCCGTGGATTTGGAGTATCTATGAGGTTTTGGCAAACACTTACGCTAAGGGAAGTGCAAACGGAACTACGCAGAAACATTCCAATTATGATATCTACACAAAACTTATCAGATGGAGGTGACCATGCGTTTGTAATAAGAGGGTATACGTATGTTCCGGGTACGCATTCTTCTTATTCAATTTGGAATCCTTGGAATAATTTTTTTGAAGTCATGAACACAAATTCAGTACAAATATCTTCAGGCGGTCGATTGTGGGAGTGGCACTCTACCATTGTTGGGCGAAGATAAAACGGTTGCGTTGCACTGATATGCGCACATAAACCGACTAAAATCAACTGGTGGTAAGGTTGTATATGAAACACCTTTCCGCTGGTTGGTTTTATTTTTAAAACATGAGGAGTGGCTGCATTGAACAAAACAAACATCAACAAAAATACTTGCAACGAAAACGAAAAGACATTATATGCGCTGAAAGCAACGCATTTAATCCTTGTGGCCAAATTTTTTGTGACCGTAGGGCTTGTATATTTTTGGGTTGTCCATCACTATGGAGTAGACTACATTCTTTTTATTAGGAACTATCTACTTGCAAATGAGGGATTTTTAACAACTCAAACTTTTCTGATTTTTTTCAGGGCGGCTATTTACATTGCCATTGTCAGAACTTCGTACTCCTTTTTTGAATCCTTATTGCCCTTTTCCAAGTTGAGTTTAAAACTGCCGACACTCCCTGTTTACGCAGGATTGTTGTCCGTCATATTTTTAGTTTTTTGGATGTTGTCAGCTCTTGGAACAAGCACAAGCAACTCAGCCGTGGTAAGGGCTATGCTCTTGGGGTTTGCAAGTATCTTTATATCGTGGATTTTATCTTCATTCTTTTTAGTAACCCGAAATAAAAGCATTTGAGAGAGTTAAGTCATACTAACGCTATATGGGTGGTTTTTTTTCGTGCCTTGCGATTGGCTTATTGTGTTATTTATGATAAAATATCCTCAATAGTATTCGGGGCGTGTTCCATAAATATTAAAGTTTTTTTGGAGAGGGGGTTTGGGGGAGAACC